>NZ_CP118181.1:655834-983752 GCF_028748145.1 Entomospira culicis | reverse complement strand
GTGATGGCTTGGACTCTTTTACCGTTATTGGGGATGCTTGCTACGTGGATGGCGAATCAAAATATTGCGGTGTTTAACGATGCATTACGTCCGATTGCGCTGGAGCATAAGGAGGGGCGTACCAGCAAGAGTTCCTTGGCGCTGACCTCTTTTGCCTTTAGCATCGGCTACGTGATTGGCTTTATTCCCCCTTCGTTAGCCACGGGGGTGATTATTGTACACGTGTTGCTCTTGGGCACCGACATGTTGGGTACCTATCTCCCCAATAAGGGTGGGTGGACGCACGCCGTGGTCTTGTTGGCTGGTGGTTTTTATGGGTTGCTGGTAGCGACGGGATTGGAGCATTTAGAGACACTTTTCGCGATGTTACCCTATAATTTTTTAGGGGAGCTGGCGTTGGTTTCGTCGGTGGTGCTGGTGGCTTTTGCGCTCTTTCCGGCGTTGGTGGTGGCATTACAGTATGGCTGGAAGCGAGGCTTATTCACGACAATTTTTGTCCTGTTGACACAAATTTTGGTGGGGAAATTTGGCGCAATCACCTGGCAAGATCGGGTGGTTCTCCTCAATGCTAATGCGATGTCGCTCTTGGTGGGCATGATTTTTATGTTGGGTTTCGCTATGACCGATCGCAGAGCCAAGAGCACCATGCAGGCACAGATGCTGAATTTGTTTAGTCAACGCGTGCAAATTATCCGTAAGCGCTGGTATCTCTTTGCCTTATCGGGTGGGCTTATCGCGATGAGCGCCTCTTTAGGCATGGTGGCCGAGAGCGCATTGTCGGCACCGTTATATCAAGAAGGGAACTTTGGGTCGGCATGGATGACCGAGTTGGCACGGGTGCTGGGCTTTATCCCCTTGGTGATTACGACGGGAATTGCCACGGGAATTTATTCGCCATCGGGCATTAAGATGGTCTTTGTGATTGGATCGCTGATGGCGATGCGTGGAAATCCATGGTTGGCGCTGGGTTTGGGTGCGCTATGGATGAGCTTAGAGGTGCTTCTTTTGACGCAATTTGCGCTCTTTTTGGATAAATTCCCAGCGCTACGCGAGACAGGCGATCATGTGCGCACCGCAGTAACTAAGGTGTTGGAGTTTGCGTTGTTGATTGGTGGTATGATGGCGGCGATGGCCATTGCGCCGGCGTGGGGAGCGATGTTGGTGGCGGGATTGTATCTATTAAATGGTACGTTTAAGAAGCGATTTATCCCGATGGCGATTGGCCCGATGGGTGCGTTATTGGTAGGAATCGTTGCGAATATTTTAGTGGTTTTTGGTTTGGCATAGGAGCGCATAATGTTAGTAGATGGTATAACTTATATCCACGAACATACAACGATTGATCTCTCTTATGTAAAGGGTAATAGCGACACACTCCTGCGTCATTTTGAGGCGACGGTGGCGGAGTATCGCGCGTTGTATACGAAAGGCGTGCGTAATATTGTCGATGTAACTACGCTGGGTATGCACCGTGATGCGCAATATGTCGCCGAGGTGGCAAGGGCTAGTGGCATGAATATTCTTCAAGCGACGGGATTTTATACCCAGAAATTTTATGCGCCGTTTGAGCCATGGTTTAGTCAATGTGAGGCTAAAGAGATCGCCGAGGTGATGCATAAAGAGATTGCCGAAGGGTTGGATGGCACGACGATTAAGCCACAGATTATTGGGGAGATTGGTACGAGTAAAGATGGTTGGACACCTTTGGAGCAGAAGCTCTTTGAGGCGGCGGTGATGGTGCATCGCGAGAGTTGTTTACCTATCGCCACGCACTGCACGTTGGGTACGTTTGCGCAGGAGCAGATGGCATTTTTTCAAGAGAGAGGTGTCGAGCTTACACGGGTGATGCTCGGGCATATCGACCTAAAGGGCGACCTTGATTATACCTTGCGCCTGTTGGAACAAGGGGTCTATATTGGGTTTGACACCATCGGCAAGGAGAACTATCTCCCCGATAGCCAACGTATCGCGATGCTCAAGGCGATAGAGGCACGTGGATATATTGGGCAGGTCATGCTCTCGATGGACATTACGCGTCAGTCGCACCTTAAGGTATTTGGCGGTATTGGCTATAGCTATTTACTGGATACATTCGTGCCTAAGGCGTTGGAAGCCGGACTCAGTCAGCGCGCCATTACCCAAATGTTAAGGGATAATCCGCAACAATTTTTCGGTAAAGGATAGAGTAAAAGATGGAAGTGTTTCCTTTAGAGAGTTTGACCGTAGCACAGGCGATGGCATTGCAGTTTCGTTTGGTAGACGTGATGAGCCAACACTTTACGGGGCTTGAGAGCCTCTCCTTGGGCGACTTAGGGGTGGTGTCGGGGTACAATCAACCTACCACCACGCGAAAGGTCGAGCAAGTGCTAGCAGATTTTTTTGGTGCCGAAGAGGCGATCTTGGTGCGAGGCTCTGGTACAATGGCATTACGCCTTGCGCTTCACGCCATGATGAGATCCGGGGGGAAGATTTTGGTGCATGAGGCTCCCATCTATCCCACTACCGAGAGTTCGTTTGGCATGCTAAAGTTAGAGCTCTTTCTGGTTGATTTCAATAATTTAGAGGCGATTAAAGGTGCGGTGAAGAAGCATGATTTTGCAGGAGCATTGATTCAAGTTACCCGACAACAACCCACCGATCGCTATGATTTGGCAGAAGTGATTGCGACGATACGTCGCGCTAAGGCGGATCTCCCGATCCTCACCGACGATAATTACGCCGTGATGAAGACACGTGCGATTGGCACGCAATGCGGAGCGAATCTTTCTACTTTCTCGACTTTTAAACTGCTTGGTCCTGCGGGCGTGGGTTGTGTGGTGGGCGAGGCGCAATTTATCCAGAGAATTCGTCAAGAGAATTACTCGGGTGGTTTGCAAGTGCAGGGCTTTGAGGCGATGGAGGTATTGCGAGGCATGGTCTATGCACCGGTTGCCTTGGCGATTTCGGCGCAAGTGGTGGTCGAGGTGCGCGATCGTCTCTTAGCGGGCGAGGTGGCAGGGATAAAAGATGCCTTTGTGATCAATGCGCAGTCGAAGGTTTTGATGGTTGAACTAGCGCAACCCATCGCCCCTGCGGTTATCGATCAGGCGATGCTTCTGGGCGCTGCCCCGCATCCAGTGGGGGCGGAGTCGCGCTATGAGATCGTCCCGATGTTCTATCGCCCCTCGAGCACGTTCCGTAGCTATCACCCAGAAGCCCTCTCCACGATGATCCGCATCAACCCTATGCGTAGCGGCGCGGATACCATCTTGCGTATCCTTTCGCAAGCCATATTAAATGTAAGAGGAGGAGCCTAAATGCGCTCTATTTTATCGATTTTTACCATATATTTTATTAAATATTAGGAGTGGGTATGCTACAGCAGAAGTTATCGATTTTGCTACAACACGCCGTGATTGATCAGGTTATCTATGATGGTTTACAGAGAATTGTACACGATTTACTGGCTAATCAGATTGTTACTAATGAAGATGCTAGCGAGACTTTTTTGATTCATCTAGCCATGGCTGCCTCCCGACAAGGTAAAAGTGAGGTGCCTGTGGCTAAGATGGATGCGACGTTAAGCATCGAGATTACCGAAGATCCCCATTATGATGAGGTGGTGCAGGTGTGGGAACGTTTAGCATTACTGATACCTATCTCTTTTCATCAAAATGAGTTAGATTATCTATATTTACATTTATTGGCGATTTTATCGGCAAACAACGAGACGTAAAAAGGACGGTTTATGTTTTTAGAGAGATTAATGGTGGATAACCCTAGGCTACTGGAAGCTGCGATGCAATTACACCGTGAAGGGCGCATTTTGCCAGATACGTATCTGCTTGATTTGGATCAGATAGAAGAGAATGCACGTGCGATGGTCGCAACAGCCAAAGAGCGTGATGTTACATTATTCTTTATGACTAAACAGATTGGCCGTAATCCATTGGTGGCTAAACGCTTGCTTGATGTTGGATTTTCTTCGGCGGTGGTGGTAGATTATCGGGATGCGTTAATCATGATGGAGCACGATATTCCATTGGGAAATGTGGGTCATTTGGTGCAAGTGCCCGAGGCGCTATTGCTTCGCATTATGCAATACGGCGCGCGTTATATGACTATCTATAGCATGGATAAATTTATTAAAATTAATGCTATCGCAGAAAAATTAGGTATTGTTCAATCGATACTGTTGCGCATCACCGATAAACATGATGTGATCTACCCAGGGCAAGAGGCGGGTATTACATTGGAGGAGCTTCCTGCCTTTATTCGGCAAGTCAAAGCGTTGAAGCATATCAATATCGCTGGTTTAACCTCTTTCCCTATCTTCTTATATCACGAGGCGGAGAAAGAGATTAAACCAACCCCAAATCTCGATACGCTTTACCGTGCGCAAGAGATGTTGCGCGAGGAGTATCCGCATTTGATTTTGAATTTACCCTCGGGTAGCGCCACGGGAACGATTCCCTTAGTGAAAGCCAAGGGTGGCGCGCAGGCAGAACCGGGGCATGCGCTTACGGGGACGACTCCATTACATCAATATCCAGGATTAGTCGAGAAGATCGCAATGGTCTATGTCAGTGAAATTTCCCATCATTTTGACGGGCGTAGTTACTGCTATGGTGGTGGCTACTATCGACGTGGACACCTCAAAGAAGCATTGGTGAGCAAGGTGGATGGCGGGTATCAACGGGTAGAAGTGCCTGCACAAATGATTTCGGCAGACAATATCGATTATCACCTACCGCTAACGGGATTATATCCGGTGGGCGCTTCGGTAGTGATGGCCTTTCGCACGCAAATTTTCGTTACGCGCAGTGAGGTGGCGGTGGTGAGCGGGATTCATACGGGAAATATCAAGCTTGAGGGCATTTACGACAGCCAAGGACGCTATCTACGTGGCGAATAAATCGCGAATAGATCTTTTTGGGGAGTAGAGCATGGGTAGATTTATTGTGGTGGTGTTGGACAGTTTTGGCGTGGGTGCGATGGCAGATGTAGCGCAGGTACGTCCACAAGATACGGGGGCGAATACGGCACTGCATATTTTAGCTAGGGAGCGTAGTTTGAAGATTCCACATTTGCTTCAGCTAGGTTTGATGAACGCTATTGGGCATGAGCTGGGCGATTATCATTTTTCCCGCACGGCATGCTATGGGCGAAGCGCGCTAAGCCATGAGGGCGCGGACTCTTTTTTGGGGCATCAGGAGATTATGGGGACAACGCCCAAACCGCCCTTAATTATGCCTTTTGCCGATGTCTTACCTCAGGTTGAGCAAGCGTTGCTCTGGGCGGGATATCGGGTACGACGCTATGGCGAACCGTCGATTTTATTGGTCAATGAGGTCGCGAGTGTTGGCGATAATTTAGAGACGGACTTAGGCATGGTTTATAATGTTACGGGAATTTTAGATGCAATCTCTTTTGAGGAGCTTCTAAAGATTGGCATGATTGTCCGTAGCGTGGCGATGGTGGGTCGGGTGATTACCTTTGGCGGGCAAGGTGTTACACTCAACGATCTGCTTCATGCCTATCGACATAAAGAAAATTATGCTGGGGTGGATGCACCGATGAGTGGGGTTTATCGAAGGGGCTATCGGGTGTTACACTTGGGTTATGGCATCGATCCACGCGTGCAGATTGTGCATATCCTTGAAGAGGCTGGCATCGAGGTGGCGCTGTTAGGTAAAGTGGCCGATTTGATCTACTCGAAAAGCCAGCATAATCAGACGGGGGTGGCGACAGAGATGTTGTTTAGGTGGACGTTGGAGAAGATTGCCGAGATTAGCCACGGCTTTATTTGCTTGAATATCCAAGAGACTGACCTTGCTGGGCATGCGCAAGATGTTCAACGCTATGCGCACTTGCTGGAGTTATCAGATGCTTATATCGGTAAGATTATCGAAGCAATGACCGTAGGCGATCGCCTCATTGTCATGGCCGATCACGGTAACGATCCAACCATCGGGCATAGCAACCACACCCGCGAATGCGTTCCGCTTTTGGTGTACGGCAAGGAGTTGTCCAACGCTTTTCTTGGCGAAAGAGAGACCATGGCTGATGTGGCTAGCACCGTTGCCGACTATTTTGGCGTAACCCAACCTGAACACGGTCAATCTTTTTTTACGTTGCTTTAAGAAGATTAAGGCTTATAGCGTTGGATCTTCCCATTGGGGTAGTAGTGATGGAGGATCTCTTGCCAAGTGTAGCCATCGGCAGCCATCCCCGCGGAACCCGATTGATCGAGCCCCACCCCGTGTCCCCAGCCCGCCGTTGTAAAGATAAAGTACTCGGGGTAGTCGTTATCGGTGTAGATGCTCTCGAGGGTGAAGAGGTTACTACGTAAGCCACCAAAGCGCGAGCGAATAATATCGCCACGAATTTCGACGCTTGCGTTGCTTCCTGTGGCTTCGATGAGCGAGGCGCGCCCACCGATTCCACGGAGGCGCGTGGTGAGGCGATGAACTGTGCCAATCTCTTGGGTGCGGGCGATGCGGGCTTGGAGGTCGTCATTGTCGATCCAAACGGCGCTTCTAAAAGCAAAACTTGAGTGCATTCTCGGCCAGTTGCTATGCGTTTGTGGGCGCGAGTGTAACCACTGGTTGAGCTGAAAGAGTGGCAGTGGTTCTTTACGTTTGTTGTCTTCTTTGCGATCAGCTACGGCTAGATGTTCATTTTTTACCGCGTGCGTCCAGACCAAGTGTCCATCCTCGGAGTAGCCTCCATGATTAGCGCTATAGTAGGTAACGAGGAGTTTTTTGGTAATTTTTGAGTAGAGCACCATGCCAGCCGTCGCATTTACCGCATGGGTAGAGCGCACATGCTCGCCTGCCATCCCGGTGTAGGCTTGGCTTGCCACACTACTCAAGAGGTCGAAGCCCCGATCTTTAAAGCCTCCCATGGTAGCTAGGGCGTAGGTACGGGCGGCAACGGCTTGCGCTTTGAGCGCCTCTTCTGGCCAGGAGGCTGGCATCTCGGAGGGGACGACGCTGTAGAGATAATCCTCTAAGTTGAGCTCATTAACGAGGGTAAGACGCTGATTTGGGCGAGGCATAAATTCGAGATCGCCACGATAATAGCGCGTAACCACCGAGGAGAAGTAATATCCCGCCCCGTTGATGATATCAAAAACGGCAGTGGCTAACTGTTCATCGGGATAAGAGAGGTGAATGGGGTTTGACGACTGGGCGATAAGCGTTTGTTGTCGATCGTAAATCGCGACACCTTGTACGGTGGCTTTAATCGATAAGACCTCACTTTCGGCGCTAGTGTGGAGCAGTTGTTGCTTGCTGTGAAGCTGATATGCACCACCGGTCTTGATCTGTAATTCGCGGATATCCTCGACCAACCCAATACGGATAGGAATCGGGTTATCGACGATGGGTGAGAAGGTCTTAATGGCTGGAACTTGTACATTTTTTTGACGATTATCCTTGATGGCAGTGGTGTTATCGACGGGTTTGGCAGGAGGTAGTATCGCTTCGATCTCGGCGATTTTGTTGTTAAGACGCTGGGAGCGAGGCATAAGATTGCGCGCACGTCTAAGGCTGGTGAGTGCCGATTGCGTTTGTTCCAATGCTAGTTGGGAGAGTGCCATGGGGTAGTAGGCAGAGGTAAAATTGGGCTCAATACGTAGGGTGCGCTGAAAGGTCTCAATCGCTTTGGCATGGTCTCCTTTCTCCTGATGCATTTTTGCCAAAAAGAAGGCCGCTCCAGCAAAGAAGCCATTTATATTGAGCGTCTCTTCAAAGTGCTGGATGGCAAGATCAAAATTCTTCTGACGATAGGCCAAAAAGCCTTGATAAAAGCGCGTGCGATCGGTTTTTACTGGCTGGATAAGCTGTTGCTCTATCTCCTTGGCTTGCTCGATTTTGCCTGCTTGTACCAGTGTAATAAAATAGAGGTCGACGATCTCTTGCGGTTTAGGGTGATAGGCGTAAAGTTGGGCGACAACCTCTACCGCCTCTTGGTTGCGCGACTGCTCTTTGAGTAGCGCCGTTAGCTCAAAGTAGGAGTCGAAGAAGAGCGGATCTTTTTGGATATTCTTCTTGTGAATATCGATAGCACTCTCCATTCCGCCAAGATAGAAGGCTTGCACCGCCTTTTTAAATTCCCGCTCCGAGACGCTACGTTTCTGGCTGGCTTTGGGCGGTTTTTGTTGTTGCGCAGATAGGGTGAACCCAAAGAAGGTAATTAATATGAGGAGCAAGCGATGTCTAAGCATATAGTCTCTAATATCCTTATAGAAATAGTGATGAGGAGAAAAATTGTATCAACTTTTTAGTTTGTCGGCAAGTGATAGCTAAATTATGAGTCTTGTGGCCCCTTACTCTTTAAAACTGCAAGGAAAGCGCTTTGGGGAAGCTCGACATTGCCCACCATTTTGAGGCGCTTTTTACCCTCTTTTTGTCGCTCCAATAGCTTTTTCTTACGGGTGATATCACCACCATAACACTTGGCAGTAACATCTTTACGCAAGGCACTAACGGTTTCCCGTGCAACCACCGTGCCACCAATGGCCGCCTGAATAGCGATCTTAAATTGATGCTTGGGGATCTCTTCCTTGAGTCGCTCGCAGATTTGCAAACCACGTTCGCGGGCATTGCCTCTAAAGACAAGCTGGCTTAAGGCATCGACCACCTCACCATTGAGCAGAATATCCATCTTAACGACATCGGTAGGAGCAAAGCCCGACTCTTGGTAATCGAAGCTAGCATACCCACGCGAGAGGCTCTTGAGGCTATCATAGAAGTCGAAGAGCACCTCAGCGAGGGGCATCTGGAAGATAAGTTCCACGCGCTTGGTGTCGAGATAGATCATCTGTTCTTGAATTCCACGCTTCTTCATACAGAGCGCCATCAACGATCCCACATACTCGGTGGGGGTGATGATGGTTGCCTTGATCATCGGCTCTTCGCAGAGTTCGAGTTGGGAGGGCTCGGGGTATTTTGCCGGGTTGTCAAGCATCCAAGTATGCCCCTTTTTATCGGTTAAGCGATAACGCACCGATGGGCTGGTGAGGAGAATGCCAAGATTAAATTCACGTTCGATACGCTCTTGGGTTACCTCGAGGTGGAGAAGACCCAAAAATCCACAGCGAAAACCTACGCCCAAGGCGGCTGCGGAATCTTTTTCATAGACAAGGGCAGCGTCATTGAGACGGAGTTTTTCCATCGCTTCGGTGAGTTCGTCGTATTGGTCGCTGGAGAGGGGGTAGATGGAGGAGAAGACGACAGGTTTGACCTCTTTAAAGCCCGGAAGGGGCGCATCGCAAGGATTATCAAGGTCGGTGATGGTATCGCCAACGCGTAAATCGCCAATGCTCTTAACTCCGGCGAGAATGTAGCCAACTTCGCCGGCCTCTAAGGCTTCGTTCTCCTCGAGTTTGATGCGAAAAATGCCCGTTGTCTCTACCTTATACTGGGCTTGGGTGTTCATCAAGAGGATATTTTGCCCCTTGGTTAAACGCCCCTCAAAGACGCGCACGTGGATGATAACACCTCGATAGGGATCGTAGTGGCTATCAAAAATATTGGCTTTGAGCGGTTTTTCGCTTAGAGCTTTTGGCGCAGGAATTTGTTCGATGAGCGCTTCTAAAAGATCTTCAATGCCGATGCCGTTTTTTGCCGAAATGGCTACGGCAAGATCGCTGTCGAGCCCCAAGTCATCCTCAATCTCTTGCTTGATGCGATCAATATCGGCAGAGGGCAGGTCTATCTTATTAATAACGGGAATGATATGTAAATCGTGCTCCATGGCAAGATAGAGGTTGCTCAAGGTCTGCGCCTCCACGCCTTGGCTGGCATCAACAAGGAGAAGCGCGCCTTCACAACTCTGGATGGCACGCGAGACCTCATAGGTAAAGTCGACATGACCGGGGGTGTCGACAAGGTTGAGGGTGTAGGTGTTGCCATCTTTGGCGGTGTACTGCATGGCGACGGCTTGGCTCTTAATGGTAATACCCCGCTCACGCTCGATGTCCATGCTATCGAGGATCTGCTTGCCACCGGCGGCGTTAAAGTCGCGATCACTAACGACCCCTGTCTTCTGGATAAAACGATCGGCAAGGGTGCTCTTGCCATGGTCGATATGGGCGATAATACAAAAGTTGCGAATGAAATCTTGTTTACTTTTCATGATTACCTCTGATTATATCCGATTTAAGGGAAAAAGAAAAGTCCTTATACAAAAAAGATCATATAGTAAGTAATTTTATAAATAAATTGTATTTTTTTATAAAAATAATATTGAATAAAATTATGTTTTTATGGTATAATGCCAAAAAAGGAGAAACTAAATGAAAAAAGTTTTTGGCGTTCTTTTGTTCTTTTCTGTATTTGCAACGCAGGTCATGGCTAATGATGATCCTTATGCCATAGCGGTAGGAAGTATTGAGGTTAATACGATTAATGTTTTAAGTAGGTTTGAAAAATCTACGCTGGCTGTCATGACTATCGTTAAAGAGAAAGATGAGCATAAAGGCGCAATTATGCTTGTAACGACTGATAGTATCGGTAGTATTTATCGTCTTACTTTAGTTGACGCTAAAGATAAGAGGACGGACGAAACTTTTAGAAATGCTTTAACAAAGTATTTGGAGTGGGAGGCAATCGCCAGACGCGAAGCAGTGGAGGTCGAGAGAGAGATTACATCCCTCGTTGCTTTACCTGAGTGGAAAAGTGTTGGTACTTGGTATACTGGCGTGCGTCGTAGTACGATAAAACTACTTATCTTTTCTCAAAATGTAACGAGACATCAGTTAGTTTTATCTGCATCTAAGGTAGCTTCTAAAGCTAATCAGTATATCGACTTTGATATGGATAAACTTTATATCGACAAAGATCAAGTAGAGGCACTTCTTAAATTGTTAGAGCCAGAGCATATCGCGCAAAAAGTGCGAGAGGCTAAGGCAGAACAGGCACGTAAAGACGATCTTTTTAAATAATTTTTAAAGCTTATATCATTTTGATAAAAAATCCACAGAAACGAAAAGAGGTCTCTGTGGATTTTTATATACGATAGTAGTTTTAGCGATTGTGCTAAAGCGATAGAGCTAATTATTTTTATCAATAAAAAGTTGTTGACTGATAACATACGATCGTGCTATAATAAAATATGTTACTTTTTATCGCTATCTTTAAGGAGATAATATGTCCAAGCTAGAGCATCTCATACACACACTACGCCAAATAGAGCCTCTTGATTGGGAGGCGATGCTTCGTAAACGCTATCCATCCTTGCACCATGCCGAGGTGTTGGCGGTTTGGCTTTGGGAGATTTTTGCGATATCTTATAGTAAATCAGAGCTAAAAGCCAAGGATTATTTAGATTTTTTAGCGATCGCCACCGAGCTTTTTCGGAAGGTGATCGATGAATCACGCTCTTTTAGTGATGTGGTAACCGCATGGCAACCCGAGAATAAGGCAGAGGAATATATTAAAAGTCTTCTTCAAGAGGCGATTAAGAAGCGAGGCGAAGATTTTATTATGGCACGTGTGGAGCGTTGGCAGAGTGTCGAGATCTTTGCTTGGCGAAAGTGGTATTTAATGAATACCTTTGTCAGAAATTATCTTAGCCAAGAGCCACACTTTCCTAAGGATTTATTAAGAGATATCAACTGGACAAGTAATGATCTTGCTACTTATCTTATAAATGATAAACATACTGATCCGATTAAAAAGCTTAAAAAAGGGGAGATAGCACTGTTTGAGGATTTTTTAGTAACCACCTTCGCCCCCGAGTACGAAGTGCCTCTAAATGCACAAGATAACGCTTCTACGATTCATCGCGATGCACGGTTTAAAGCACGTATCCTTGCTACGCAAAAACTTCTTCACTATCATCATCAGTTGCGTAATGTAGAGTGGCTTGCTTACGGTTGGCAGGCAGTCGAAATTAATAAATTTAAGTACAAGTGGAAAGAGGAAGAGTCTGCATTACAGAAGTGTAACGAAATTGCCCAAGCTTATCAGCTAAAAGCAAATCCGCAGGTTTATGCCACTTATCTCATTGAATCGAGCTATCATCGCTATCTTCAAGGAGGGGTTTATGTTTAATATTGATAATATTCGAGAAAAGTTACTCCTAGTAGAGCCGTTACCATTGGAAGAGATCTTGGGGGAGAATCATCTTAATTTTATTAGCAAGGAAAGTCTCCTTAATGATTTAGCCAAACAATTTGCCGATAAATATGAACTACCATTTTCTGTAACCGATCTCGCTTATCTTGATAAGCGTGAGGTGCGATTTAAAGCACGTATTCTTGCTACGCAAAAGATGAACACCTATCAGCAAGAGTTGCAATCTAGTGCATTTTTTAAAGATGAGGATAGCCAAACCTTGGAAATGGTTAGCCGTGAAGCTTATGTTACCTATCTCATTGAGGTTGGTTATCAGGAGCATTTTTAAGATTTACCTCTCCAACCAAGAGGATAGATACCCAGTAGGAGGGGTAGCATGAAGATTATACGACAAAGACTCACCAAATTAGCTAATATTTTTGATAGTAAAACTATCTTTCGTATTCCCAGTTATCAGCGAGGCTATGCTTGGACAGAAGAGCAGTGGCAAGATTTATGGGATGATCTCTGCTTTACTCCCTCTGATAAAACGCATTATACCGGATTACTCACGCTCACCCAAGAATCGAGTGATACCCTTACTCATCATGAGCAAGCTTGGTTAGCCAAGGATCCCGAGTATACATGTTATTATGTGGTAGATGGCCAGCAACGCTTAACGACCATATTATTGTTAGTGAGTCTCTTGGTTAAAGATGACAGCGCATTAAGGCGACGCTACCTAGAAGTAGAGGCTGGATTAGCTGTTTTTGATTACGCACTTCATACTACCACGCAAGCGTTACATGAAGTGTGGCATCATACAATTTTGGGGAATCAAGTAATTAGTGTAACCGAGTCTAATCTGTATACTCGTAACATCGAGGATGCCAAGACATTTTTTATACAGAAAATAGCAGATATGGAGATTTCTGAAGCAATGTTACTCGATAAACTTCTTCATAGCTTAACCTTTAATCTCTTTTTGGTAGATAAAAGTCAAGATGTACACACCCTCTTTGAATCGATCAATAATCGAGGTAAACCACTTAGTCATCTAGAGTTATTAAAAAGTCGTTTAATCTACCTCTCTACCAAAATGGCTGAAACTAACGAGAATCTTGAAGAGCAGATCCATGTTGCATGGCAACAGATTTATTTTTATTTAGATCAGTTAGATAGATGTAAGGATGACTATGATGAGGCGTATCTGAAGGATCACTTTCACGTTTATTTTGGTAATCAGCAAGATCATCGGGAAAATTTTGTTGTAAAATTCTTAAAGAAGTATACAGATAAAAACGGGAATGCAAAAGAACCTGATTGGCATGAAATCTTATTAAAGGATATTTTTCCCCTCAATCTCCTACATCACGATCATGTGAATGCACCATTTATTGCCCAATATTGTCAAAGTTTATCTGGCTGGATAAGCTACTGGGTCTTATTAAAGAAGCCTGTATTGATCAAAAATAACCACTTTAAGCATATTCAATTAGAGGAACGATCATGGCGTTATATAGAAGCATTAACGCGTTTAACTCGTGATGCCGATTTATTAGCACTGCTGGCGGTCTCTATTGAGGAAATGGCAACAGAAGGAAATGCACCCAGTACAAAGCAGGAGCTTTATGCTTTTTTAGTGCAACTAGAGCGCTGGATCTTTGTCCAAAAAAGCTTTGATTCTAAAAAAATCACATATGATTGGGCGATGCGTTATGCTTATCGTCTACATCGATATAGCCAGTATCCATCATCTTATCGTGAGGGATGGAAAGAGTGTGCCTTTATCGCTATGGCAGAACGAAAGCAAGCAGAGACTGAACAATATTTACATCAAAATCCAGAAATGTTCAAAAATACCATCGATGGGTTATTTAAGAATAAGCGAGGTTTTTATGGATGGCGAATGATTCGCTACTTTTTATATGAATATGAGTGTCATTTAGCGCAAAAAAGTGGTAAGGTTAGCCCCTTACTATGGCAAGAGGTGGAGGAGGCATCTTCAGATACCGAAGAGGAAAAGGTAAACAACGACTCTAAGAAAAAGAGTATTGAGCATATTTTACCCCAAACTATCGAGAAGACCGATTGGGAGATTCAGCTAGCAATCTATTCGGGAGAGCAGATTCAGAATATTACCCACTCGCTTGGTAATTTGGCACTCATTCAAGATAATAGTAAGGCGAGTAATAAATCTTATAGCGGAAAAGTAAAGATTTATCAAGACGATACCCTAAGTGTCCAAGAGGTGGCAAGACTCTACCCCGATGATTGGTCGCTAGAGACCATTAAAGCGCGCGGTGAATCGTTATTAGCTTTTATGGAAGAGCGCTGGAAAATCATGGGGCTGGCTGAGCAAGCAGATAATCTTCTACATCTGCCAAAAAGTAAATAACCCCTTAAGGTTTAGAATAATGGCTTGATATTTTATTAATTATTATTTATTTTGAATACAAGGAGTGATAGTATGTCTGAAAAATATGAAATAACTATCAATAATTTTCCCCCATTTGAGCTGGAGAATTGTCATGGGATAGTTAGTAATCAATTAACTGGTTACATAGATTTATCAAAAATTTTTCAAGCTACAGTAGGATCTTTATCTAGCTATAAAGCAAGTGGAAAAAGCTTTAATTTGATCTTAACTATATTTGATTCTACTGGGCTAAAGACTTCAGAGCAAACCTTTAGAAATGCGATGATTTCCAAAGTAGAAGCAATAAACACAAATTCGGTAGAAATTACTTTTAATGTTTGACTCTACTCCCTCCTTGTCGGTGAGTAATGTTAGCATGTTGAGTGTTTTGTCGATAATGACTTTATGATAGTTATTCGAGATCGCGTGTTGCTCCTTGCCTTGCTTCTTCAGCTTGGGCATGTTGGTTACTGGACAAAGCTTTTAGCTCCTTGGTTTGGGGAGTGGCTTGAGCATCTTAATCGCGCGCCTGTTCTAGCTGATGACGTACCAGAGCTTGATTACGGCACACCCATGGCAGGCTTCATTCTTTTGTTTATCCCGCTATGGATTCTGCTCCTATCGACCGTGCTGACTACTGTTGTAAGCTATCTATTTAAGCCTAAAGTATTTCCCTTTGGTACGTTGGTAATATACGCGCTTATTTTATACGCCTCGCTATTTCTTGTGCCATCCAGAGTAGATAGCATATTTTCGTTATTGATTCTCCTCTCGCTATTACTTAGCCTGAAGAGAGTACGTAAGTTAACCATAGAAAAATAGGAGATGCCATGCGCCCCAAACACCTAGATGCCAAACAACAGAGTGATTTTAAACAGGTTTTGATTCCGCTCTTTTTGATCGCCCCGTTAGCGATATTGGTTCCGAGCATTACCTTCGCTTGGATTGGATTTAGCGATGCATCAGCCTCGCGGTTCTTTATCTATATGAGTATTTTTTTCTTTCTCTTTATGACGATTCTTATGTTACGCCTTAGCATTCCGCGCTACCGTAGTATTATGAGTCTGCACCGCAAGGCACGCATCAAGATAGAAGGGGAAAAACGCAAGGTAACGCTTACGCGGTTGGCGAGCGATCTCTACTTGGTGCGCGAGGAGCTAGGGGGTAGGTATTGGTTGCAGTATAGCCACGATCTTTTTGATGCTAAGGAATTTGCCTTACACGATATCCAGCTTAAATTGGCTGGGCAGTGGCAGACATTTCTTTTTGATAGGAGCCTTCAGATCCGCCCACGACATAAGGGAATGGGGATAAGTCAACTTACGGCATTCGCACCTATTAGCCTCGAGCAGGTGCAAGCCCTAGCTAAAGAGAAGCACTTAGCGGTTGCCCATCCTACACTTACCCCCGCATCGATGCAATTTTATGCAAAAAAAGATCCGTTTTTGTTACCTCGCACGCGCTATTTTAAGACAAAAATGTATGCGAATGTGGCACTTGTCGTTGCGATTTTCCTCTTTATTTTGATGAAATTTTCTTATATTGCCAACTCAAAGTTGCTCTTTTTACCGGGACTCTCTTTACTGATTGCTTGGGGTAGAAAAGCCGATAAGCGCAAGAAGATTATGGCGAAAATCACCGATCATCGTGAGCTGGGGGCGGACGCTAAGCGCATGCGTCTTACTATACTTACCGATGATATTACGTTACTGCAGAGCAAGTCGCGTGCGTGGCTACTCTTTAGTTTACCGGTGTTGGCGCGTGGAGAGATGCTCTCTTCGCCCTTGTTGATCGGGGTGGATGGCGTGCAAATGCATCTTATCGCTAAGCAACAAGGCTTTCATCCGCAAGAAAAAGATCAGAGGCAAGAAGTCCACTTAGATCTGCTTTATGCCCTGAACAACGAGCAAGCCCACGCCTTACAACGCGCCAAAACCATCACGATAACTTATCCCGAAGCCTACTGGCCCTACGCGGTAGAGAGACTAGCGGAGGAGACCTGGCAAAAACGTAGAGCCTATCTTGCTTGATGCTTCATATCTTTAAGGATAATTATACCTCATTATAGATTGTGTAAGTTCGTCTGCACGATTGATTGTGGTTGCATTGTTAACATATAATTATCAAAATCGACGGTAAATATTTCTCCCTGCCACTCTTTGCTTTCTTTCAGTTTGGTGACTTGCTCGCTCGTAAGCATAATGCGGATCGTAGTGGTTACACTATTTTTTTTCACCTTAGAGTTGATAATCGGAGTATGATCTTTTAGTTGAATGAGAAGAGATCCTAATGCAATATGTTTAAGTTGAGGCGTAGCCTTATGTTGTTCGTCTGGGGTTAGCTTTTTACGATCCTTATAGGTTACCTCATGGAGAATCTCCAGCCAATAAATAGCAGATTCTGCTTCATTTTTTGCGATGAAAAGTGTAAAATTCTGTGATTTCTTTGCTCCGTTATGGCTAAAGTGCGCAATTTCCAGATAACGTTCCGCTGTTTTATCAACCTTACGTTCTTTAATCTGACTAGCAGATGCGGTAAAAAAAGCTAAGAAAGAGAGAGTGACAATAAATAATGTTTTCATTCTAAGCATGATATGCTCCTTATTTATGAATATAAAAATGATTAAAATCAAAAACCGTTGTTTTGCCAAGTAACGCCAAGGGTAATGCCTACCCGGTGCATGGTGGTAGCTCCGGTGCCATGTTTGGTGAGGGGCATGAGGTGAAATGCTCCTTGCAAGGCAAATTCAAAATAGAAGTATTTGGTCTGTTCATTATCCCAATAAAAGAGTTCAAAAGGGAGGGTTACGCCTGCCTGCCAGCTGGCTACGAGGTGGCCACGCGTGGTGTTGACTTGCCCTAACGCCTCTTTTTGATGATAGAGCGTTTGCGGGGTATCTAGCCGAATGCCGATACCCGCCCCTATAAAGAAGATGTCTTTATAAGCAAAGATTTTTGAGACTAAATCGACGCCAAACTCTTGCCATCGCAGTTGATACACTTGATAGTTAGCGCGAGCGAGGGTACTCATGTTGGTGTTAATGCCGATCGATATGCCAGTGAATCCTGCTCCTACGCTATCGGGAAAGAGGGGAAATTTAAGATCGTAAAAGAGATTGCCACCAAAACGCGGTGGAATACCGTGGTTATAAATATCGCTAGCGTGCTGATTATGTTCTACTGTGCCATGACTAAAGCCAAAATCTACCCCCAAGTTGAGCCCCACACGGTGGGTTATCTCTACGGCATGTCCAAGGTTTGGCAACCAAAGCCATATCAATAAGCTAATGATGCGATGAATATTCTTCATATGAGAGACTCCTTAGGCACCAAATATGGGATTAATACTATTAAGACCGATTAAAAAGCTAATCTGGAATTTAGATGCCATTTGATCGCGAGGGAGATGCCACGCCATCGGGTTGATGTAGCCACGAATAATCAGGTTGATGATCGGTAGAACGGTAACCTCCCACGTAATAATGGGCTGAATTGAACCTTTCCCACGATAGCTAGTGAGTACGCCTTGCTGGTAGTGTTGCATTTGGGGAGCGGTATTGAAGAGCGCGCCGACACCAATACCTAGTGAGCCGAGAGTAAAGTCGATATGTGCCATTAGGTCGAGGGTATACTCTTGCCAGCGCACCTCAAGCGACTCTCCGTTATCTATCTCGTTTTTTATCTTGTTAAAAAGCGAAAAGTGTCCATTTAGCCTCACGCCAATACTGATTGGTTCAAACATGTTATCAGAGATAAAGAATTGAAAGCCAAAGGTAAAGCCTCCGCTAAAGGTGGGTATGGCATTTTTCTTTACTGTTACTTGCTCTTGGTCAAATTGGAGATCTTGCTGGGCAAAGCCAATGCCTATCCCCAATCTAACCCCTGCGTAAACGTATCCGTTGTCATTAAAAGCATGGATTTGTGTTGCGCCTATTAAGAGCATAGCCAACATCATGAGCAACTCTCTTATCTTCATCATAAATAGTATTATAGCATAATCAAGCAAATAGCACAACGGGTAGTTTTTGTGAGATCAAGATAAGCTAAACATTTTGCTACAAAGGGCGGATGCGTATTGTTTAATCTATCTTATATCTAAATATTGACAAAATTGAATCATTTGTGGTATCATGCAAGATATAATATATAAGGAGTCTATCATGATCTATTTTATACTTGCCATTCTTTTATTGGCAGTGGGGTATCCTCTGCTTAGCCGAATTGCTGCGCGCACGTTTGGTGAGGACGACAGCATTGTTACGCCCTCGATTCGCCTTAAAGATGGCGTGGACTTTGTGGAGTTACCCAAGTGGCGTATCTTTTTGATTCAATTTATCAACATCGCCGGACTAGGGCCTATTTACGGGGCGATTTCAGGCGCACTCTTTGGCCCGGTGGCGTTTCTCTGGATTGTTTTGGGTGGATTGCTCGTTGGTGGTGCGCACGACTACTTCTCGGCAATGATCTCCTTGCGTCATAATGGCAGTAGTTTTACCGAAATTGCGGGGCGCTATTTGGGTAAGTCGAGTTTATGGCTGATTCGCTTTTTTACTATCATGTTGTTGATTTTTTTAACAACCGTCTTTGTCAAAGGGCCCTCTACTATTCTCTCAACGCGATTTAGCGAAGTACCGATTCTCTCACAATCAGCATTTTGGTTGATGATCATCTTTGGTTATGTGCTGGCTGCAGCGATATTTCCAATCCATAAAGTGATGGGGCGCGTTACGCCTATCTTTGGAGTGGCTTTTATTCTTATGCCTGTGGCTTTGCTCTTTATCCTTCTTTTTAAGGGAGAGGCGCAGAATCTTCCGCCGTTTTCGCTACAAAATTTTCACTATAATCCCAAAACAACCATCTGGCCTATGCTCTTTGTAACCATCGCTTGTGGAGCAGTTTCGGGGTTTCACGCTACGCAATCGCCGTTAATGGCGCGTTGTATTAATAAGGAACGGGATGGGCGCACGATTTTTTACGGTGCAATGATTGCTGAATCGCTAGTTGCGTTGATCTGGGCAGCCGCTGCCATGACGTTTATGGGGAGCATCGAGGGGTTGCGCGATATCATGCAAGCAAACCAAGGGGATCCCGCGGTGATTGTCTTATTGATTGGGGAGAATTGGCTGGGGAGCATGGGTGTACTCTTGGCGATTATCAGCGTTGTGGTGGCGCCCATCACCTCTGCCGACTCGGCCTTAAGAGCTACGCGTCTCTCCGTAGCCGATAGCTTGACCTTCTCGCAAACGAGTGTGCGTAATCGCCTCATCTTAACGATTCCCCTCTCGGCGATTGTTATTATCCTCACTAATGTTGACTTTGCGATCATTTGGCGCTACTTCGCCTTCTCCAACCAACTGCTTGCCACGCTCACGCTCTGGACGATTACTGCCTACTTTAAGCAGGTCAAAGGCAAAATTCTCTGGTGGACACTCCTTGGTGCTTTGTTCATGACCAATGTCGTTATCAGTTACATTCTCTACGCCCCCGAAGGCTTCAGACTTCCTTGGAACATTTCGGTAAGCGCAGGCATTATTGGCTCTTTCGTGGTGCTCATTCTCTTTCTTCGCAAAAAGAGTTCGGCCACTGCCTAGTTCGTCTTCTAATATCTAAGACGAAAAGATGAATTTTTGCCGAAAGAGTCTTGCCATAAGTGGCTTTTTCGGCTAGAATAGATCACAGTAAGCGCGAAATTTATGCGAAAATTTTGCATATTTATGCGATAAAATGGTAAATTATTCAGAGTGAGAGGATACATCTATGTATAAGCCGGTAGACCCCAAGACCAATTTTCCCAAGCTGGAAGAGAGCATTTTAGCGTTTTGGCAAGCAGAGCAGATCTTTGCTCGTTCGCTGGAGCAGACCAAGACCGGTAAGCCTTTCATTCAATACGACGGGCCGCCTTTTGCCACGGGATTACCCCATTATGGACACTTGATTCAGAGCGCTCTTAAGGATACCTTTCCGCGCTATAAAACGATGCAGGGTTTTCATGTGGAGCGTCGCTTTGGTTGGGATTGCCACGGTCTGCCCATCGAGTACGAGATGGAGAAGGAGCTAGGTGTCTCGGGTAAGAGCCAGATCGAAGCTTATGGTGTGCCCCAGTTTAATCAGGCGTGTTCCTCCATCGTAATGCGCTATTCCAGCCAGTGGCAAGAGTATATTAATCGTCTGGGGCGCTGGGTAGACTTTGAAAATGACTACAAAACCATGAGTCCACAATTTATGGAGAGCGTCTGGTGGGTCTTTAAAGAGCTCTATCATAAAGATTTGGTTAAAGAGGGATCGTATATCTTGCCATACTGCCCACGCTGTAGCACCCCGTTGAGTAATCATGAGCTCAACTTGGGTGGCTACAAAGAGGTTAGCGATATGACTGGTACGGTGCGCTTTGCCCTTGTCGATGAAGAGCAGACCTTTTTCTATGCCTGGACGACCACACCTTGGACGCTACCTAGTAACCTTGCACTTGCCGTGGGGCCTGAGTTAACCTATGTAAAAATTCGTATTCTCGCGAGCGGAGAGCAGGTTTATCTGGCGCAAGCGCGTTTGGAGAGCTATTTCAAAGAGCCTCAAGCATATCAAATTCTTGGTACCTACCAAGGAAAAGAGCTGATGGGCAAGCGCTATCAACCGCTCTTTCCCTACTTTGCCGACTTAGCTACACGTGGTGCGTTTCAGGTCTATCCCGCCGATTACGTGGGTGAAGGCGACGGCACGGGAATCGTGCACACTGCCAACGGGTTTGGTGAGGATGACTATCTCACGTTGAAGCACACGGGCTTACCGACCATCTGTCCGGTAGATGATGAGGGCAGATATACCGCCGAAATCGCTGATTATGTGGGTCGTTATGTAAAGGATTGCGATAAAGATATTTTGCGTCAACTCAAGGGCGAGGGGAAGTTAGTGAAGCAAGAGCCTTATCTGCACAACTATCCGCACTGTTGGCGATGTGAATCGCCGTTGATTTACCGCGCGATTGGCAGTTGGTTTATCGACGTGCCGAAGATTATCCCCCGTATGTTGGCTGCTAACGAGCAGATTACGTGGATTCCGGGGCATATTAAGGCAGGGCGCTTTGGTCGCTGGCTGGAGAATGCGCGCGACTGGGCGATTAGCCGTAATCGCTATTGGGGCAATCCCATTCCTGTCTGGCGATGCGATAGCTGTAAGGCGATCGAGGTGATTGGCTCTCGCGATGAACTGGAGCAAAAGAGTGGTGCGCGCCCTGACGATCTCCATAAGCATATTATCGACGAAGTAACGTGGAGTTGTGGCTGTGGTGGCATCATGCACCGTATCCCCGAAGTTTTCGATTGCTGGTTTGAGTCTGGCGCGATGCCTTTGGCGCAACATCACTATCCTTTTGGCGAGAAGCAAGAGCTCGATGCATTGATGCCCGCCGATTTTATTGTGGAGGGTATCGATCAGACGCGCGGTTGGTTCTACACACTCACCGTCTTGGCGGTGGCACTTTTTGACCGCCCTGCCTTTAAGATGTGCCTCACAACTGGCTTGGTCTTGGCGAGCGACGGGCAAAAAATGAGTAAGAGCAAGAAGAACTACACTGATCCGCTGGAGATTATCAATACCTATGGTGCGGATGCAACGCGTATCTATCTGCAGTCGAGTCCGCTCTCGCAGGGGGCTGACTTACGCTTTGTCGACGATGGTGTGCGTGATGTGCTCAAAGGGCTGATGCTTCCTATCTGGAATGCATACTCCTTCTTTGTAACCTATGCGAATATCGATAAGATGGAGGTGGGCGACCTCCCCAAGACGCTTCATCATGAGCTGGATCGTTGGATCGTTAGCCGTACGCATCGCCTCATTGGGGCGGTGGAGAGCGCCATGGATGTCGGTGATATTCACCAAGCAATCAAAGAGCTGGAACATTATGTCGACGTACTGAATAATTGGTATATTCGCCGTAGTCGTCGTCGTTTTTGGAAGAGCGATAGCGACCTTGACAAAGAGCAAGCCTACGCCAGCCTCTACCACGCGCTGTACCACCTCTCCTTGGTGATGGCACCGCTGATACCTTTTATGAGCGAAGCAATCTACCAAAATCTCAAGCGCCCGAATGACCCAATGAGCGTACACCTTGCAACATGGCCCAAGGTGATCAATTCTTATCTAAATAAAGAGTTAGAAGACCAGATGGCACTAATCTTGCAGAGTGTACGCCTAGCGCATGCGTTGCGATCGAGCGCCAATATTAAGAATCGTATTCCGTTGGCGAAACTTTATGTCGTCTCGCGTAATGCCGATGAACGCGCCACTTTCATCAAGATGAGCGAGGTGTTACAAGAAGAAGTCAATGTGAAGAGCGTGGTGGTGGAGTCTGCCGAAGAGCGCTTGGTAGATTACACCATGAAGGCGAACTTTAAGATTCTTGGCAAGGTGCTGGGCAAGGATATGAAAGTGGGTGCTAGTGCCATTGAGGCGTTACCCACCCGTGCGATTCTTAGCTTGCTTGCCGGCGAGCGCCTAACCATTGAATTCTCGGGCGTGCAGATGAATCATCTCGAAATTGGGCTAGAGGATGTCTTGATTACGCGCCATGCGAAGGCCGACGTGCAGACGATTAGCGAGGGGCATCTTACGGTTGCGCTGGATACCACGCTCACCCCTGAGCTCTTACGCGAGGGCATGATGCGCGATCTTATTCGCGCTATCCAAAATTTACGCAAAGAGTCCGATTTTGCCGTCAGCGATCGTATCACCTTTACACTAGTTGTCGAAAATGCAGAAATTGAAGCGGAATTTGCCTTGATTTTATCCGAATTTGGTGCGTTTATTAAGAGAGAGGTGCTCGCAACGAATCACTCTTTATCGGTGGGGGTATCGGATTCGGCTAGTGATATTGTCGTTGGTACGTTTTCGGCAAAGCTAGTGGTGAAGCGCGTATAAATGGCGAAAAAGAGAGGAGAGCCTATGTTTTGGCAGAAGAAGAGCATCGTCGCGAAAGGCATTGAGATAGAAGATAAGTATAAGCAGCATCATGTGTTACCCAAACTTGAAGATGCTTCGGCACAGCGTCGCTTAAACTATATGGTGGCAGGGATTTTTGCCATAACATTTGGGGTGATTAGCTGGTTGTTTTTGTATCATGTGGCGGATATTTTTCATCAAGGCTTTCTCCTTTTTCTGGTTGGCTTGACGCTTTTTTTAGGCATTACGGGGCTATCGGCGTGGTTTGGGCATTGGGTGGCGATGCGCGCCGGCAAGATGCGGGTAGAGCAATATTATCAACTCTACGCCCATTATGAGGGTGATCTTCAGGAGGTAAAAGTGGCTCGAGAAGCACTCATGCGTGCCGAAGAGCGCTTGGCAAGTACCGAAGATCAGTTGGATCGCTTGATTGGTTCGACTTATAATCGTCCATTATTGGTTGCCTCCTTTGCCGCGATTTCGGCAGTATTCTTGCACAAGTGGCAAAAATCAACTAAACATTTAGCGCGAAATCCAGAAAAAACCACCTTGCAAGCACAAGATCTTACCGATCAGATGGTCTATCAGCACGATATCGAGAGCGATAAAGGAGAGCCAACCTAGTGCGTATTACTGGTGGTAGCTATCGATCGCGGGTGGTTAAAGTTCCCCCTGGGGAAATTCGTCCTGCGATGGATCGTATGCGCGAGTCGATGTTTGCAATTCATACCAGTTACTATGGCAGTTTGACAAATTTTTCCTTTTTGGATCTCTTCTCTGGGAGTGGTATCGTTGCCTTAGAGGCCGCCAGTCGAGGGTGTAGTGAGATTACGCTGGTAGAGAAAGATCGAAAAAAACGCTCTGTTATGATGGAGAATTTAGCGATTGTTGATAGCATAGAAAGTAAACTCTACTTGATGGGCGTAGAGCAATTTTTAGCACAAATTGCTAAGCCTAATTCTTTTGATTTAATCCACTTAGATCCGCCTTTTCCTATGAAAAACAAGCATCTCTATATCCAAAAAATTGCCGATTTAAATCTTTTAAGAGAGGGCGGAACGCTCACCTTGCATTACCCCAAAGAAGATGATTTAGTGGAGCAACTTGGCGATTTATTCTGTGTAGATAATCGATCGTATGGACAGTCGCAATTAGCGTTTTATCGACGCACAACTTCTCCTGCATAAAGGGGAGTAATCGTGCCTTCTAATGTTTTGACAAGAAGTGCGCCATCTTTATTAACCGATAAAATCTTTCCCTCTATGTATTTATCTCCAACTTGATAGGTGATGGGATGGTTTGGTTTATAGAGCAATTTATTGAAAGCATCTTGCCATTGAATGATTGTCAACGTTTGATGTAGTTCTTGTAAGAGGTTATCGATGATCTCTGTTTTTGTGTGTGTGAGGTTCGGGAAAATTTCTTCTAGTCCGACCGCTGGGAAGATCTGTTTTTTGAATAAAATATTGATATGATCTTTTTTTTCAATATTTATACCAATACCAACCAGATAAAATCCTTCATATTCTTGCGTTAAGATCCCAGAAATTTTTTTTTCTTGAATCAGAATATCATTGGGCCACTTAATGGTTACTGGGCTCAGGGGGAGCTGTTGAAAAAATCGGGCAATGGCTAATCCAATAAGTAGCGAAAGTGGCGCATGCATAGGCGTTTTACTTTTATGGAGAGATAACGTAAAGGTGATATCTTTGTTTGTACTTTGCCATGTTTCTTGAGGATTACGACATTTCCCTTCTGTTTGCTTGTCCGTAAGAAAGATAGCCCCATGTGATAAATGGAGCTTGGCATCCTCCATGGTAGAGGCTGTCTCTGGTTTAAAGAAAATTTTACCGCCAAAGGGATTAACAATATTCATCTTTTTTAATAAATTCTTCAAAGAATTGCATAAATGCGATTTTCGTAGAGATGTCATCAAGGATTTCTTGGTTAGTCATAGAATAGAAGATCCATTTTGGTGAGTGTAATTGTAAGTTTGAATTTATGCTACTCTCTTTTTTTGCGGTAATTTCTGTGATAAAGAAATTGTGATGAGTAATGTGTCGCGCAATATGATCGACTATTTTTTGATAAACCCCATCGTTTTTTCCACGTCTTTCTGATCGATATACAAGAAAAATATAGGCGTACTTATCTAAATTGTCTGGAAGAGTGGGAAGCGGTGAGTCTAATTTTTTTTTGAATAATCGCGGTTTAAGGACATCAAAAGGATGAAGATCCGCATAACTATCGAACCAAGAGCTAAAGGTTTCCGTCTCTGGAAAAGAGTGCGGATATAGCAATAAAATATTATTCGACATAAACCCCTCCAATGATTATCCCTAATGAGAGAAAAAGATGTATTCTTCCTCGAGGATGACCCCCTCAAGGTGAGTGATGTCTAACCCTAAATCTTCTAAATTTTTTCTCGTGATACCTACATGAAGTGTGTTAGCATCAATTTTTAATAGAAGAATCCCATCGCTAAGGCGTATCTCTTGGTTTGTATCATCGGTGTTTAGCTGAAGATGATTGAATTCATCATGGGAAGCAGTGTAGAGATTATTTAATATTTCTTTGGCCGTTAAGTACTGCATGTCTCTGGTTTGCGCGTGCGACTGTGCGATGATGAGAGCGTTGGTTTTTTCATTAAAAAGAACATATCTATTGAGTTGAATTTTATTTTGAGTTAAAAGACCCGCTTGGATAAATGGTTCTGCTGGGACTTGTAAGGTTAGCTGGGAGTTACGGATGTAGAGGATAAAACCATTGTCTAAAGTGAATTGGAGGGTGCCATTATAGACTTCTTGGGGAGGCTCTTGTTGTGCAAAGAGATGAAGCATTCTCTTTGTGAAGTGTTCTTGGGTGAGCGCTTGAGAGGAGAGAGAGCATGTCGTTACACTGAGGAGAAATAAGCTACTAAAGAGGAGTTTAACTCGCATAAATAGACCTTCTTAAGAAAAGCAATGATAACGACAGTATAGCATATTCTACAGAAAATAGCAACTTTTCTGGATATGTTTAGGTATCCAGAAAAGTCTAGATTTTTTATTTCTTAAAGATGAAGCACTCGCCGTCGACAGCACCTTTAATTTTCTTGAGGTTGCTGATGCCTGCGTTGTGAAGAACTTCAAGACGTACGCCGATAACAAAACCCTTTTCATGGAAGCCAAGGCGGAGAACGCCATCGGTTACGATGATCATGTTGTTAGCGTGCATTACGGTGTAGATGGAATCCTTTTCTTGAGTAGCATCAAAGAGACGTTTAGCAATCTCGTCAGCTTCAATCATTTGCATATCCATGGTTTGTGCCATGCTGTGCGCGATCATGAGGGTGTTAGCCTCTTGATTTACGTGAACGAATTCACCGTAAGAACCCTCTTCATCAGCTTTCATACCGGCTGCGATGAAGGACTTCGTTGGTGCATGAAGCACAAGGCGACCGCTACGAAGGGTTAAGCTGATGCCATTGCTAGCATTGAAGGTGAGCGTACCATTTTCGACAGCTGGAGTCTTCTTTTTTTGCGAGTGAAACGCTTTTACCAGCGTATCTACGAAGACTTCTTCGGTTACGGCTTCGTGCTCTTGCTCTTGTGCGGTTGCAGAGAAGGCAAGAAGTGCGAGGCTAAAAAAGAAAAAAAGCATTTTTTTCATAATTGACCATCCTTATTCTAAAGATTTTAAAGATACCTTGATTTTATCAAAATAAAAAAATAATGTCAATGCTAAATGACAAAAGGAATGATGCTTAGGAGGATTCCGTCAGCTATTTCTATTTTTATTATAGATTTATTTGTTGTGTTACTTAGGCTCATTTTGCTAAAGAGGGTATCAAAATTGCTAAAGGGCCAGGTTAGACCTTCGGTTTTGATGGGGTGTTGGGGCATGAGGAGGGGATAGAAGGAGATGGTTGTATCGATATCAAGCGTGAGTTTTAACGGTTTTTGGGGATGGATTGGGATGATTTGTTCGCAAGCGGTGAGCCAGAGGTGGAGGTTAGGGAATTGAGAAAAGAGCGCGGTGATGGCAAAGAGGTGATCGATGCGTCCCTCCCCTGCGCCGATGAGAGCGATGGACTTTGCGCCTAGTGATTGGGCTAGGAGAACGGCGAGTTCGGTGTCGGTTTCGTCTTTGGCTTTGGGGTGGCGGTGGATGGTTGCTTGTGGATAACGCTTGAGCAGGGATTCATCGTAGAGGGAGTCAAAATCTCCTATAATATGATGGGGGTGGTGTAACGTATCCACCAATTGATGCAAGCCAGAGTCGGCTGCGATGATGGTGCTATGCGGGCTAACGAGATGTTGCCACTTATCTGCGGGGGGGGCGTTGCCACCCGTAAAAATGAGCGTATCTGCATTTATAGATATCATGCCCTTTATCTTAACACCTTTAGGTATACGTGTCAAGTAAAAATTGCTTGTTCTTGCATAAGTATGATAATTTGAGTATACTGAAAGGAGGCATATGAGAGACGCAATTTCTATACAAATTAGCAATTTATATCACAGTCATTTAAGGCAAGAGCTGATCGAATCTCTTCAGCAGGTGCAGGGCATTATTCGCGTTGATATTAAGCAAGAGGGCAATCATTCGCTCTTAATTACCTTTGACGCATCGCTTGTAACTGAGTCTGAGATTCTCTTGAGATTGAAAGAGCAAGGTGCGCACGTGGTTGGATCGCGCTTAGAGGGCGGGGAACGACGACAGTATGCTCTCTTTTTTGCTGGCTTCTTTGGGGTGAGTTCACTTCTTCTTTGGCTGTTGGGTGCGATGCTACATCGATTTTTTCATATCACCTCTGCGTGGGTGGTATTGCTTTTCGTCTTAGGGTGGATACTCTTTGGGAGCATTCACAGGCATCTTAGTCGTCAGTTTGCGCGCTTTTCTGTGCCAATGGCAGATAGGCAGACGGTTAGTTTTGGGTATTATTTGTGGGTCAATGGGGGTCTCTTTTTTACGCTTCTTTACCTGCAGCCGCAACTCTTCTCTTTCGCCATGCTTACTAGCTATATGGGCTTAATTTTTTGGGCTTATGCAATTACTTTGGGCACGCTACACTATCGAATGTTGCTGCCATACTTTTTTGCGGATAAATCACATAACGCATTTGCCCAGTGGCGCGATAGCTTTGTCTTTGCGGACACAGAAAAAAAGTCTACCATGCTCTTACAGGCAGGCGATCGCTTCTCTCTTAAACGGGGGATGCTCTTGCCTGTTAAGGCGCGTCTCTTATCTGAAGAGGCAGAGCTGGAGCATCTTTATGGTAGAGAGCACGTAACGCATCACTATCGGTGTGGGGAGGGGCTTTGCGCCGGAGGGATTTCGAAGAGTGATTTGGTCTACTTTGAGGCCCTTTCCGGTTTGAATGAACCCTCTTTTCATGGGGAAATTACGCCCATTGTGCCTTGGCGTAGTGGGATTTCTTGGCTTAGTGTCATGTTTGCGTATCTTGGTCAGAGTTTTCTCTTTTTCCTTTTAGCGATGCTGGTTGTCGGGTTCTCTTATGCATCGATTGTTCCTTGGTATTGGTCGCTATCGATGTGGTTTCGCACGGGGGTGTTGGCGCTCTTTTGGGGTACGCTGACTCATCAATCGTGGGAGAATTTTACTCGAACACGTTTGCGTCGGCTCTTTGATCGCTGGTCGTGGGGTGGCGGAGCACTTTGGGTGCGACATCGGCGACTCACTGGGATTGCGCAGATCAAGACCTTAGTGATCCATCAGGGGCGCTTTGGTTTAGACTTAGCCATGGCACAGGCCAGTATTACCGTAACGAATTCCACGATGGCATCAACCTTTTCATCGCTAGCGGAGGACTTTCTATTACAACATCACACGAAATCGCCCTTGCCTTATCAAGAAGGACGCTGGGGCGCCTTATCTTATCGCGTAGAGGCGCAGAGTACCATCACGCAAAGCGCTGGTGGCTGTTACTACCGCTTTTCCTCTGATAATGCTGATTTGGGTTATATCTATATACCTTATATGCTTAATACAGAGTTACGATCCTTGATTACATTAGCAAAACAAGAGAAATTCGAAGTGGTTCTGATTAGCGCGCTAGCCCAAGGCTACCTTAACGATCTCTGTCGGGACGTGGGGGTGTTACATGCCTATGGTGGGTGTGATATCAGCCAAATTGACCAATTGCTGGCAACTTTTCAACGCAAAGCCGAACGGGTTATTTACCTTAGTGATGGCAGAAGTCTCGCGCATGAGGATAATATCAAGGATGCGCCCATTTGGTTAGCCGACGAACGTGCAGACATGCCTACGCTCAAGCGATCTGAAGTTATTTTTGGCGCAATCGAGACCAAATCGATCATGCGCTGGATAGCTCTCGCGCAACTCTTCGATCGCCTTACGCGTACACGTGCCAAAAGCTACCACCTCTTTTTTATCTTGCTACCCGTCCTTACCAGCCTTGTCTTTATCCACTGGTTAGACCTCTCTGCTTGGACAATTTTAGGCGTGAGTACGCTTAATTATCTGGTATTTTGGGCTTTTATGGCTATGAACAATTTAAAATTTATGATAAAATATGCAAAGACTACAGACGAATGAGTAGGGAGAACGAAATTAGAATCATGAGGATTTCTGGGGTCAAGGCGCCTAATAAGCCATCAAACCAAGCCGACGATACATTTCACTTTGCGGCAATTCCCATTATTGCCAGCTATCCGGTGCTTCAACATGCCGGGAAGGAGGCTCTACCCGTTGTCCACGTGGGTGATCGCGTAGAGGAGGGGATGCTTATCGCCAAGGCAACGACGATGCACTCGGCAAATATTCATAGCGCCATTCCTGGTGAAGTCAAGGCGATTACTTCACGCGTGCATGTCAATGGTAAGAAGATGCTCTTTATCGACGTGGCTACGGGTGGGCGTTTCCGTGTGCAAGCCAAAGATGCGGTTCGCGATTACAGCAACTGGAATAAACAGCAAATCCTTAGCGAACTCTCCAGTAAAGGCGTGGTCGAGTTAGATGGATCGGCAGTGCCTATTCATATTAAGTGGACTACAAAAGAGAAGTCTTGTTCCATATTGGTCGTCGATGCCAGTGAGGTCGATGCCTATCTTAGCCTTGCGCAACAGCTCCTTAAAGAGCAACTTACGGCAATTACCAGTGGTATTGCCATCGCCGCGAGACTTTTAGAGCCTAAAACCATCGTCTTGGTAAGCAATCGTACCTTCTCTGCAGAACTTCAGACCCTCTCCCAATCACTGAAAGAGATTACCAAATTGGAGGTTCGAGAGCTCCTGCTAGATGCTAAATATCCCTATCGTCATGAACGTCTGATGGTTTATAGCCTCACCCAAGAGCGTCTGCTACCAAGCGTTAGCGCAGAAGATAAAGGCATGGTGATTAGTAATATTGCTACATTTATCGCCAGTTATGAGGCGCTAGCCTTTGCTAAGCCACTTATTGATCGCGCCATTAGTGTGGCTGGGGCGGGCGTAAAACATTCGCGTTCGCTGATTGCCAAATTAGGAACGCCAATTGGCTTTTTATTAGAAGAGTGTGGCGGGCTTACGGCAAAAAATGCAACTATTGTCGCCCACACCGCGATGCTTGGTAAGATGGTGATCGATCTTGATACTCCACTCACCAAAGAGATGGTCGCCATTATGGCGTTGTTGCCAAAAGAGACAAAATCGGCAAGACCCACCGCATGCAGTGGCTGTAGTGCCTGTTTTCGTGGTTGTCCCTTGTCTCTTGCCCCACGAGAGATGTACCAGAGCATTAAGGCAAATCGTCTCGACATTGCGCATGCCTATGGACTATCGGAGTGTATCACTTGTGGGCTCTGTTCGTATCACTGCCCTGCAAGATTGGAGCTAAGTCAGACATTTGTGCAAGCACAAGATAAACCTACGCTAACGGGGAGGCAATAGCATCATGGAGATACTCTTTTCTGGGGTCAAGTCGGCACCGTTTATCCGTAGCTGGCAACGCACCTCTTTGCAGATGGGCTTGATGACACTAGCGTTGGGTTTGCAATTGATCCTTGCATGGTTATTGGAAGGGCAGGGGGAGATTCTTCTACGTTGGGGTATTTTATTAGCGATGAGCACGGGTCTGGAGCTTTTGATGAATCTTTTGTATCGAAAATTTATGCTCTTAGACGGTACGGCTTGGGTGAGTGCGACGATTTTAGCATTACTTCTGCCTATACAGCTCTTCGATCCATGGACGCTCTTTAGCATTGCTTTTTTCACCATTATTATAGGTAAGTGGGCGATTGGTGGCATGGGGGCGAACTACCTCAATCCTGCGATGGTGGGCTTACTCTATTATTTGTTGAGTACTCCCTATGCCGGCTTGGCGACGCTGTGGTCTAACCCGATATTAGCTGGAGTGTTGGTCGCTAGTTGGCTTATCTTAACCTTGTTGGGCATTATCAATGGCTCGGTCAGTCTCAGCGCTATTCTATCGTACCTAAGTCTGGCTTACCTCTTATCGATGATGGCTGGAGAATCATTTACGCCTCTTGCTAGTGGTGGGAGTTGGCTTTTCCTTGCGCTATTTGTTGCACCTAATCCCTCTTCTATACCCATGCGCCTTATCGGGAAGATTTTTTATGGATTGTTGATTGGTTTTTTGAGCGCGCTCTTTTTTTGGGGATATCAACTAGGGGATCTTAGCTTTGTCGTGGCGATTTTGATTGCAAATATGGTTAGTCCCGTCATTCATCGTCATACGTTGGGGCGTACATTTTCTAAACAAAAGCTAGGGAGGCATCGCACATGAGAATGGAGCGCAGTGCAAAAATTTATGGCATCACTTTTGGGGTAATCGCGTTTATTTTATTGATATTAACCATTGTCTCTTCTTTTATGTACAAAAAAAAGAGTCTGAATTACAATTATGAGATGTTAAATAAAGTCGGTATTTCACAAGATTATGTCGTTGCCTATACCGTTCAAGATGCTACGATTCGTCGCGTTATTCGTGGATCCTATGGAGCGCTTCAGTTGGACGAGGAGCTGCCTAGTAGTGAGGAGCTCTTTTGGGTGCTCAACTTGTGGGTGGAGAATTATGGTCTGCCTTTGGAGTTGATCGCGCATTATGGGAATAGTGGCGATCTAAAAGCAGTTGTTTATGCCAAAGAGTATCTTTATGTTCCCTTGCCTAGTGATCAACTGCTGGAGGGGTATCATCGTTATATAACAGAGCAGAGTAGGCCAACTCGTGAGGGCATCTATATATATGAGTTACTCAAGCATGGGCAGGCGTATGTGCAGGCAGAAGGATCGAGGGTATAAATGAAAGAGCGTATGATCTATAGCAACACACTTTTGTTGGTGTTATTTTTGCATGCAATGCTGATTCCCAGTGATATTGGTGTGATTGGCTGGGTATTGAGTCTTGGTTGGTCGTTATTGGTGTTACTGGCGGTGCCACGCTTATTTTATCAAATTGATAGATTACGAATTCAGCGTGAAGTGAGCGCAGCGATGGTTTTACTCTTTGGTATCTTTGTTTCGCTAACTTTTGCGCTTATTGAGCGATCTTTTTTCTATCTTTTTGATACGAAACATTTAGAACGTATGATCTTATTTGTCTTATTGAGCGTTTTAATTAGTCGTATAGAGAATGTCTATGAGGCACAGCATCTCTCGCAAAATCCCAAGCAAATCATTTTAACGATAAGCGTTGTTTTGGTTACGCTTTTGGGTAGCTATGCAATTATCCATAAGTTGATGCCTCTAGGGGTAGAGCGAAAGTTGATTACGGTAGGGGTTTGGTCATTTTGGCAGAGTTCGATGGGACGCACATTGATGATTATTTTCTTTTTTCTTAGTTACAGTACGCTGGATGATCTTGCTACGAAGATGCGAAGGAGGTTGGCATGAATTTGACGCAAAATTTTGTTTATAATCTTATAATAAACTATTTATTATTCTCTCTTTACGGGCACGCCTTTTTACTAAAAGCAATTCATCATAAGGGGATCCTATTCATAAAGAGTATCCTCTTTGTGATAATCTCCACGCTGACGTTACTTCTTCTGGTTTTATTGAGTAGTCAATTGCATTACAGCTGGCGCGTGATGCTCTTTTTTCTTCAATTCTCGTTTTCTATGCTTACTTTTTTTATTTTATTTCATAGCTTTTTGCCACTCAAACGTTATGACATGCCTGAAGATTTTTTGGTCTATCCCTTTGCCGTCGTACTGATGAGTAGTACGCTCTTTTTATTAGACGCTGAACGCACGATTGCTTGGCATGAAGGATTGGGACACTACGGGATGGGCATGTTGGCAGTTTGGTTAGCGGCCTTTATGGCTGTGGTCTATGAGGAGCGCTTTATTTTACACGCCCAAGCACGTTTTGGTGGCAGAATTCATCTTTTTTTGAGTGCGGCGCTTTTTTATATGATATTATATCCATTAATGAATTAGTTTGAGAGAAAGGGGCGCTAAGGAATGATCATTTTTTCGATAATATTAATCATACTGCTTTTAGCATTAGTGAGTGTAGGCTCGGTACTCTTTTTCTCGAATCTCACTAGCGAGGGGGTCTCGAAGGTTAAGGTGGTAGAAGATGCGCTACCGGGGGATGACTGCGGTAAGTGTGGATATCAGAGTTGTCATGACTTTGCGATGGCTTTGAGTATGCAACAAGAGATGCACGTGGAGCGTTGTTTTTTGATGAATGATGCTGAGCATCAACATGTGCGCAACCTCTTGGGCTACTATGCGAGCCGACAAATTATCTCTAGCAGTACGCCTAAGGTGGCATTTTTGGCTTGTCAGGAGAGTAATCCGCATACCAATCAATCTTTTTTGCGGGTAGATGTCCAGAACAAAAGTGCTTCTTGTCATGACATTGTAGGTTTAGTGGGTAATGAATTTAGCTGTTTTGAGCGCTGTATTGGGCGTGGCGACTGTATTCCTAGTTGTCCCGTTGAGGCCATTACACGCGATAAAGCGGGAAAGATTTACATCGATGGGGAGCGCTGTATTGGCTGTGGGTTATGTGTCTCGAGTTGTCCTAAGGATTTAATTAAAATTTTGGATCGCGATAGGTTAGCCTCGGTAGCTTGTAGCTCTTCTGTTTCGGAGCAGGAGAAGGAGAGAATCTGTCCTAGTGGCGGATGTACGGGTTGCGCGAGTTGTCAAAAACAGAGCAGTGCCGATACCTTTTTTGTGGAGAATTTTCTTGCTCAACGCGGAAAGGAAGTGATATCAAAAGAGCATATGCGACGTATTATTTATGGTTGCCCGACACAGGTGATTCATGCCTTTGAGCGGACGAATATGACCTCTAAGGTAGAGGAATAGGGCGGGCATTTTGTCGATTAAGCAGATTATTTTAACTATCCACCATGAGCTACCTTTGGGGGTGGATGAAGAGACGTTATCGCACTTTTATGAACGGGAAATTCGTCCATTTATTCGCCTTTTTTATGCAAGGCAGGAGTGGTCGTTTACGCATTACCTGTGTGGCGAGACGTTGCAATGGCTCAAAGCTTATCATAATGAGGCGATCTCCGCGATGAATGAACTGGTCTCGCGTAAGCAGATGGAAATCTTGGGGGGAGCTTATTATGCTTCGTTTATTCCCTTACTTTCGCCACAAGATCGCACTGCACAGATGGTAGAGATGGCGCTGGCCTTACGTGAGTATTTTGGTAAAAAACCGCATGGTGCCTATCTCAACGGTGATGTATGGGAGCCATCTTTGGTTCATAGTTTAAAGACCGGCGATCTTCATTATACGTTTGTCGATCGTTGCCGTTTTAACGCCAGTGGGATTCTTTCCCCTGGGGAGCTCTTTTTGACGGAAGAGATGGGTAAGACGCTTTGGGTTTTTCCTTTTGAACGATTAAATCTTGATGCTGAAGTAGACGCAGAAGTGCAACGTATCTTAGATTTACCTTGCGATGGCGACGGCTTGCTCTCTTTAGTTAGTGATGGCAGAGACGTGGTAGCACTAGAGCGTATTCTTAATGCGCTACAGGCAAAGGGCGTTCAATTTACGTTACCATCAAAGATTTTAACTCGTTATAAAACACTTTCTAAGCCGATTAAACGGGTTTATTTACCGGCTTCCACGGGCGTGGTTTTTGATACAAAGTCTGATTTTTATCGAAATGAGTTATTTAATCAATTTTCTATACGCTTATTTCACGCTAAAAGCATTCATACGGCATTGAGTGTACGGCAAATTAAGCGGGATAAAAGCCGTAAACACATTGCGATTCAGAGTGTATTACGCGCACAAAACCATCAATTTTACTGGCATCGGCGTTATGGTGGATTTCTCAATGCACAGGCACGCGAGAAGGCAATGCACCACCTTTTACAGGCTGATCAGATTGTCCGTGAAGCCGAGGCGATCAATTACGGGTTAGTTCGAGCTGATTTTGATATGGATGGCTTGGATGAGGTGCTTTATCAGAGCGCATTGAGTAATGCATTTGTCCATGCGCGTGGAGCTGTGCTCTTTGCTTGGGATTTTTTCCCTTCAGGGATTTCCTTACTTAATGTCTTTGCTAAGGATCATCTTGCTGGTTACTCGCGGGCATTTCACGACTTTTTTTATCCACAAGTATTTAGCTATCGTGATTGGAATGAGCCGATAGCAGAGCCGTTTCATGCAGAATTTGCCCAGAGTGTATACGAGTTGGTAGAGCTTAAGATGGGGGGTAATCAGGCTAAATACGCTTTGGAAAAGAATATTGATGAGACCTTGCTTTTATTAGAAAAAGAATTTCGTTTTCATGCCTCTTATTTAGAGGTGCGCTACGTCTTGAGTAATCATGCGTTAGGTCATGTGAGTCGAAAATTTGGCGTTGAACTTAACTTCTCTTTAGATGCGTCGATGAAATGTTTTAGTAAACACGGCGAGTTAGCACCTGACTCTTATGAGGAGATCTCTTATATTGATATGATTTCAGAAGAGAAGCGGATAAAGATTTCCATCTCTTTTTCGCATCCTATAACTCTCTGGAGAAAAACCCTTACAACAGCGTTTTCTGGACGAGAGGAGCATCAAGGAGTGGCGATTCTCATCTTATTACCTGTTGAGCTTCCCCCTGCGAGCGAGCAACGGTTGGATATTGTGATGCGTTTAGAGTTGTTTGAAAAAGATTCTAACTTATTATCTGCTAAGGAGATAAATTAATAGACGGTGTAATTGATGGTAAATGCCCAGCGATTATAACTTAGTACTTGATTGGCACGGATGAGTCGATGGTATCGGAAGTGGTAGAGTGGGCCAAAAGAGATGTTGCCTAGGCTGTAGAAGAGACCTAAGGAGAATTCCAGTGCAATACTCTCCTTGGTACGATGAAATGGCAGATATTCTAAACCAAAGTTAGCGTTAAGATATAGGTTTTTAGTGAAATTATTAGGAATGAAGCGACCAATGATGGCATCTTGAAAGGTAAGAGCGAATTTCGGCAGAATAAAAGGTTCGGGTAGCTCACCTATATCAGGATCGATGTGATTGAGGGGAATGATGTATTGCCCTGATACACCAAATTTGAGAGCAATGGTACTTTGAATCTCCACGGCAGGAATACGCCACGTGGTGCGCCAAACAAAAAAGGCATCATAGCGCATGTTGATGAAATCTTTGGCTATTTTAGGGAAACTAAAATCAATAAATTGCGAGGAGTAGGCAAGGGCAAAGCCAAATTGTTTATCCATGAAGGGTAAGTAGCCCTCTAGGTTGATGCCTAGCCCAGCACGTGCATAAGTGGGATTTCGCTCCCAGCGAAAGGTGTAGTTGTCGAGCTGTAGGGACGCAAGAAAGAGATAGCGATTTCTGTCGATGATATTATCATCGGTAGACCAGTTGACCTTCTCTTCTTGTTGATTTTTTTGTGCCTCTTCTTGGGCGATTTGGGCGTTAGCAATACGAATAATAGAGTCCGCATTCGCCACAACTTTAGGATTTGTTGGCGCCAGCGCACGCGCGCGTTCGGCATAAGCGATGGCTAACGTATATTTTTTTTGCAGTAAAGCATCGTTTGCTTGTAAAAAGAGTGCGTCGATCTGTTCTTCTCTGGATAAGTCACGGATCTCCTCCATAAATTGGTTGACATGCTCCTCATCTTCAGGAGTTGCCCATAAAGTAAGTGGGAAAAGCGTCAAAAGGAGAAAGAGAATAGTTTTCATTAAATTCACTTGAATAATGTTCTCCTTAGTATAGTGCTGGAGAGCGTATGGAAAAAGAGGATGCAGCAATCAAGTCTATTCATTGCGATATTTATCCCAGTGCGCTTGCGCGTGTTTGCGAGTCGCATGCTCTTTAAGGTGAGAGATAAATTGCTCCTGAGGAAGGAGCGTTGCCCCCCAACTTAGGAGGTGAGGTGAAGCTTGTTGTGCATCGAGGAGGGAGAGTTGATATTCTGTTTGGAGAAAAGTGATTAAGGTAAAGAGAGCGATTTTACTCACATTAGGGGCAAGTGAGACCATCGATTCACCGAAAAAAACAGATCCCAAAAAGAGACCGTAGAGCCCGCCAACCAAGGTTTCGTCGAGATAAAGTGTAACACAGTGAGCATATCCAAGGTGGTGAAGTTGACGATAAGCGTGAAGAAAGGAGTCATCAATCCAAGAGCCTGCTTCGGATGCATCGCCTCTGGGGGTATCGCGACAGAGCTTCATGAGAGCAGAAAAATCACGATCAAAGGCGATGGTATAGGGATGATTTTTGAGCACCCGTTGATTTGATTTACTAATGTATAAAGAGTCGGGGTAGAGCACACAACGCGGATCAGGCGAGCACCACAAGAGATCCCCTGCCTCGTCTCTGCCCCAAGGAAAGATGCCTTGCTCATATGCGGAGAGTAGGATGCCTGCCGAAAATCCTCCACCCTTGGCGACAACCAAAGGATGGAGTTGGGGAGGAAATTGATAGTGCTTGTCGAGGTCGGCAGAGAATGCCTCTGCGAAATGTTGCCAAGTCATTTATGCTGGGGTATTCACTTTGAGGATAATTTTCCCTTTTTTCACGCTTAACTCTATCTCTTTTCCGATTAAATTCCCCGATAAAATGCCATCGCTAAGAAGCTCTTTCACCTCTTCTTCAATCTTTCTGGCGATAGGTCTTGCACCGAATTCTTTATGATAGCTCTGTTTGATGAGATGATTGATAAGCGATGGCGCATAGGTGAGGGTGATCTCTTGTTTAGCAAGCAGGGCGACAACTTCATTCATCTCTTTAATCACGATACGTTCGACCATTTTTGTCTCTAAGAAGTTGAAGGCGATGACACCATCTAATCGGTTTCTAAATTCGGGAGAGAATGTCTGCTCGACCGCCTTAAAGAGGGCGGATTGATCGATATGTTTATCATCAAAGCCGATATTGGCCTTGCCAATTTGTTGGGCACCAATATTACCCGTCATGATGATGATAACATTGCGTAGGTCAGCTTTTCGCCCTTGCGTATCGGTGATAGTTGCATAGTCCATCGCCGAGAGAAGGATATTATAAATGTCGCGGTGAGCTTTTTCGATCTCATCAAGCAAGAGAACGGCATGGGGATGTTTACGTACTGCTTCGGTGAGTAATCCCCCCTCATCATAGCCAACGTATCCTGGAGGCGAGCCGATGAGTCTGGCAGCGGTATGTTGCTCTTGGTACTCACTCATATCGAAACGTAAGAATTTAGCCCCTAAGAACTTAGCAAGATTTTTAGCAAGTTCGGTTTTACCCACACCGGTAGGGCCAACAAAGAGAAAGGAGCCCATCGGTTTATCCTCTTTACGTAAACCAGCACGCGCTCGTTTGACTGTTTGCGCCACTTGTGCGATGGCTTTGTCCTGCCCGAAGATAACTTCTTTAAGACGTTCTTCCAAGGAGAGAATACGGTGTGCATCACTCTCGGTCATGGTCTGGATGGGCAGATGTGTCCATTTAGCGACGATTTGGCTGACCAGATTGGCTTGAACCTCTAGGGCTTCCTCACTAGATGCTTCTAGTGGGGGATTGAGCTTGAGATAGGCCCCCGATTCATCCATGGCATCGATAGCTTTGTCCGGAAGATGTCGCTCGGGAAGATAGCGGGCAGTAAGATCGACACAGGCTTTAATGGCATCAGGGTGATAGCGCACTTGATGAAATTCTTCAAAGCGTGCTTGCACACCTGCTAAAATGGCGTAACTCTCTTCGATGCTGGGTTCGGTAATCTCGATTTTTTGAAATCTACGGGCAAGCGCCCGATCTTTTTCGATAAATTTTTTGTACTCCTCATGTGTGGTCGAGCCAATCAGGCGCAATTGACCTGAGGCGAGTGCTGGCTTAAGGAGGTTAGAGGCATCCATGGCACTACCGGTTGTTGAGCCTGCCCCAACTAGCGTATGAATTTCATCGATAAAGAGGATAGTTTTACCCCCTTTAGATGCTTCTTTAATGACAAATTTCATGCGCTCCTCAAAATCACCACGATAGCGCGTACCAGCAACCAGTGAGCCTAAGTCGAGGGAGAGTAGACGGCAATCGGCAAAGGATTTGGGGGCTTTACCAGATATAATATATTGAGCAAGTCCGTGACTCATGGCGGTTTTACCCACGCCTGAATCGCCGATATGCAGGGGATTATTCTTGACACGGCGTGAGAGCGTCGTGATGGTTTGGGCAAGCTCCACTTGTCTGCCTACCAGCGGTTCAAGCTTACCATCGCGCGCCTCCTGAGTGAGGTCGGTGGTATAGCTCTTGAGCTGTGGCCGACTCTCTTCTGGACTGCGTGCATTGGGACTCTCCTCATCCTTGATATTGTTATGGGTCTGTTGGATAGCCTCAAAGAGACGCTCATGGTTGACACCATGTTTATGGAGAGAGTGCGCCACATAACTTTTGTCGAGGTTGACCATGGCAAGGAGGATATCGTTAATGACGACATTTTTTTTGCCACTACTAGAGGCGTGTAAAGAGACATTTTGTAGGAGGAGTTCGAGTTGGGGGGAGTTTGGGGGTTCGTTGTAGAGGTGGGTGCTTTTCGGAATTTCACTCTCTAGGTAGTCGATGAGATCGCGTTTGATGCTGATGATATCGATGCCAAGGGAGCTGAAGATAGCGCGCGGAGAGTTGGCGTCTAGGGCAACAAGGAGGAGATGCTCTGGGGTAAAAATTTCGTGGGTTTTTTCCTTAGCAAGGGCATAGGCGCGGTTGATAATGGCTTGTAATTCATTACTCATACTCATCATAATTATTCTACCTTCTCACATTCAATTTTTAAGGGATATTGCGCATCTCTGGCCATTTTGATTGCTTGTTGACGTTTAAAGAGAGCAACATCGTGGGTATAAATGCCGGCAACACCAGCACCTGATAGGTGGACTTCGAGCATTAATGCAATGGCCTTTTCGACAGTGTATTGAAAGAGATGCACCAGAAGAAGGACGACAAATTCTTGCGTAGTAACTTCGTCGTTATAGATGATGACACGCATACGTTGAGGTTCGTCGAATTGATCTTCTGACTGGGAGACTGATGTGGGCTGGGCATCTTTTACAATCATTGCGGTTAATCCTTTGTGGGTTCTTTTCTCCACTCAAAGATATGTTGTTGTAGGGCTGCGATGCTTGCTTCCATGTCAAGGTCGCCTACGCGTCCACGCCCCAGCCAATCATGGCCATCTAAGAGGTACATATCCTCTAGCTGTTGCTCTAAATCTTTGAGGCAAAAGAGGGGATCGTGATCACGTCGTTTTTTAATGGTGGCATAGGTGGCATCAAAAATATCTTCAAAGCACTGGATCTCCCAGTCGCTACTGCTGTCAATTAACATAGGTTACTCCTATTGGGTATATATTTAAGGCATCTTGTGCCGACTTTGATTATAGTATAGCGAAAAAAGTAATTTTTTGAAAGGGCTTAGAGAGATATTTGTGCGATATTTTGCATAGAAAAAGCCTCAATAAGGAGGCTTTATGATGTGGGCGGGAAAAAGCTAGTGAATGAGCAGGAGCTCTTGGAGCTTGAGCTGAATTTTGGAGAGAGATTTTCCCTCTACCGATAACGTGATGGGTGGGGTGTGAAAGGTTGAGGTAAAGAGATCGAGGTTGATGCTTTGGGGGATGAGCATTTGCTCGATGACTTGGGGTTTTAGGTCGACGCGCAAATATTCCCGTTGCTGATGGAGAGATTGGTTGCTCTTATTTTTGGTGGTGTAGCGGTAGATTTTTGCTGAACTACTCAAGAGGGTTTGGGGTTGTTTTAATTTGAGCAGAACTTTTTGAAAACTGTGCTGATTTTGCGCTGGTAAAAGTTGCGCTTCGGTGGTTGCTAGCGCATAACTTAATTCTAGCCAGAATTGTGTTGATTTATCTTTGTAGATGGTCTTTCCAATGTTTAATTGGATTTCTAGGTCGATAGCATTTTTGTTAAGGGGCTTGCTCTCTTTCCACGCGACTAACCGCACTCGATACTCAACAGCGTGGGGATCGTCTGGATGCGTATGCGGTTGCAGATCTTCAAACCAGCCAATTTCACCTGTTACCTTATTGATGGTGAGCGCAGATGCGTCTTTTAGACTTTTTGCAGGAAGCCCCAAAAGCAGGAAGCTCCAAGCGGTGAGTATCATGATGCTCTTTTTCCTCATAAATTGACCCTCCTAAGGTTTGTGTGGTTTTTTTATCCTTAAACAGGATATCCTAGAGGAAGTATAGGAGGAAAGAGCTAAAATAGACAAGGATATAAGAAGGTATTCATTAATATTTATGATGAAAGAGCCTAAAAAAGGCTCTTTCATGAAAGATTTATAGAAATTTAGGATAAGAACGTTTTTGTTCGCTTTGCTACCAGCTAGCGGCGCCATCTGTAGAAAATTTATAGCTGTAGCCAATCATTAATCCAGCGGAAAAGGTTGAGTACATGCTACCTTCTGTTAAGGCGAAGAATTTATTGACGATGGAGAGAAGATCGTAGTCTAGTCGTAGACCAAAATGTAAGAAATGATTGTCCATGTAACCTAGGGGTAAGAGCCAACCAATATCTAAGATGAGGTTAAGACCATATCCTAGTTTTCCCTTGAAGATTTCATCTACTATTTCTCCATCTCTCTCGCCGGTAACTCTTTGTTTCGTTGGAGTATAAAGAGTGGGACCAAAGCCTACTCCATAGTAAATACCACCTTCGGGGAAGATGTAGGTCTTCCAAAGCAGTTCTAGGGTGATGGCATGAAAACTGCGTTTATCTTTTACCTGTCCAACGTTTGATCCTTCTCTGTATAGCGCATACTCGGCTGTATGGTGACGAAAAAGTCCCGCATGTACGCCCAAGGCAAAGGATTTCTTTTCATTGCGAAAGAAGTCTACAAAAAAGGCGCTATTAAAGCCCCAAGAGCCACGTCCTGCAGCGCCAGTGCCAATCATGAGTGTTTCGCCGAAATTGCTACGGTTGTAGGCGAACTCTCCGCCGGCTTTTATGCCAATGCCAATGTTCTCCAAGGCAAAACTATTTGGTAAAAAAATGGTTACTAAAAAAGCAAGGGAAAGAGTGATTGTTTTCCACATAATAATGTTTGCTCCTAATTATTGTTGATAAAATATGGTAAAGAGGGTGTTACCAATTACCTTCCTCGGTAAAACGATAGAGATAAGCAACGCTAAATCCCATCGAAACTGGTGTCATAAGTGCATAGACTTCTGAATGGCAATTTTTGGGTGGCTTCTTTTGGGTTAGACCTATAATGTCGAAGGCACCTCTAAATCCAAGTTGTATAAATTGATTATCTTGTTCTGAAATGCTCATACTCCAGCCCATGTCGAGGAGGATGTTGAGTCCAAGATGTATTTTCCCTCGTTTTAGTGGGGCATTAAGGTGGAGACTTGGGATACTTCCTCTTGGTTTTGTGGCAAGGGTTGGTCCTAAGCCTAACCCTAAATAGAGACCTTGAATGCTATTTGATTGGAGGCGTGCGATTAAGTCTAGGTCGAAACTATGACTAAAAATTCTTCGTTTGATTGGGAGCTCTTCTCCATCAAGCGCAATGTCATCATGATATTGGCGAAAGAGGAGGGCATTGAGACCAATATGTAATGTAAAATTTTCATTAAATTCGAGATTGCTAAAAACGCCAAGGAGCATCCCAACAGAGAAAGGATTTACTCCTTCTTGATTAAAGGCATCCGAAATAGTTAGCTTACGGTAAGTTGTTCCATTACCATGGATTTTTACTGCACTAAAACTAGCATCAGCTCCAACGCGAAGCCCCACTGAAACGCCATCAAGGGCGTTGATAGTATTTAATGTGGCTATCAGGAAAAGAAGTGGCATTACTTTTTTTAACACTAGCTCACCTCCTTTGCTACGCTAGAGATAGTCACTACTATACTAAAAAAATCTTATTATGTCAAGCATATCATGTATAAAAAAAATTCTTTTTTCGCCTTTATCTCCCACCAAACCCCCTTGTGATTTTTTACCGAAAAGGCTATAATGTAATTATTTAGGCAAAAGGTTGGAGAGACCTTCTCTCCCCTTTATCGAGAATAAGGATGGTTGATAAAGCATGAGTGTACGTGTTCGTTATGCGCCTTCGCCCACGGGCTACCAACATATTGGTGGGGCTAGAACTGCATTATTTAATTACTTTTTTGCGCGCTCTCAAGGAGGAAAATTCCTTTTACGTGTCGAAGATACCGATCAAGAACGTACCTTCGATCTCGCCATGCAAGATCTCTATGATACCATGCAGTGGCTGGGCATCGCTTGGGATGAAGGTCCTGTCGTTGGTGGCGATAAAGGTCCTTATATCCAGAGTGAACGTAAAGAATTATACCAATCTTATGCGAAAAAACTTATCGACGAAGGCAAAGCTTACTACTGCTACTGCACCAGCGGACGCCTTGATCGCATCCGTAAAATTCAAGAGCAAAATTCCCTGCCTCCAGGTTATGATCGTCATTGCCGTAATTTAAGCGAGGAGGAGCTTGCCGAGGCAAAAGCCACAGGCGTTGCTCCGGTTGTCCGACTTAAAACGCCTTTGACTGGCAGTGTCATGGTGCACGATACCATCTTAGGGGATATTAGTCGCGATGCTAAAGATATCAACCCCGATGTCATCCTCCTTAAGAGCGATGGCATGCCTACCTACCATCTTGCTAATGTCATCGATGATCATTTAATGGAGATTACCCATGTCCTTCGCGCTCAAGAGTGGGTGCCTAGCGCGCCTGTTCACAAGCTGATTTACGAGGCTTTCGGTTGGCAGATGCCACAACTTTGCCACCTTCCCATGGTGATGGGGAGCGATGGGCAGAAGCTAAGTAAGCGCCACGGAGCGACGAGCGTAAAAGATTTCATTGCAAAAGGTTATCTGCCAGAAGCGCTCACCAATTATATCTCTCTTCTAGGGTGGTCTTACGACGATAGCCGTGAGTTTTTCACCAAGGAGGAGCTAGAGCAACTCTTCAAACTTGAACGTATTAATAAAGCGCCTGCCGTCTTCGATTACAAAAAACTCGATTGGTTTAATGGGCAGTATATTCGTAAATTATCGCCGGAGGAATTTTTTGCCCGCGTAGAACCTTTCCTCTCCCGACCCATCAAGGGACAAAATGATGCAGGAGAAGAGATTATTCTTGAAGAGGCACTCTTCTCTTCTCAGCCCGATACCGAGCAACTAAATTTGATTAAACGTGCCCTACCGATGGTGCAAGAGCGCATCACATTCCTCAATGAGGTGGGTGGCATGCTTCGTTTTCTTTTGGTTCGACCCGAAATTTATCCCGTAGCCGATGCGCTACCTAAGGGACTAACGCGTGAGCAATTGCTCGATATTTTGGCGAAGGTAAAGCCGATGATTGCTGACTTTATGGCACATGAGGATGAGATCAACGAGCAAAAAATGCGTGATTTCGCTACGACTGAAGGTATTAAGATTGGTGCGCTTCTGCAACCCTTGCGTGTTGCCGTTACTGGCTCTAAGGTATCGCCCCCGCTCTTTGGGAGCATCCGTCTGCTTGGTTCGGAAGAGACTCTTCTTCGTTTAGACAACTTAATCGCGCAACTGTAAAGGAGAATTTATGCATAAAATCTACCTAATATTATTAACGCTATTTTTGGCTGGTTCTCTTGGGGCGCAGGAGAGTGCTGATGCCTTTTTCCAACGGGTCTCCGATCGCTATGCCAAGATTGAGGATTATGATGCTGCGGTACGTATCCAACGTGGGGAACGCATAGAGTTTGGTCGCTTGCGCTACAAATCGCCCAATCTCTTACGCCTTGATTATACGGCCCCTTCGGGACAAATCTTAGTGGTATCAGAAAATAAGGTGGAACTCTACCTCCCTCGATCTGGTGTGGTAATGGAGCAGGTTCTTCCTGCCCAAAGTGATGCCGAAGTGATGGGGCTTTCGGGTAATGGATTACGCCTTTTGCGTGAAAATTACTTTATCAGTTTTAGTAATAATGGTCAACCTGAGCCTCTGGAGAGTGGTTCTGCCGAGCGGGTGGTTAAGTTGTCTCTTAAGTGGCGTGTAAACGCCGAGGGCTTTCGTTCTTTAGAAATTTCCGTAAACCCAGAGACACTTCTCATTCGTCGTATTACAGGGATTACTAGCCTCTTTGAGAATATCCGCTATGATTTTACCAATATTACAATTAATCGAGGCATGAATAGTAGCATTTTTGTCTTCACTCCAGAGGAAGGACAATCCGTGGTACGCTACCCTAATTTTCTGAATCTACAGGACAACTAAGCATCATGAAGAGTATTGGTGAGATTTTGACAGAAGCGCGTCAGACCAAAAAGTTGACCATCGAACAGGTGGTCAATGAGACGCATATCCCCAAACAGTATATTCTCTCGCTAGAAGCCGATCAGTTTGAGAATATCTCCGTAGGAGAGAGCAATTTATTGGGATTCTTGCGTATGTATGCGCTCTTTCTTGGGTTAGATGTGGATAAAATTTTATCAATGTATAAAAATTATAAGCTAATAGAAGAACAGGCGCCCTATGAAGAACTTCTCAAAAAAGAGATAAACATGAAGAAAATTCTCTTACGCGTTGGTGGTGGAATTCTTCTTCTCTTTGGCTTATTTTTCCTGCTTAATCAGTTTTTTGAGATAAATCTTTTTACTGTTAATCAAACGGTTAAACTTCGCAGTAATAAAATGAAGAAGACGCGTAAAGATATTCTCTTTAATCAAGAGTTGGTGTTATCGGTGGATGGATATCTTTATTATCTAAAATTTTCTCTAAGTGAAACTCAGGATATCGAGGGCGTTATTCGAGGTGAAGATGCTTATCGTGACTTCCTACTCTCTTCCGAGGAGCCCTTTAGTGTCGTTTTAAATACATTAAGTTTTAATGTAGAGGTGCCTGCAACCTTACGTATTTCTTACGATAAAGTCTACTCTGATAAACGTTTATCGATCTATCTGGAGGCAGAAAATTATGTCTCGTTGCAAGATGGCGATTCGATAGCAAATTCCTCTACGGATAGGGCGGATAATAGCATCGATTTAGATGTCTCTATTCGTCAAGAGCGTGAAGTCTTGATGAGCGTGCGATCAAGTATTCCGGTCAATCCTATCATTATGTTTAAGGGATATGTTAATTATCGTCATCGGTTGGATAACAGTGAGGTGATCGATCGTTATTATCAGGCTGGGGAACAAATTCAACGCACTATGCATAATAACATGAAGATTTGGACATCGAATGCTGGGCGCACTACCTTAAAAATTGGTCTAAATGAGATTGCTTTGGGGCGTGATGGAGAGGTTGCTGTAAAAATTCTCTATTGGCAACGCAATTCTACAACCGGAATGTTAGATCTTATCATTGAGGATGTTTAGATTTTTATTCAAATGGATTAATGTAAGTATTGAATTGTTCTTTCCCCCACGATGCGCCCGTTGTGCTTCGCTAATCATTCATCGTGATTCTTTATGTTTTAGCTGCTTCCATCTATTAGAAGAAAATGATTTAGCTTTAGTGGTTTTGCAAAAAAGATGCGATTGTTGTTCGCAAGTACTTACAAATATGACTTCTTCTTTACGCTGTTATCGATGCTCCCAGCGAGATTTTTTCTGGAAACATTATGCTATCATGAATTTTTCTGAAATTATCAAAGCGAGTATTTATGATCTTAAATTCCGCCATCGTTATGATTATAAATTTTATTGGGCGCAGAAGATAGCCACGTATCTATCTCGTTACGATAAAGAGGATTATCGCTTTGTTCTTGCTCCTTCTCACTCTGCGGAGCATTTGATGTTAGCAATTGCAAAGCAGCTAATGTATGCGTATCAATATAAAGTAGAGTTCATTCTCTATAAAAAGAGAAATATTCAGCAAAAAAATCTTGATAAAGCACAAAGAATGATTGCGCAAAAAGATAATATTTATCTTAAAGAACGAGATAAAGGGAGAGTGATTGGAAGGAAGTGGGTGGTGCTGGACGATATTTATACGACAGGAAGCACTCTTTACTATTGTACGAAAGTACTTATGGATGCGGGTGCGTTAGAGGTAGAGAGCGTTAGCTTGGCATTGGTATCGGATAAAATTTAGGGGAAGTTGCATATTAGCTAAGAAGAAGTTTTTATCAAGGGGTTTTCAATTCCGAGCTCTTTTAGACGTTTTACCATGGTTAGCGCCTGTTCTTGAGGGACGTTTTTAATTTCTATGCGTACTAATCCAGATGTCGTCATGATGGCATAGGGAGAAAATCCCGCTTCAATAAGCATATCTTTCATTTTCTTTGCGTAGGCGATATTTTTAAATGCGCCTACTTGGATGGTTGCGAGTTTTACTTCTGTTACCGAGTCTTTCACGGAGATACGGACTTTCGCAAGCCCTTGATTGAGCATACCGATCTCTTTGGCTGCAGCGTAGGAGAGATCGATAATACGACCGGCGATAAAAGGCCCTCGATCATTGATCCGCACATCGATAGATTTACCATTTTCCAGATTTAAGACCGTAACGATTGTGCCAAATGGAAGCGTTTTATGCGCTGCCGAGATCTTGTGCGTATCAAAAATTTCGCCATTAGCGGTAAGTCGTCCTTGGTACTTTCCTCCGTACCAACTGGCTAAGCCTTCCTCTTGAAAGGCCAAGAGTGTGCTGGGCAGAAGAGCGACCATGATAAGAACTAGGTATTTCATATACATAATCCATCGGAATTTTTGTGTATAAGATTTAGTGGAATTCACGATGAATTTCTCTTTCTCTGGCGATGGTTGAGCGCATGCCGTGTCCGGGATAAAGCGTGGTTTCTGATGGGAAGAGCGAGAAGATACGCTGGAGGGATGCTTCCATCTGTTGCGGGGAGCTGTCGGGGAAGTCGGTGCGTCCGATAGAGCCATTGGCGAAGATGGTGTCTCCAGAGAAGAGGGTATTAAGTGATTTACTATAGAACACCCCACTACCCATGGAATGTCCGGGGGTGTGGTAGAAGATGAAGTCGAGAAAATCGATGGGCTGTGCATCTTCGAGAAAGCGTTGGATGGTTGGAATATTTTTGCAGTGATAAAAATCTTCTAATCCATACATTTTAATGACATCTTGAATGTGAGCTAAGGCCTTTTCCCCAAAGTAGAATGATTCAGCACTGGGAGCATAACTCTCATAGGGAATTTTTTGTAGTGAAAGAAATTGTTCGAGATCATAGCCAAAGACAATATGATCAAAATGCCCGTGGGTGTAGATAATCTTTGCTTCTGTAATTTCACTGGCAAGAATAGTCGGTGCGAGCTCTTCTACCTTGACACCAGGGTCGACAATGAGCATGGTTTGTTCATGGATAAGCAGGTAGGTATTCTCTTTAAAAGGGTTTTGGTGAAATGATTTTATCGTTTTTTGCATGAGGTCTCTTCCTTCTTTATACGCATCTAGGGTGAGATGCGATAGGGATTGATTTATTTGGTGAAAAAATTTAATCTGCTCTTTAATTATAAAGTAATAAATATCATCAAGTGAGCCATGTGCTAGCATCAAGTGATGGGTGGGGGTAAGATGATCGCGTGCGGGCTCGCACTCATCAGCAATGAATAAAAGTTTTCCTAGTAAGGAGTTGTTTTTAACGGCTGTGCTGTGATGAATGACGGCTTGATCGACCTCTGGATGGTAAAATCCACATTGTTCTTGAATGTAGGGCATAGCAACAATCGCATGCCAGAGGGCTGGATGGGCATGCGACGATAGATAATCGGTGCGATGATACTTCTGAATGGCGGAGGCTAAGACCTCTTCTGGCCACTCTCGGGCGATATCATGCGCCCACCCTGCTAGTTCAATAAGGTCGATTTCGATGGGTAAGTGGAGACGCTTGTGTATCTGTTTCATTACGTAGACGACCCGTGCGCTGTGTTGATAGCGCGCTGGGGAGAGCTCGGCCTTGGCGAGTGCCTGTATCACACTACTGATAGAGCTTTGCATAATTTATGTACTCCCAAACGTCAGGATGGAGATCTTCTTTGGAGAGAGTTTCTCGAATAGATGTACTAGATATATCAATATGTGGAATGGAGATAAGCTGATAGGGGTAGGGGCTACTGGGCGAGACCTCTTGACGCGTGATAACAGCTAAGGTTACTTGTGAAAGTAGGTCATCGATGCGATGCCAGTGGGGCAGTTGCGGAAGAATATCACTGCCGATGAGGAGGTAGGGCTTGGGGCGGATGATCTCTTTTTGGAGCAGTTCTTCTAGTGTGTCGATAGTGTAGCTGGGTTTTTGGTCGGTACGTTCTATTTCGTCGGGGAGGACGGTCGCCCAAGGTAGATGGCGCGTGGCGAGATGAAGCATGATGAGGCGATCTTTTGGGCTGGCAATAAGCGGTGGTTTGAGCGGATTCTCTTTGGTGGGAAGAAAGAAAAAGCGGTCGGCTCCCAATTGGGAGCGCGCCTTGGTTGCAATGGCGATATGTGCGCGGTGAATGGGGTCAAAAGAGCCACCAAAGAGAATATCGTGGGGCGGCATTTACACTCCGTAGATGAGCTCTTGAACGGCGCTTTCTACGTCGAGTTCTTTATTGAGAACGCGGTAAATTGCGGTGAACATCGGGGTACGTAGGTTGTACTTTTGCGCAGTAAGATAGGCGGTGCGTGCAGCGAATACACCTTCGGGGAGGTAGCCCACTTTCGTGGTAACATTTGCCATGAGATCGTCAAGATCGGCGAAGTCGTTGAGGAGGTTTTGCTCGTAGATAGAGCGCCCAAAGCGACGGTTGCGGCCATACTTACTGCGACAGGTTACATCGAGATCGCCAATGCCGGCAGGCCCGGTGATGGTTTCAAAGTGAGTCGATCCCATGGCACGGGCAAGAATCATCATTTCATTGAGACCGGCAGAGAGAAGGAAGCTTTCGGTGTTATCGCCGATATTGTTGCTCTTTTCGGCATAGGCTTCGATAGCGCCAAAGGCGAGGGCGACAACATTTTTGAGGGCGGCAACCACTTGTACACCACTAACATCAATGGAAGAGAAGACGCGTAAGGTGGGTGCGGTAAAGAGCTCACGCACAATGATGGCATTCATGGGATTTTGCGAGGCGGCGACAAGGGCGGTAACTTTACCTTGGGCGATCTCTTCGGCATGGCTAGGCCCCGAAATATAGACCATGTTGCCTTTGTAAAAACCGGGAAGATAATTTTCAAGACCATCAAGCAGGAGTTGCCCGTCGCCCGAGGGTAGACGAATAAGACCCTTGGTGGCGCAAGCGATGATCGCTTTGCCTTCTGCAATGCAGGGAATGCTGAGGAGTTGGCGTGCGGTTTGAATGAGGACGTTTGAGGGGGTAACTAAGAGAACAACATCACGATCTTGGACGACTTCAGTGAGGTCGCTACTAGCGGTGAGACTGGTAGGTAGGATGGCATCGGGGAGGAACTCTTGGTTACGGTGGTGGGTGTTGATATCTTCGGCGGTTTCGGGTTTGAACGCCCAGATCTTCACGTCTACGCCTTTTTCCGCTAAGACTTTGGCTAGTGCGGTGCCAAAGGCGCCTGCGCCTACGACCGCGATAGAACGCATATTTTTATTGGTTGTGTTGCTCATAATGACGCACCTCTTTTGCAAGCTTTTATAATGAGTATAGCATAAATGCGATAAAAAGAAAAGCGATTTGTCATGGAAAGTGATTTTTGGGAATTTTACGCGAGAAAGAGGCAGATTGATGGGATCTCGCTGGCTCTTTTTATGTAGGAGAAAGAAGCAGATCGAGGTGATCTGCTTCTTATCTTAATATAGGGGCTAGATGCTAGGTTATTGAAGAATGAAGGGGAAGCGTTGCACTTCGATGATGTGATCGAGGGTTACACTTTGCAAGGCTTTGGGGATACCTTTTTCAGGATCATTACCGACCGTATCGGTGTACCATTTGTAGCTCTGCTGGGTGGTGTACATATAAACTACGAGGTCAACATCATCACCGGCTTTAAAGCCAATATTACTCCATGCCGCTGCTTTTAGCAGAGAGCCTGCACCATTTTTGTTGGCAGTGTTTTGGAGCATGTGCCCGTAGACGAGGGTTACATAAGAGCTAGATTTGCCATCATTGTAGACAACTGCGGGGTCGTTAGGAAAAAGATCCGGATCGAGCTTTTCGCCTTTAGCCACCCCAACTGGAGCAATAAGGGGTAAGGGCTGGTCGATGGTAAAAAGTACCATAACTTTCCCCTTAAACCAGTTAAAGCCGATAGTGGAGGTGCCTTTGCCGTATACCTTGGGGTTAATCACCACGGGCTCACCGGGGCGAACAGCTTGTACGCCTACCATCCAGATACGACCATCTTTTTTGTCCTTACTCATCTCATTAATACCCAAATCAATAACGGCTCCGTTCATATCATCCCAGCGGTTGATAAAGCGTTCGTAGTAGCTGCTCCCCGGTTGCGTGAGCTTTAGCTTTCGGCTATCGTCCTCGATGGGGTCGGTGTTTCCGCCGCCGTTATCATTACCGCCGCCGTTATCATTACCGCCGCCGTTATCATTACCGCCGCCGTTATCATTACCACCGCCGTTGTCATTACCGCCGCCGTTGTCATTACCGCCGTTATCATTACCACCGTTATCATTACCACCGTTATCATTACCACCGCCGTTGTCATTACCGCCGTTATTGTTACCACTGCCCCCACCAATAATATCTGCAATATCGGGGATATCTACCTCATTACTTGCGTTAATACGCGGTTTACAACTCATCGCACTGGCGATAAAGAGAGAGATGGTTAGAAAGCTAAGCATTCGTTTCATAAAATTTCTCCTTATATTTGTTTCTATTCATAGAAACATTGCGAAAACAATTCCCTTTGTATGGAAGAGAAATGATTAGGGTCTGTTACTATCAATAGAAATATAATTCTATCTAAAGAATCGCATAATTTTTGATTTTTGTCAAGAGTGTATCTATCAATAAGAACAAATTTTTCAAAAACTCTCTAAAAACAAATCATTATGTATCGCTAAGATGTTGTTTTATCTTAATGATACACAATGATTTATCGTTATAGGGCTAGAGGTTACTCTAGGGTAACAGGAATCCGCTCAAGCTCGATCACCTCATCGAGATGGACGCGTTTTAAGGTCTTGGGAATGCCTGTTGTTGGGGAGAGTCCCACGGAGTCGCGATACCATTGGTAGCTCTCTTGCGTGGAATAGATATAGATAACAATCTCTACTTCATCCCCCGCATGAAAGCCTAAATGTTGCCAAGCGCTGGCGCGGTTAAGGGCACCTGCACCGTTGCGATTGGTAGGATTTGCCAGCATATAGTCGTAATAAAGATTGATGTTTCTACTTCTACGCTCGTTGTCGTAAACCACGGCAGGATCGTTAGGAAAGAGATTAATAAGACTCTCTTTCATCGGGGCGATGAGGGGCATGGGTTGATTGATATCAAAGTAGATCGGCCAAAAGCCCACGGTGTCATTGAGCCAGTTAAAGGGAATATTGGCACTCTTTTTCCCATATAGTTGTGGGTTTATGGCGATAGATGCACGCGGTCTTACGGCTTGCGCGCCCACTAACCAAATTTTTCCCGCCCCTTGCATGTCATTGATCTCAACCTTGAGGGTAGCGCCGGCATGATTAGCCCATCGGGTAATATAGCGCTCATTGGGGCTGTTACTTTTGGTGTGATAGCGTTGGCGAAGAACGTGGGGCTGATGACTTTCGGCTCTCTCAATGAGATTATCCTCTGGATGCACCCGTGGCCTATTCGTTTGGGTAGNTGNGTCGGTGGTAGATTGGGTAGNTGNGTCGGTGGTNGATTGGGTAGATGCGTCGGTGGTAGATTGGGTAGCTGTGTCGGTGGTNGATTGGGTAGCTGTGTCGGTGGTAGATTGGGTAGNTGNGTCGGTGGTNGATTGGGTAGNTGNGTCGGTGGTAGATTGGGTAGATGCGTCGGTGGTGGATTGGGTAGATGCGTCGGTGGTAGATTGGGTAGCTGTGTCGGTGGTNGATTGGGTAGNTGNGTCGGTGGTGGATTGGGTAGCTGCGTCGGTACTCGTTTCCTCACTCTCCTCAGGATTCGTTGGCGTAAGGCTCTCTGGTGGAGTGGATCGCGTCGGCGGGGTTTCTTCTGGCTGAGTCTGTGCCGGTGGCAGTTCTGGCGGGATGGGGTTCTTCGTGTGAGGTTTGCATCCATTCATCATAACGGCGCATAGGCAACTCACCATCAAAAAAAGGTTTAATTTAGACATAAATATACTCCTTTCTAAAAAAATGTGATTGAGTAGATTAATGTTTAATGATTTTATGTTGTTACAAAAATGCTCTTCCCCAAGGGTGAATGGAGACGATTACGGAACGAGAACTAGGTTTTTAGGCGAACACAGATGCCGATAACGGCTTGATTTTTGCTCTCTTATGTGATGGAACAGACAACTATGTTATCGTTGATATTTCTATCTATAGAATCACACAGAAATCATAAAATGTCAAGGCTTATCATGCAAAAAAGATAATTTTCATGATATAAGAATTTTCGCTTGCCTTTTATCATAGCTCATTGTATTATGATAGTGTAAGCAATAAAAATCTCAGGAGGATATTTCATGTCAACCATCGATCTACTCAATCAACAAGTAGCCAATCTTAATTTATTTTATACTAAACTTCACCATTATCATTGGTACGTAAAAGGCGCAACTTTTTTTGAGCTTCATGCTAAATTTGAGGAGCTCTACACCGCGATAACCGCTTATTATGACGAGATCGCAGAACGCATCTTAATGCGAGGTGGCTCGCCTATCTCTACTCTAAAAGAGAGTTTGGCAAAGAGCTCGCTAAAAGAGGCAACTGGGGGCGAGGATGCAACTACGATGGTGCGCCAAGTGATTGCCGATCTTCAGCAGATGGTGGATGAGTATAAAGTAATTCTTGAACACGCGCAGCAAGAGGCAGATGAGGTTACCGCCGATCTTATTCTTGGTATCTCTAAGGATTTGCAAAAAGAGATTTGGATGCTCACCACATTGTTAAAATAGTGGGTTGAGGAGTGGAGGTTCATGATGATAGAACGGACAGAAATTGGCGATGCTATCACCTACGTAAGTGATAGTATCGTGCCTATCTCTAGCATGACTATATTAATGGATCTCTATAATGGGGCGGCAATTAAGTGTGCAATTCGTGGCTGTCAGCGTAGAGCCTCTGGCGTGGTGCAGGCAAAAATGCTCCATAGAGGGGAGAATCTTTGCGCTGGATCATCCTTTCTGATGCCATTGTGTCGCACTTGCCATTCTTTGAAGAATTACCACTGTTATCAACATGCTTGGGAGATTAAAGAGGGCTACCCGTTGCTCTCTTTATCGAAATTTAGAGAGTAATTTATCTATTTAAAGATAATATTTTTCATACGTTGAAGCATAATTTGCATGGCCTGTTGATCGGCTTGTGTCTTTTCTAGTGTAAGCTGTAGGGAGAGTAGCTCGCGTCGGATCTGTTGAACGTCTTGCAATGGTGTGTGTGCTGGCGGTGGGAGTAACATCTCGCCTTCTCCGGTGAGAAGCCAAGTAAGATTGATGCCTAGTGCGTGTAATTTCACCTTGATAGGGTCGGGAATATGATGCTCTTCACGCTCGTAACGAGAGAGCATATTTTGCTTTACCCCAAGATGCTCGGCAGCTTGGTGTTGTGTCCAGCCAAAGTGTTTTCGCGCAAGGCGTACGCGTTGCCCAATGGTTTGCACGACCAGACCACTTAACTAGTAATGGTTATTGACGATATAGTTAAAGCCAACAAAGAGACCTGTACTAATCATTGTGGATGCGCGGTTAGAAAGCCTATCCATATAGTGCATTTCGATTTCGTTACTTTTGGCTGTAGACATGAAGTAGAGTTTTTCAAAGACCATAGGTGCAATGACCGTACGCCAACTAATGGTAATGTATCCGATGGTATCTTTATTGGGCGTTACTGGGATATATGCGCCTGTATCTAGGGTTACGGTGAAGCGAGTGGTCATTTTTGGCTTGAGTCCTAGGAGCTTGAGATTATCGCCTAACTCCCCGACGTTGGAGTTGAGATAATTCTTTTTGGTGTGATAAGCTGGAGGCGTAATAATCGAGAAGCCAGGGCCTGCAGCAAAGTACCAATAGCTTACGAAGAATTTGGCGAGAATATCAAAGTTAATGTCGTGCCAGTTGGCTTGAATACCCACATCTTTATCAACGAGACTACGCGCTACACCCATAGTGATTTCTGGAGTAAAGGCGAACCATTCACGAGTTTTAATGTCGGTTAATACGGATAAGGCAAAGTTACCGCTAACGCCAAAGGGATAGATTGCATTACTAATGCTCACTGCGGTGTCAAAATCAAAGAGGGGTGCCATACTAAAGTGCGCATCTCCCCCAAGGCGAAGCCCCACACTAACTTCTGGAATATCGTAGGCACGAGCAGGCAGAATAAAGAGTAAACTCAAGAGAAAGCTCAAAATAGAACGGTTTTTCATATGCTGGACAAACTCCTATACATTACTAACAATGGATACTATTCCATACCTATCGACTATCTATTTTAGAATATCAATAGTTCTATTAATAATTTTTTGATAATTAATCTAGGTGTCGCTTGTCAATATGGTGGGATTTGTGTATAATATAAAGAGAGTTATAAATGATTATCAAATAAAGGAGTAGTCATATAATGAAAAAGCAACTATTGTTTGTCATGTTTATGGTGATGGGACTCTTTGCTTCTGCGCAAAACAGCGATCGGGAGGAGGCTTATCGCGATGGGTATCGCGATGGGCAAGAAGATGCCGAACGTAGTGGGCAACAATCACAGCAGGAGCGAGAAGAAGAGGCGTACCGTCGGGGATACCGCGATGGGCAACGTGATGCCAGAGATAGAGATGGGGGATCTTCTTCCCAGTCTGACCGTCAGCAAGAGCGTACCAATGAACGAGATCGTGAAGAACGTAGCACAGACCGAGAGCGCAATGAATCTCGAGATGAATCCTCTAGTAATCGCCCACAAAGTCGCGCTGAGAGTCGCGGTGAGACAAAGAAGAGTAATCCTGCCATTTCGGGTCCTACTGTCCAGATCAGCACCAATTATGTAGGTCTTTATCCTCTTAATGGATTTAAGACGATGGCGATGCATGATACGCGTATCCATAATGGCAATTTTGGTGTAGCCATTTTGGGTAGACATCTTGGTATATTATTTGAGTCTGGGGTGAGTGTGAGTAAGAAAAATCTCTCCCTCACGTTCTATGATACTAATGGCTTGTTTGGCAGCTATACACGTGAGGCTCAAGTACAAGATTACATTCTTGAGTACTCCATGTATCTACGTCTACGCAAAGCCATGAGCGACTCTTGGGCAATTACTACCGACTTTGGTTGGTACTACGGGTACAACCTCATGAGCAACGTGCAGGGCTTAGCCACCGACGAGGAGAGAGCTTTTTTTGAGAGTGATTTTTATCGAAACTATGTGCATAATCATGGACCTGTCATACGCTTTGGCTTAGAGTTTGGTAATGCCCGCTCTTCTGGACTTTACATTCCTGCTGGCTACATTGTGCGCTACAATGCCCTTAGACGCGAGCTCATGCATGGATTCTATGTAGGATTGGGTATTAATATCTAGGTTTTTGGCATATTTTGGGAGGGTGCATGCGTAGGCGATTTCTTTTATCTTTTGTATTTATTATTCTCGCATGTCGATTGTATGCCCATGGAGGAGAGTCTAAGGAGGTTGTTGAGCCAGTTCAAGTGCAATCTCCGATTTTGCTCTCCGCTCAGGATGTTCATTATCAGGTGAGCCTCAATTTTTCGGGGCTCTATCCCTTTAACGGCTTTTTTGGCGTGGGTAGTGGATTTTTTCGCGTTTGGATGCGCCCACAACCGTATCGGCAAGAGAGCTATCGTGTGGGGTTGTCCTCCACCTACTTTCTTAGCAGAGTGATGGGCTTGAGCGTTGATATGGGCATGGGCTGGGCTAAGCATCATGTGCAATTATCTTTTTTTGACGAGGACGAGAATTTTCTCTCCGATAAATGGGTTAAGATGACTCGCTACTCTTTAGATATGGCGCTATTGATGCGCTATCAAAGTACTGTGAACGAATATTTTGGTATAACGCTTGACATTGGCTGGTTTTACGCCTATGGTCTTCCCGCTAATATGGATGGGGTTAATCGTGAAGAAGAGCTTGCTGTACGCAAGGAGATCGCTTTTTTTGGCGTACAACATAATCACGGGCCAGTCTTTAAGTTGGGACTTGAGACAGGCATGATGTCAGGGGGAATCTTTTTGCCCATTGGTTATCAGCTTCGTTACAATTTTGGGCTTGGCTGGCAACATGGATTTTATGTTGGCTTAGGTTGGAAAGGATAATTTTTTACGATATCTAAAGAATAGGGAGAAAAAGTAGGCGAGGAGTGTCGAAAATAAAGACAGATGTTCGTCTTTACGAGCATCCATAGGAGAGTAAAAATGAAAAAAATCTATTTTTTGGCTTCTGTTGCTCTATTGCTTTTGCTTGGCTGTAAAAAACCTGCAGACGTAGATGACACTCCCAACACCGAGATTACCATGGATGGTGACGTGATTACCGTTGCCTCATCTCCTATCTCTAACCCACATAAGATGGAGATTTATGGTTTTGCTGTGAATAGAAAGGATTTGGCAACCTTTAATAAACAATTAAACAGCAATCAGTATGGTTTTAAGGTGGCAAAGGGCGAGGAGATGGTAGATTATGATGCAATGTGGGAGAAATTTTACGCGCGTTATGCCGAAGTGATGCGTACTCATGCTGATTATACCGGTGGTGTGATTACCCTAGATGTAACGACGGGTAAAGTTACGGTGGCAGGGCAGAGTATTCGTGTGCGCGAGCTGGGCTATATCTTTACCCCAACCAAAGAAATTCCTATTGGCAGTGGGGTGGCTACGTTACTCAACGCCAAGGTTGATGAGGAGTATTATGTGGTTTGGCTATTGGTAACGCATGGGACTACCGACGAGCATGATCTCGTTACTATTACGCATTTGAATAAAGAACCTGCAATGCAAGAGCGCAGTGTCTACCGTATTGTTCCCAGAAAGTAATCAATCGATAGGGTGGGTCATCCTTGCGATGACCCAATTCTTATTGACATTTTTATACAATATTGATATATTGATGATAGATGAATAAGGAGTACGTTGCATGAGAAAATTGATTATGCTTATTTTGTTAGTGAGCATTGGGATGAATCTTTACGCTCGATCGCCACGTAACACGATGGAGTACCTCTACTTTAATGATATCAAGAAATTTGAAAAGCGCGCTGCTAAAGAGAAAATTTTAGATACACTCGATTATCAAGAAGTTTTAGTTGATTACTTGCGCTACGACCCTTTTGGCGATCTTTCTTCGGCTAAGCGAAAAAAGGCTGCTAATGTCATCTTTAAATCCCTCAAAACCGTCCATTATCTTGAGGATCGTGGAGCGGACATTAAGGCGATCTCCCGTAGTGATATGCTTGCCATCTCCCAAGATCTTATGACCGATGCGCTCTTTGAGTATATTTTGCAAGAAACCTCTTTTTTAGAAGATAATAATCTCTGGGTTGAATGGTTTTCTCGCGCCAATCGTATCACGCCAGAACTTCAACATTCACTGGATCTCTTGATAAAAGAAGGTTTTAACCGCAGAAATCTCCTAACCACTGCACAAAAAGGCAGTAAAACCTACCGCTTAATGGAGGCGTTGATTGACGATCCCGAACTATTGGAATTTAATAAGTTTCTTGAACAATCCATTGATATGCAGCGCGCCGATTTGATGCTTTATGCACAGAATGCGGGCTATAATGTCTTAGCGTATTCTCTTACAATGTACCCAGCCATCCTCAAGACGGTAACCCATACTAGTACCTACACGACCGGCGGTCATTGGATAGCTACGGGACCTAACGGGCAGGGACGCTATGCGCCGGTACAACATCATACGCGCTATCATACCTTTGACGAAATGCTCTACGCCTTGCGCGATAAATACGTAGACAACGCCGTACGTAGTGCACTTAATGCGAGCAAGAAGAAAAAATAAGTCCGTATTTCGTTTTTCATCGTTCTCATAAGCATCCCATCTTTTATAGATGGGATTATTTTCGGTGTGATTGTCGTTCAACATATTGACAAATATCGATACATAGGGTATGATAGATTGATAAATATCGATATGAGGAGAATGAAATGCATGATGATTATCCAGAGCAAGCATTGCTGATGAAGGCTTTTTGTGATGAGAGTCGCCTTGCGATTCTCTCTAAACTAAAAGTTGGCGAGCGATGTGGTTGTGCGTTATTAGAGGAATTGGTTATTTCTCAATCTACGCTCTCACATCACATGAAGATTCTTTTAGCTAGTGGTGTGGTGCAGGCGCGTAAAGCTGGTAAGTGGGTCTATTACTCTTTAGATCATACTGGATTGATGCGTGCCAAGCAGTATCTTAATGCGTATACGATGGCCGCAGAACAGATTACTCTGATTGAGTGTTAATAAGTTTAGGAGGAATGAATAATGCAAGCAAAAGAGTCATTACGTATGGCATTTTTTGAGAAGTATTTGAGTGTGTGGGTTCTATTATGTATGGTTTTAGGGGTGATGATAAGTCGTTATCTACCAGAAATTCCGCAGTGGTTGACGCAGTTTGAGTATGCACAGGTTTCGATTCCGATTACGATCTTAATCTGGATGATGATTTATCCGATGATGATGAAGGTGGATTTTACTAGCATAAAAAATGTTAGCAAAAATCCTAAAGGATTGTATGTTACGTGGGTGGTTAATTGGTTGATTAAGCCCTTTACGATGTTTGGTATTGCATGGTTCTTCTTTTTTGTTCTATTTCGTAACTTGATGAGTGAGGAGTTGGCACGTGATTACCTCGCAGGTGCGGTGTTGCTGGGAGCAGCCCCTTGTACGGCGATGGTTTTTGTCTGGTCGCACTTAACAAGAGGGAATCCTGCCTATACCGTAGTGCAGGTGGCAACGAATGATTTGATTATTTTGATTGCATTTTCTCCGATTGTCGCGTTATTATTGGGGGTGAGTGGCATTACGATTCCCTGGTCTACGCTCATTGTATCGGTGGTGTTATTTGTGGTAACGCCGTTAGCCGCGGGAATTATTACACGTAATTTAGTGATTAAGTACAAAGGAGTAGGCTATTTTGAGGAGAAATTTATTACTAAATTTAATCACACCACGATCATCGGGCTGTTGTTGACACTAGTGATGATCTTCTCCTTTCAAGGCAGCGTGATTCTCTCCAATCCATTGCATATCGTTTTGATCGCTATCCCACTGATTATCCAGACATTTTTGATCTTCTTTTTGGCATATTTGACGAGTAAAAAGTTGAAACTTCCTCACGATATCGCCGCACCTGCAGGAATGATTGGCGCTTCTAACTTCTTTGAGTTATCGGTTGCCGTGGCGATCGCTCTCTTTGGTGCAACGTCTCCGGTGGCTCTGGCAACGATTGTTGGTGTCTTGGTGGAGGTTCCGGTGATGCTTATTCTTGTAAAGATAGCAAATAACACGAAAGGATGGTTTGTATATGAAAAATAAGCCTAAAGTGGCTTTCATCTGCGTGCATAACTCGTGCCGTAGCCAGATGGCAGAGGCGCTAGGCAAGCACTTTGCATCTGATGTTTTTGAGAGTTATTCAGCAGGGACAGAAGTAAAGCCTGCCATCAACGCCGATGCAGTACGCCTTATGCAACGTATTTATGCGATTGATATGCGTGAAAGACAATACTCTAAGTTGATCGACGCCTTGCCACAAGTAGATATCGTGATTACGATGGGTTGCAATGTGGAGTGTCCGCATGTGGTGGCGAAGCACCGTGAAGATTGGGGATTGGCGGATCCCAGTGGCGAAGTTGATGCAATTTTTATCGAGACGATTGATCGCATTGAGCGAAATATCAAAGATCTTGCTCGTCGCATTAGAGTGGGTGAAATCACGCTATAATATGTAGTTAGGGGAATTTTATACAAAGAGCAAGCTAGATAACTTTAGCTTGCTCTATTATTTTATTTAGATAAATAAATTCTTGTTGGCTGTCTCTGCCTTGTTGAGGTAATACCCCACTCCACCCAGCGAGATGCCATCGATGAGCTCTTCGGCCTTAACGCCCATCACATCCATCGACATCGTGCAGGCAATCATCTCGATGCCATTCTCTTGCGCCTGTTGCATCAACTCCTCAAGGCTAATCACGCTCTTCTCCTTCATCACCGCGCGGATCATCTTGGCGCCCAGTCCACCCATATTCATCTTAGAGATGGGCAATTTTCCGCTGTGTTTGGGGAGCATCATGGTAAACATCTTCTCCATAAAATTCTTTTTGCCGACATGGCTAGGGTTGGTTTTTTTGATCACCGATAAGCCCCAGAAGGTGAAGAAGAGCGAGACTTTTTTACCCATGGCTGCCGCTCCGTTGGCGATGATGAAGGCAGCAATCGCTTTATCAAGGTCGTTGCTAAAGACAACAATCGTCTGATCCTCCAGTTTTACGCCAAGGGCACTCTCGGCTTTGGGGGGATTCTTGCGGATCTGGGCATGGATGATTCCCTTACTGCTGTTAACGCTCAAGAGTTCATTCCCCGTTGAGTCGCACCAGCCTTTTACGTCGTGCAAAAATCCGGGGTCGGAGACTTGCACTTGTAAAACCGCCCCAACTTCGACCTTATCGATCTGTTTTTTAAGCTCCATTAATGGACCAGGACACTGCAAGCCAGTAAGGTTGAGTTCCACCACTTTATCGCTCATCAGTGGGGTAACCACCGACGCGGTGGCTTTGTCGGCGTGGTTCTTGCTCGAGGTTTGGCTAAAGCCGGGTTCTAGCTTGATTCCGCCAAGAATATTGCGTGCGTTATAGCCTTTGGCAAGGAGGTAGCGTGTTGCCATATAGCCTCGCACACCTACCGCACAGTAGACAAGAATTTCCTTAGTTTTGTCGAGTTTATCCAGACCACGGCCATTACGTAAATCATTAAGGGGAATGTGGATGCTATGCTCAAGTTTTTTATTGGCAACTTCAATATCATCACGCACATCTAACAACTGTTGCGACGTTTGATTGAGGTTGAGCGCCTCTTCAAAACGGGCAACCGGCATGAGTTTTTCACTGATATTAAGACCGACAAATCCCGCCATATTGATGGGTGATTTTGCCGAAGAGAAGGGCGGTGCGTAGCTCAACTCGAGATCGGCAAGGTCGTGGAGCGTACCTTTAAAGTGAATAACGCTGGCAATAACATCGATGAATTTATCGACGGCTTCATAGCCTAAAACTTGCGCCCCGAGAATACGCTCATCGGTGGGATTATAGATCACCTTGATGGTGAGTGGCGTTGAACCGGGGTAGTATCCTGCATGGCTATTGGGGTGGATATAGAGGCTCTGCGTGGGGATATCGTGTGCGATAAGCACTTGTTCGCTACTTCCGGTGCAGGCTGCGTTGAGGTCGAAGACTTGCAAAATCGCGGTACCCATCGCACCGATAAAGGCTTGTGGTTTTCCGCAAATGTTATTGGCAACCAGACGCCCCTGTCGATTAGCAGGTCCTGCTAGCGGAATGGATGCAGGTTGATTGTAGACTAGATGATCGACTTTAATCGCATCACCTAGCGCATAAACCTCTGGATGGTTGGTTTGTAGATGCTCATTTACCTTGATAAAGCCACGTTCGTCGCGATCGATACCACTATCTTTTAGAAATTTGGTTTCAGGTTGAATGCCAATGGCGAGGATAACTAAATCGCTGGTGATGGTCTCGTTGGAGTCAAGTTGCACCACGATGCGTTCATTTTCGGGTAGAAACGCCGTTGCTTTTTTCCCTAGATAAAGATCAAGACCAGCGCGCGCGAGCTCTTTTTCTAGGAAGCCAGCCATCTCTTTGTCAAAGGTTGCTAAGACATGGGGAGCAGCCTCTACCAGCGAGACAGCTACGTCGCGTAGGGCGAGGTTTTCTGCCATTTCAATGCCGATAAATCCGCCACCAATGACGGTAGCATTCTTGATATTCCCGCTGTCGACAAGCTCTTTAATGCGATCGCTATCGGGGACATTGCGCAGGGTGAGGATGCGTTTGTGATCGACACCCGGTAGCGGTGGCACTAAAGGCTTTGCCCCTGGGGAGAGTACTAAATGCGTATAATTTTCGGTGTAGGGCACGCCACTGGCAGGCTTAATGGTGAGGATTTTGCTCTTAGCATCAACCTGCACCACCTCGCTTTGGGTGCGCACATCGATGTTGAAGCGATCTTTAAATTTTTGCGGATTCTGTAAGACTAGTTGGCTGCGATCTTTGATGACATCACCGATATAATAGGGTAATCCACAGTTGGCGAAAGAGACAAAAGCATCTCGTTCAAAGAGGATAATTTGTGCCTCTTCATCTAAACGCCTTAGTCGAGCCGCCACAGTAGCGCCACCTGCTACGCCACCTACGATTAAAATCTTTTTGTGCATAAAAGCATCTCCCTTAACTAAAACTAAAGTATATCTTTTATTGTAATATTTTTATTATAAAAGATCAAGGGAAGAGATGCTAGCGTTTTATCCTTTAGCGTGGGCGCAGACGATAGAGCTTGCCAGCATCGTTGACGAGGTAGATGATGCCGTTGGGTGCTGATTTTACATCGCGGATACGCCCGATTTCGCCTTTAATGATGGTGTGAACAGCGGTAACCTTATTCTTGTCGACGCTGATAACAAAGAGCGTTTCTGCCTTAAGGGAGGGGATGAGAAGTTTGTTGGTGAGAGAGGGAATCGCGTTGTGGGTGTATAGGAGGAGAGAGGAGAAGGCTGGGGATGGCGTCCACTCTTTAATGGGGTCAACCATGCCGGCTTTGGTGCGCACTCCGATGCGACCGCCGCCATACTCTTGACCGGTGGTAACTTCTGGCCAACCATAATTTTGTCCTGCACGAATGATATTGAGTTCATCCCCGCCCTGTGGTCCTTGTTCGCTTTGCCAAAGGGTGTTGGTACGTGCATCATAGGCGAGCCCTTGCGCATTACGAATGCCCCACGCATAAATTTCTTTGGCAACGTTATTCTGCTTAATAAGCGGATTGTCAAGGGGGATCGTCCCATCATCGTTAAAGCGTAAAATCTTGCCAATGGAATTGGTTAAATCTTGCGCCTGATGACGATTATTGCGATCGCCACTGGCAAGATAGAGTCTATTTTGGGAATCAAAGGCAATAGCACCGCTGTAATGCTGGGTACGTACCTCCGACGGTGTCTCATAGAGCTGGGTAATATTGATAAGCGTATGATTGTGCCACTCACCACGGATAAGCGCGAGGGAAGAGCCATTTTTTAATCTTTTGCTATAAGAGAGATAGATGTAATTATTTTGAGCAAAATTGGGGTGTAACGCAATATCGAGTAACCCAGCTTGTCCGCGATTTTCTATCGGAAGGGAGAGAGCAATGGTGGTAGTTTTGAGCGTATCATTGGTAAATTCCACCAAAAGAAGGTTTCCTGTCTTAAATTCGGTGAGGAGAAGATTGTTGTTAGGTAGTGAGGCGATGCCCCAGAAGCGTTCACCAGAGAAGATCTCTTCTAAAATAAAATCATAACCCTGCTTAATGACGGTGTTTGCAAAGAGATGTACTGGCGCAACCATAAGACATAAGATATATAAGAATGTTTTCACGCGATTACGATTCCTTACCTTTTATTATAATGTCTTGTAAGGTTTTTGTCAAATGAATTCTTCCTTTTACGGGTAAGCCATCTTTTGGCTAGAAGGTAGCTTGCAATAAAAATACTGGTTGCTAAGAGAAAGATAAGCCATCCTTGTGTAATTTCTTGGAGAAAGATGCCGAGTAGACCAAGCAGAAGAAAGTGAATAATGTAGATAAGATTGGTCATTTTGCTTGTGTTGCTGAGAAAAATCCAGCGACTTTTGACGATTTGTGTGACCAAAAAGATAAGTGCTAACCACCAGCCGATGAATGCTCCATACAAAATTTGTACAGGAAAGGCATGGTGATAATAGGCGACATCACTCGCATAACCTGTGGGTAGATCCCATTGCCAAACCCCTAAAAAATAGAGAGCTATCACGGCAGAGGTGATGAATCCTAGCCATAGATAAAGCGATCTTTTTTGGGGTCTCTTCTTTGCTAGCACCGAAAAGAGATAGCCCAAAATAGGATAGAAGATCCAGGTAAAGAAGGGAAAGTAGGAGGACTCATCGATACCAAACCATAAGGCATAGAAAGGATTTATCCAAAAACGATAAGGAAAGTGCTGTTGCAATAACCAAGAATTTATCCCCAAAAATAGCACGAGTAAGAGCAGATAACCTCGCACCTTTATTCCTATCTGCTTGGTAAGGGCGAAGAAGAGAAAGGCCAAGCCAGCAAATTGTAAGATATCGACAAAGAGCAAGTAATAGTAACCAATTTCAATAAGGCTAAAGGGATAATCCTCCCATAAAAGATACTTGATGAGCTCTGGCACCACCGCACGAAAAAAATTGAAGAGATAGGCACCGAAGAAGAGTGTCATACCACGTTTAGCTAAGGCTTGAGGCGTGCTATGCGTGGAGAGGTGAACACCTACCCCCAGCATAAACATAAAGACCGGAGCGGCGGGAACTCCGCCCAAAAAGCCAATAATTTCGCCAAACCAACTCTCTTCTTGCAAGGCTAGCGAACCAAGGGCGATAAGGGTGTGGACATAGACCATAAAGATAACGGCTAACCCTTTGGCAATATCGAGGGTACTATCGCGTGTGAGCGTTGTATGATTTTTTTCCATTTCTTGTTGTATGGTAGGCTAAATTTATCTTTTTGTCAAGGAGAATATTCCTAAAAAAAGAGCTAGGGATGTTGCCTAGCTCTCAGAAACGTTATTGTAAAAGTTGATCCAAAGAGGCACGTACGTTAGGCACGGTGGGACCTATGATGATTTGATAATTTTTATCTTGTGTCATGAGACCCATAGCTCCAACCTCTTTAAAGGCCTCTTGGGGAGCAACGATGTTACTATCGATGACTGTGATGCGTAGCCGTGTGGCGCAGTTGGTGGCATTCGCGATATTCTCTTTTCCTCCCAAAAGATCGAGATAGGCGATGGCTTGTTGCATGTATTTGTCGGTTGCTAGGGTAGCATTTTGCTTATTGTGCGCTTGTTGTGCTTTGTAGTCTTCTTTACGATAGAGTTTTGTTTCACCAACAATCTCGCGCCCAGGTGTGGTTAAATTGAACCTAAGGATAAGTGTTCTGAAGACTACGGTGTATAGTGCGATCCAGCCAAGTCCAATGCCGATATGCATGAGTACCGCAGCGGTATGTTTGGGGAGCATGGGTACCCAGAAGGTCGCCATTGCTTCGATAGCACCACTACTGGGTAAGACGATACCGATTGCATAATAGAGTGAGGTCATTGTTGCAGAGAGCAGGGCGTGAATGACGAAGAGAAAGGGTGCAACAAATAAGAAAGTGAATTCGATAGGCTCGGTGATACCGGTCAAAAAGGATGTGAGCGCCGCGGGAATAATTAAGCCCAATGTCTTAGTGCGATTCTCTGGCTTGGCGGTAAGATAAAAGGCAATGGCTGCCCCAGGTAGACCAAAAATTTTTGTACTACCATGCATCAAGAAGCCAGCAGAAGGGATAAGTTCGCGGAGATTTCCTGGAGTTTGAGCGAGGTAGGGAATATTTTTAATCCAGTTGGCTAAAGCGCCACCCTCCACTACAGCATCGCCATTAACAAAAGGAATGTAGATAAAGTGATGGAGTCCTGTCGGAATCAGGATGCGTTCTAAGAAGGTGTAGAGCCAAATGCCAAAGGTTCCGCTATGAATGAAGAAGTTTTGCATGCTAGCGATAGCACTTTGAATATTGGGCCAAATCAAAACTGTCACTCCAGCTAAAGGAATCATCGTAAGCATAGCGATGAAGCCTACAAGCGCCATCCCTTGAAAGAAGGAGAGGGCTTCGGGTAGTGGTTTATTGAAGAATTTGTTGTGAATCATTGTGGTGATGTAGCCTACCATCATGCCACCGATAATACTCATATCTAATGTTTTTACGGATGCAATCACAGTTAATCCACTTGTTCCGCCAACCTCTTGCGTAAAGTCGATGCCCAATGATGCTCCCCATAAGGTTAGGATGGCATTAATCGCATAATGAAAACTCATGAGGGTTACTAGCGTAACGATTACGGCGCGTTCGGGTGCTTGTTTTGCCATGGTGGCGGGAAATCCCAGTGCAAAGATGATGGGCATTTGTCGAAAAATCGTCCAAGCGGCCTCTTCTACTAAAAATAAGAATGCTTGTAAGCTTTCTGCCATGGCTAAGGGACCTACTAAGCTAGGATTTTTGAAAATTTGAATCACAGCAAGTAGTAATCCAACCAATGGTAGTAATGCAACAGGCACAAACATAGCTGCACCAAAACGTTGCATTGCCTCGAATAATTTTGTTTTAAGGGGTGAAGAGTGTTGCATATAAATGCTCCTTTTAATTACGATAAAAAGAATCAAGAAGCCATCGCCTTAACGCTAAGTAGTGGGGGTTAAGGTGCTCTTAAAGCGATGACTTATGTGGCTATGAACTTACTTGAGTGCGGGCCAGTACTCTTTATTTGCTGTAATGAGATCGTCTAAAATAGCCTTGGCAACGTCAGCACTGGGTACGGTTTTAGACATCGTAATAGCTTGCCAGAGTTTGAGGTAAGAGCCTTCGATCCAAGCATCTACGGTGAGCTTTTCTACCGCAACTTGTTGCTCCATGAGACCTTTCTGAAAGGTGGGAATGGCGCCAACATGGAGTGGTTCATAGCCATTAGCGCCGAGAAGACAAGGGATCTCGACCATGGCATCCCAAGTAAAGTTTGAGATATTCCCCCGATTTTCGACGATCAATAACATGCGCTCTTTGGTATTGTATGCGATAGCTCTTGCGAGATCGATAATATAAGAGGCGTGTGCGCCAATTTCAAAATGCGTATCTTTTGCATGACCTTGGGCAACTAATCGTTGGCATTCGTCAAAGACACGTTTTTCTCGTCCTTCCATCACCTCGTTGGCACGTGTGTGATGCGGATTACTGTGTGCAACCACGCGATCGGGATAGAAATAATACTTAAGATAGGTGTTGGGGAGTGTCGTGGGATCGAGGGTAGCAACATCTTTTACCATCTCGAAAGTTTCGCGCCAAGAGGCATCAAGATGCGGATCACTGGCTAATTGCGGGGAGAGATAGCCGTGTTTTTTGGTATACTCCTGAATTTCAGGCATGAGATCCTTGCCTTCTTGATCTCGAATGGATGTCCACCAGCCAAAGTGATTAAGACCATAATAGCGAATGTCGAGCTCTTTGCGTGATGGTAAGCCTAAGATAGCCGCGAAATTTTCTTCAATACCAATGGGCATATCACAAATATTAATCACCTTGGATGTCGGGCAGAGTCGACGTGTAGCCTCGGCAACAATTGCTGCCGGATTTGAGTAGTTGAGCATCCAGGCATTGGGCGAATATTGTTCCATATACTTGATGAGTTCGACCACTCCGCCAATGGATCGCATGCCATAGGCGATACCACCAGGGCCACAGGTCTCTTGTCCGACTACGCCATGTTTAAGCGGAATTTTTTCATCTTGCTCACGCATTGCATACTTACCCACGCGAATGTGTGCCATAACAAAATCGATGTTGCTAAATGCCTCTTTAGGATCGGTGGTGTAGCTAAACATGACTTCTGGGGCACGTTCTTTTACGAGTAGGGCGCACGCTTCGCCCACAATCGCTTGACGTTTTGCGTCATTGTCGTAAAGCTTGAGTTCCTTGAGCGGGAGATCAGCTTGTCTCTCTAACAGCAGTAGGACAATTTCGGGAGTAAAGGTACTTCCGCCACCGGCAATAAGAATAGACTGTTTTTGTAACATATAAAAACTCCTTGTTTGTTGATATATGTTCAGTCTATCATGAGAAAGAGGAGATCGATTAATCGATGAAAAAAATGTTTATAGTGCGTGATTTTTTGAAATTTTTTTCAAGATTTGTTCAATGCTAGAATTAAAAATTCACAAAAGAAGATCATCTTCAATTGAAAGAGTGAGGTTAGGTCAGGGCTGATACGTTGGGTGTAGTCGGCAATGGTAACAATTTTGTCGGTGTATTGGCATAGCAATCCTTTAGGATTTGTGGTGATCATAATGTTTGGTAGTTGGGCGCGTTGGATATCCTGCATGCGACGCTCCAAGACGGGAGTTTGTGCCGATTTGGATATTGTGATGACCAAGCTGTGGAATTTAAGAAGCTGTTGGAATGATTCGTCTGGCATGATAGTGTCGACACAGTTGCAGTACTTGCCCAATTGCTGGAGTTGATAAGCCAGCGACTGCGCAATGATCGCAGAGAAGCCCGTTGCGAGAATCACAATATGCTGTGCCGACCTTAGCGATGTTATTAGATACTCCAGACTGGCGAGATCTACATGATGAATAAAGTGTTGAAGTTGTTGACTAGAGAAGCGATAGAGTTGATGTAAATCTTGCTGTAGGGAAGCGTTTGCGGCGCTGGGCAGGATGGATTGCTGGATCTCTTGGTAGATCTGGTTTAAGGTGAGCTTGAGTTCAGCATAGCCACTAAAGCCCAGCGTATTGATGAGTCTCGCGATGGCAGAGATGGATGTATCTGCTTGGTTTGCAAGCTTTTGCATAGTGAAGTGCTTGTTCATAGCTTGTGGAATCAGTTGAAAAATAATCTCTTCCTCCACTACAGATAAGGTGGCTTGCGTGCGCCTTTCGAGCTCTTGCACGGTGAGTAAAATGAGATTTTCTTGAATATTCCGCATACTATGCTCCTATTAGAGTAGTATACGATGGATTTGACGAATGTGCAAGCTTTACGCGTGGGAGGTAAAAAGCTCTTTAATGATTTTGATGGGGTGAGGCTGACGCAGAAGGTCATAAATTTCGCGTAGTACTTGTGGCGTTTGGCGTTGATCTTCGGGGCATAGGCAGATTAGGAGGAGGTTGCGGACAACGTGATGATGCCATTGGATTGCCTTTTCTCCTAGGTAGATGGTTAGTGAGCTACGTCGAACATAGTGGGGTGGGAGTTGAAGGACGACCCAGTCGTGATTGGTGTCGACTTTTTGAAAATTGTCGGTGAGAGTGATCTCTTCTTGGAGATTGATTGTGGTAAAGTGATATTGTAGTAGGGCGCGAGCCACAAGCGCAAAGATTTTAGGTTTGGTGTGTAGGCGGGATTCGCTAAAGAAGAGATTTTTATGGATAAGTTGTGGGATGAGTGTAAATTGAGGTAGAGGCAGGGTTGTTGGCATGTTTTGAGGTGGATGGTGGCAGTAACAAAGGTATTTCTGGAGGAGATTTTCTTGAGCTTGGTGGGTGAGTTTAGGGGTGATGAGGTGATAGGAATCATGGATGGGCAGGGGGTAGGTGGAGATGAGGAAGCATGATTCTTTTTGTGTAGAGGATAAGAGATCGATGGCGGGGAGATCTTCTAGGTGCGCGCTGGCAGGGAGTATCGCGGTGAGCTCTTTTTTAAGGAGCAGGTGGGAGGGTTTGTCAAGGTTGCTTAGGAGATAGACCTTATGAGAGGTTGGTTTTTCTAGGGTGAGGATGAGATAGGCTAAGAAGGTGCAGGCACTAAGGGTGGTGTAGGGAAGATCGTGGTGGTGATGGTAGTAGGTGAGGGTGAGCAGGGCAATGTTGAGCATAAGACTATGATGCTGGAGCAGAATATTCGAGGTGTGAGGATCGACATCGATGGCAAGCTTGGCTTGGAGTTGAAAGAGCGTATAGGCACGGGTGAGTGCATTTTGCGTCTCTTTGGATGCAATGGTTGCATTATCTAGCGTGTGGGCGAGGAGCATGAGGATCTGGTACAGATGTCTTGATTGGGGTGGGCTAATGGTGGGGGCAGATGTGAGGTTAAGGGTAACTAACTGGGTGTAGAGAAAGCGCTTGTTATTATCGCTGTGCAGGTGTGGTGGGAGAATACGATTGAGTAGACACTCTAGCGGATGAGGCAGATAGAGTTGCATAATGGGTGGGAGGATGACACTGGTGGGGGATTCGTATAGAAAAATTAGAAAGATCACGGCCAAGCAGAGTTTGGCATGAGGGCTTTGCTGATGACGTGGTAGACTTTGGAGTAATTGATCGAGAGCTTTGAGCGCTTGATCCCGACAACCTTGGGGATAGAAGGCATGTAATTGGTTAAAGAGTTGTTGCGCGGTGGTGGGTGGTTGTGGAAGAATACGATTGATCTTTTGGATAAAGAGTAGATGGAGTTGGGCTTTGCCTAAAAAATTGTTAGAAATGTAGATCTTTTGTCGTACCAGTTGGATGTGTAGATTGGTGAAGGTGGTGAGATCGCCTAGGATCTTTTTGTAGTCGGCAAGGATCGATGTTTTAGCGACATTAAATTGTTGACTTAATTGCGTGACTGATGGACTCTCTTTATCCCTGATGAGCATGTGGAGGATCTTGATTTGTCGGTGTAGTGGAATGTTTTCTTTGATAATTTGATCGAGAAAAATCTCTTGATTGGATTGTTCTAAAAAGATGCCTTTACTGGGTTCTTTGTGTAAGGCGAATGTTTTTTGATCGAGTAAATGCTCTAGTTGCTCAAGGTAGTAAAAGATGCTTTTACTCGAGACGTTGAGGGCTTTTGCATAGAAATGCACGGGCTTGTAGGTTGACTCTTTGGCAAGAAGTCGAAAAAATTCAATGGCACGTTGATAGCTGTAAGACATAACGTATCTCCTTATATTATTAAATATTATATCCTAGGATACTTTCTTGTAAAGGCATAAAGTTGGGTCTAAATAGACAAAGTATCTCGCTAAGGATGAAGAAATGTTTTATTTTTTGTATATGCTAGGACAATAGTGGTTGCAATTTGTTGAAGAATGGCTTAAAATAGATTGAGGAGTAGATACTTCTTACTATGGACAAGAGGGGTAGACAAGGATGCTACAGAAATTCATCACTAAAGAGCGAATTCAAATTATCGAACAGGCAGCGGATTGGGTAGATGCCGTCAACATGGCAGGCGCGCCACTCCTTCAGCAGGGACTCATTATGCCATCTTATTTAGAGAACGTGATCCGTAACATCAATGAAAATGGCCCTTATATTATATTGAAAGAAGGTTTCGCCTTGCCTCATGCCCAAGCCGGTGAAGAAAATGTGAAAGAGACTTGCATGAGTTTACTGATTACACGTCAGGCGGTAAAATTTTCCGACGATCCTGCAGATGCGGTAAAAGTGATGATCTTATTAGCGTCGGTAGATGCCAATGCGCATATGGGGGCGATGGTCGACTTGGTGGAAAAGCTAGACGACGATGCGTGGCTTGAACAGCTAGGTGAGGCACAAAGCATCGATGAGGCTTATGCGTTACTGCGCTAATAAAAATAGGAAAATCACATAAATTTTATTTTTAAGGAGCAGAAGATGCAAGTTAAAATCAAAGCAGATGACAAAGCCGTAGGTACTTGGGTTGCCCAGTATATCGCCAAGCGCATTAACGACTTTAAGCCCACTGCCGATCGTCCTTTTGTCTTAGGACTAGCCACGGGTAGTACCCCCATCCCCACCTATCAGGCTCTTATTGAGCTACACAAGGCAGGTAAGGTGAGTTTTGCTCATGTGGTTACTTTTAATATGGATGAGTATGTGGGACTGCCTCAGTCGCACCCCGAGAGCTACTACTCGTTTATGTGGCGACACCTTTTTGATCATATCGATGTAAAGAAGGAGCAAGTGCATATTCTTAACGGTAATGCCAGCGACTTAGCCAAAGAGTGTGCCGATTACGAGCAGAAAATTCGAGACTTTGGCGGGATGGAGCTGATCATCGGAGGAATTGGTATTGATGGGCATATCGCCTTTAACGAACCGGGTTCGAGCCTCACTAGCCGTACGCGTAAGCAACCTCTTTTACACGAGACACGTGTTGCTAATAGTCGCTTTTTCGATAACGATATTAGCAAAGTTCCCACCCACGCACTTACCATGGGCGTTGCTACGGTAACCGATAGTCGGGAGGTATTGCTCTTGGTTACGGGACATAATAAGGCGGAAGCACTTGCCCGTATTGTCGAAGGAGCGGTAAGCCACTGGTGGACAGCTAGTGTCTTACAGATGCACAACCACGCATTGATTCTCTGCGATGAGTCGGCATGCGATCGTCTGCAAGTCGCAACTTACAAGTACTTTAAAGAGATTGACGTTTAATATTTCTCTTGATAAGATTTGTGAAAAGAGCACTTCTTCGGAGGTGCTCTTTCTGTTATTTTTGCACGGGACTTTTTCTTTGAAAAGGTTGACATAGGAGTGTCAAGTAGATTGCGCTTGCGTAAAATGTGATTGCCCGTTACAATGAAATTAGGTAAAGTGATGTTACATAAACGGCAAGCAGAAATCATTCAGAATCTCCTCTACGAAGGCATCTCGACGGTAACTTCACTGGCAAAGTTGATGCAGGTGAGTCGTCAGACGATTTATGAGGATCTCTATTGGATTGAGACTTGGCTTAAACAACGTAAAATGGGACGCGTGCAACGCAGTCGTAAGGGGCTTTCGATTGTAAAGGAGCAGAGCCACTCCACGCAGATGATTATTTTTGAGCTCTTTCATGATAAGAAGAGGCTCAATGCGACGCTTCCTAGAGAGCGTCAGGCGTTGCTTTTGGTCGAATTATTAATGAACAAATCTTTAACAATGGATAAGTTAGCACAACAATTGATGGTCAGTCGTACGACGCTGTTACATGACATCCAAGAGCTTCGGGCGATGCTTGCCGAGAGTGGGTTAGATTTAATTTATGATAAAATTCAGTATCGTTTTGTGGGTGATGAGTTAGCGATTCGTGCCTTTTGTATCCATTTTTTAGCGCCTTATACAGCACAATTACAGGCAATGCCTTTTTGGCAACCTTCTCACTATCAGGCTCTCTTTGCCGAGATTCAACAGAGTTCGGCGTTAGCGTTGGATGTGGCGTATTTAGCGCTTCATTTACAGTCGGTGCGGGTGGCCGGTGGCGAGTATGTGGCAAATCCATTGACGGCGCTGGAGTGGAGCGGATTGCTACCTTTGTATGAAAAAATCTCGACTTATTTTAATTTCACAGAAGAGGTTGAGTCTGTTTATGCTACGCTAGTGATTAGTAGCTTTTTTCGCTTTCCTGAGTCAACATTGCATCCCTCTTTAGCCATGCTTAAGGAGATGAGCCACAAGCTGGTAACGGCTTTTCGTACCATTTTCCAGCAAGAGTATCAAGATGAAGCACTTATCACGACCTTGAGCCAACATTTAAAGGCGACATTTTATCGCGATAAATTGGGAATTCTTTTAGAAAATCCGCTTTATGCCGAAATTAAAGAGCGTTATGCCCAGCCTTTTGCGTTGGTGAAATTGATCTTTGAGTCATATTTTTCACGCCCATATTTAATTGAACAGGAGTCGAGCTACCTTACCATTTTGCTCCTAAGTATGCAGGAAGATGTGCAATTGGAGGAGCGTCCTGCGCGCATTTTGGTCGTCTGTTACGAGGGCATTGCCATTGCCCAGCTGATTCGTCAACAGCTTTATGCCTTGGGTATAGGCGAGGGCATGGTGGTTTGTGGGAGCATCACGCCTTCTTCTTTGATGGATGAGGTCGATCTGATTCTCTCCACGAGTTCACTTTCGCTTACCACGCGTGCGCAACAATTGGTGGTCTCGCCGATCTTAACAGCACAACAGGTGAGCCGTATTTTGTCTCTTTTAGACTGGCAGATAGATTTTTTGCAAGATGGTAATCAATTTCAGCACTTTTTGCGAGGATTTCTGGGCGAGAAGGTCTACAGTGAGTGCATCGAGGCCTATATTAAGACCCATCATCTAGTTCCGATGCAGGATAGTCGAAACTATACGCTTAAAGCGCTCTTGCCGATAGAGCATATTCAGTATGTACCATCGGTATCTAACTGGGAAGAGGCGATTAGACTTGTTGCAGAGCCTCTTTTGGCACGAGAGATCATTCCCTTCGCCTACCTTGATGAAGCGATCAGGAATGTCCATAAGTATGGACCTTATATCGTGTTGAAAGAGGGCTTTGCACTACCTCATGCGAGCGTTAAAGTGGGCGGTGGCGAATTGGCGCTAAGTTTGTTGATTTTGGAAGAGCCGATTGCTTTCTCTCATGAAGATTTTGTGTGGGTTTTGTTGATGCTGGTTCCCAAAGATGAGGAGTCGCACTTGGTGGCAATTGCGGAATTTATTGACAAAATTGATCAGGATGATTGGTTTGGGGCGCTAAAAAAAGTGTCCTCAAGAGAAGAAATTTTACATTTAATCCAAAAGGAGGAGATAAATGAGTAAAAAAGTCAAAATTTTGACGGTATGCAGTAATGGGTTGGGGAGCTCCCTAATGCTCAAAGGCGTAGTGGAGGCGATTTTAGACGAACATGGTATTGCGCATGATGTAGAGCATTGTGATTATAATTTGGCAAAGAGCAAAGGTGCTGATTATATCATTACTGTAAAAGAGTTTACGAAACAAATGGAAGGATTACCTGTATTGGAAGTACGTAGTTTTATTAATCGTAAAAAGATCGAAGAAGATCTCGCCTCATGGTTGGAACAATTAAAAGGAGCATAAGATGCGTATTTTATTTTTATTACAGAGTATCTTGAGTGAACCCGCCTTGATTCTCGGCTTAGTGGCGATGATTGGTCTTATTGCTGGTAGAAAGTCGTGGGATAAAGTTCTGGTGGGAAGCATGGGACCGATTCTGGGCTATTTGATGTTAGGTGCTGGGGCAACCGTGATTGTGGAGAATATGGAAGCTTTGGGTCTAATGATCGAGAAAGGTTTTCATATTAAGGGCGTAGTGCCTAATAACGAGGCGATCGTTGCTACGGCGCAGAGCGTGCTAGGCATGGAAACCATGGCGATTTTAGTTGCAGGATTGGTTTTTAATCTCCTCATCGCACGGTTTACGCGTTACAAATATATCTTTTTAACGGGACATCATAGTTTTTTCATGGCAGCATTACTCTCTGCAGTGTTGGCAACGATTGGCTTGAGTGGCTTCCAGCTGATCCTTATTGGCGGATTTTTCCTTGGTGCTTGGAGCGCCATCTCGCCTGCGATTGGACAGAAGTATACCGAGTTGGCAACCGATGGTGATGGCATTGCGATGGGACACTTTGGTAGCTTAGGATATTATTTGTCGGCTTTTATTGGGGAGAAGATTGGCGATAAGAGTCAGAGTACGGAGAATTTAAAGATTTCTGAAAAGTTAGGATTTTTGCGCAATTCCACCCTCTCTACGGCGATTACCATGGTGGTTTTTTATAGTATTGCTGCGATGGTTGCAGGGTATGACTTTGTCTTGAGTTTATCTGGAGGGCAACATCCTGTGATTTTTGTCTTTTTGTCGGCATTGAAATTTGCCGTGGGCGTAGCAATCGTCTATAATGGCGTACGGATGATCGTGGCTGATCTTCTACCAGCGTTTCAGGGGATTAGTCAAAAGTTGATTCCTAATAGTGTGGCTGCTGTCGATTGCGCGGTCTTCTTTCCTTATGCCCCAACGGCAGTGATTATCGGGTTTGCCTTTAGCTTTTTAGGTGGAGTAATTGGCATGTTTATCTTAGGTGCAATGGGCTGGGTGTTGATTATTCCTGGATTGGTGCCACACTTTTTCTGTGGAGCTACGGCAGGAATTTACGGTAATGCTACGGGTGGTAAGCGTGGAGCTATGATTGGCGCGTTCGTTAATGGTTTACTGTTAGCCTTTTTACCTGCGATGCTACTCCCTGTTCTTGGTGCACTTGGCTTTGCTAATACTACCTTTGGCGATGTCGACTTCGCGGTGATTGGCATTCTTTTGGGACAAGTGGGACAACTACTAGGAACTGTAGGCATATATGGTTTGGTGGGTATTGTGTTGTTGATATTAATTACTCCTAATTTTATGCGTAGGAAGTGATTTTATGATTATATTTATCTTAACGGAGAAAGAAGATGAGTGAAAAGAGAAAAATTTTGGCCGTATGTGCCTTTGGCGTGGGATCTTCTATGGTATTGAAGATGCAATTAGAGAAGGCATTTAAGGCAAAAGGTATCGATGTAGATGTGGATAATACGGATCTCGCACAAGCTCCGAGCATGCAGGTAGATGCGATTTTTACCTCGCCACAATTTATTCCCGAGCTCGAGCCTAAGGTGACAGTGAAGGTTTTTGGCGTAGAGCAATTTATGAATGCCAAGCAGGTTGAAGCTGCGATTGATGCCTATTTAGGAGGCGCATAGATGCAACTCTTTGTGGAGCGATTGGTTAATGATATTTTTCGTCAGCCAGCTATTTTGTTGGGCTTAATAGCCATGCTTGGATTGCTTTTGCAACGCAAAAATTTTAGCGATGTCATTAAAGGTACCTTGCTTACTGCTATCGGTGTTAGCATTTTAACCTTTGGTACGGATATTATCGTCTCATCCATTTTACCGTTGCAGAGTGCATTTAGTAGCATTAGCACGCAGGGAAATGCGGTGGTAGATACCGTTGATGTGATTGCCGAATATGGTGGCAGCATTGGACTTGCGATGTTGATAGCTTTTATTATTAATGTTATCGTGGCACGTTTTACCCCGATTAAACATATCTTTTTAACTGGACACATGCTCTTTTGGATGCCTTATATTTTTGTAGCGGTTGCTGTAGAGAATGGTATGTCTGGCTGGTCGATTACGCTTTTTGCCGGCATGGCATCGGCGCTATACTTTGTGGTTATGCCGGCACTTTTGACCCCTTTTGTCTCCAAGGTTACCGGCGATCGTAGCTTTACGATTGGGCATCCTGCCGGATTTTTGGCGCTCATTGCCAGCTTGATCGCCAAAGTGGTGGGTAATCCCGCACGATCTACGGAGGATGTAAAAATTCCTGCATTTATGGGCTTTTTTAAGGAGATTGCTATTGCTGGAACGGTGGTACTCTTTTTGGTGTATACGGTGGTGGGTCTTTGGTTGGGGCGCGATGTGATGGGGGTTGAGGCTGGGCAGAGTCTATTTACCTTCAATTTTATGAATTCACTTAAATTTGGTGCGGGGCTTACCATTATGCTGTCGGGCGTTAGAATGATGATCCAACAAATTCTTCCCGCCTTTCAAGGAATTTCGGCAAAATTAGTGCCTAATTCGATTCCCGCACTCGATTGCCCGATTATCTTTAACTATCGCCCAAATGCTGTAATTATCGGCTTTATGGTTGCGATGGTTACTTCTACTATCGCTATTTTGGTCGTTAATAGTTTGGGGATTGTCTCCTTTTTGGTCTTACCTTTAGTTGTTACTTCCTTCTTTGAGTGTGGTACGGCAGCGGTTTTAGCCGAGGGTCAAGGTGGCTTACGTGGCGCAATTATTGGCACCTTTGTCGCCTCGTTGGTGATGGTTGGTTTGTTGATTCTTTCGATTCCTATTTTTGAGGGGACAATCGCTGCATGGATGATGATTTTCGGTGGTAACGACTTCTCCTTGTTTGGTTATATTGCAAATCTATTAGCAGGAGTATTTTAATGTTACGACACGATTATATCACAAAGTTGACATCGCTTTTGGCACAGGTCTCTACGGATGATACTATTGATGTAGCTGCGCAGATAATTGTGCAGGCAATTACGGAAAAACACTTGATTTATGCTTTTGGCGCGAGTCATGCGGGTATTCTAACTGAGGAGATGTTCTATCGAGCCGGTGGATTGGCCTTGATTAACCCTGTTTTTGATAAAAATCTCATGCTTGATGTAAAACCAGTAACTAAGACATCTGATATGGAAAATTTAGCAGGATTTGGAAAAATTATCGCGCAAAATGTCCCTTTTAAAGCGGGTGATGTGTTAATTGCACATTCAGTCTCGGGGCGTAATGCCGTGATGCTCGATTTGGTCTTATTTGCTAAAGAGCGTGGCGTGAAGGTGGTGGCGATTACAAACGTTGCTTACTCAAAAAGTGTTGCTTCACGACATGAAAGTCGTAAGCGTCTCTTTGAGATTGCCGATATTGTCATCGATAACCATGGGGAGATCGGCGATGCCTCTATGACTTTACCAGGTAGTGGGCATAAGGTTGCACCTACTTCTACGGTGGTCGGCGCGGCAATTGTCAACTCGCTATTATTGGCGATTGCTGAGCGTCTACCGCGCGAAAAAGATCGAGTTTTACCTATCTTTGCTAGCGCAAACATGGATGGTACGCGCGAACATAATAATCGTATTTTTAGTGACTATAAAGATCAAATTTTATATCAATAAGACTTTAATTATATAGGAGAGAATAGCTATGGATATGAAAGTTGGCGTGCAAAAATTTGGACGCTTTTTAAGTGGAATGGTAATGCCCAATATCGGAGCATTTATCGCGTGGGGTATCATTACGATGTTATTTATCCCTACAGGGTGGCTGCCTAATGCTCAGTTAGCGTCATTGGTTGATCCGATGGTGCAATACTTGCTCCCACTGTTGATTGGTTATACAGGTGGACAGATGGTTGCCGGCACGCGAGGAGGTGTGGTTGGTGGGATTGTTACATTGGGTGTAATTGTGGGTGCGTATCCCTCACCGATGTTTATGGGCGCAATGATTGCTGGACCTTTAGGTGGTTATGTGATTAAGCTTTTCGATAAGGCGATTGCCGGCAAGGTACGAGCTGGATTTGAGATGCTAATCAATAACTTTTCCTCGGGCATTATTGGTGCGCTCTTGGCGATTGTTGCCTATTACGTGATTGGTCCTGTCATGGATAATGTGGCGCATGCGCTCTCTGCTTTGGTGGCTAGTATCGTTAATATGGGGTTACTGCCTCTTGTTGCACTCGTGGTAGAGCCAGCTAAAATTCTCTTCTTAAACAATGCGCTGAATCATGGTGTTTTTACGCCTTTGGGTGCAGAGCAAGTGCGCGAGGTGGGTAAGTCAATCTTCTATCTTATCGAGACGAACCCAGGGCCTGGCTTAGGCGTACTCTTAGCCTATACTCTTTTTGGCAAGGGTGCCGCGAAAGCATCGGCTCCTGGGGCGATTATTATTCACTTTTTGGGAGGTATCCATGAGATCTACTTCCCTTATGTATTAATGATGCCTGCTCTCTTTTTGGCAGTGATTGCAGGTGGGGCTACGGGTATCTTTGTCAATGTTCTCTTTGATAGTGGACTAGTGGCGGTTGCCTCTCCTGGTAGTATCTTAGCGATTATGGCGGTAGCGGCAAAGGGTTCACATCTTGGTATTTTATTGTCGGTTACTGCAGCTACGGCGGTGAGTTTTGTGATTGCGATGCCGATTGTTAAGTTTAATTCTAAAGAGATGGGCGATGATGCCTTTACGCAAGCCCAAGCCCAAAAAGAGAGCATGAAGAGTACTGCTAAGACCGAGAAATCTGCAGAGAGTACGAGCATCAAAGCGATTAAAAAGATCATTGTTGCCTGCGATGCTGGTATGGGATCGAGTGCGGTGGGTGCTACGTTGTTAAAAAAGAAAATGGCTGCTGCCGAAGTTACGGGTATTGAGGTAACCAATAGTGCGATTGACGCTATCCCCATGGATGCGGATTTGGTGATTACGCAAGAGAATTTAGCACCACGTGCCGAAGCAAAGGTTGAGGGGCGAATTCCAGTACGTAGGCTCAATAACTTTATGAATCATGCGTTTTATGATCAGTTGATTAAAGAGCTAAAAGGAGAGTAGTGAGATGAAAAAAGCGTTACATTTTGGCGCAGGAAATATTGGGCGAGGATTTATTGGGAAAATCCTCTATGATGGTGGCTATCAAACCATCTTCGCCGATGTGAATGAAGAACTTATTACCGCGCTTCAGAAGGAAAAGACCTACTATGTGGAGATTGTGGGCGAATCGCGTCAACGGGTACGGGTGGACGGCGTATCGGGGATTCTCTCTCATCATGAAGAGGCTTTAATCGAACAGGGCTTAACGGTTAATCTTATCACTACGGCGGTAGGACCCAATATTTTACCTTACATTGCTCCTGCAATTGCCAAGATTATCGGGCATCGCGCCAAAAATAATCAAGAGGAATTTCTAACTGTTATCGCTTGTGAAAACATGATTCGTGCAACCGATGCTTTACGCGACGAAATTTTTTCACACCTTACTGATATCGAAATCAATTATGCCAAAGAGTGGGTTGCCTTCGCCAATAGTGCTGTCGATCGCATTGTTCCGCCAATGGAGCGTACAGCGAATCAGAGTACTTTAGATGTAATGGTAGAGGAATTCTTCGAGTGGGTGGTGGATAAAACGCAGTTAAAAGAGGATTTAGGGATCAGCGATATTGTCTATACCGACAACCTTGAGGCCTTTATCGAGCGCAAGCTCTTTACGTTGAATACTTCGCATGCGGTGACTGCGTATGCTGGGGCGCTTCTTGGTTTAGAGACAATTGCTCAGAGTATCAACGATGGAAGAATTCGTGCATTTGTGCAACAAGTTATGGCGGAGACGGGTGAAATTTTAATTCGTCGACACCAATTTGATCGAGCAAGTCATGAGGCGTATCAACAAAAAATTATGAAGCGTTTTGCGAATGTCTATTTAAAGGATAGTTGTCAACGTGTGGGGCGCGATGTGGCTCGTAAAATGGGCGCTAATGATCGCTTTTTTAAGCCGATTGGTTACGCCAAAGCGCTTGCAATTTCGTACTCTTCTTTATTGATCGGGGTGAGTTTTGCGCTCTCTTTTTCGGAAGAGGAAAGACCTTCGGTTTGGGCGAGCGTAAAGGAACCATCTGATGGATTAGAGCAGTGGTTCATGACGATTCATGGTGATGAAAAGATTCTTAGTAAAGATGACTATATTCAGTTGAGAACACTTTTAGATCATCCAGAGGCAAGTCTTAAGGGTTGCGTTACGCCTTGTATAAAGTAGGTAATTAGGGTATATTGATGGCATCTATTACACAACAAGGAGTAAATGATGGCTGTATACCCTAGAGCCTTCTCGCATATTGGGCTATCTGTGCCTGATATTGATAAGGCGTATCAATTTTATACCGAGGTGATGGGCTTTTACACGTTGATGAAGCCAACCAAGGTTTTGGAGGATGCCTCTACCGCGATTGGTCAGATGTGCATTGATGTCTTTGGTGAAAAATTCGATTACTTTCATATTGCCCACCTCTCCACCGTCGATGGCATTGGAATTGAGCTCTTTCAATTTCCGCAAAACAAAGAGGCGCGAGGCGAATTTCGTCCCTATCAAAATGGTGTATTTCACTTTTGTATTAAAGATCCCGATGTCGAGGGCTTGGCAAAGCGCATCGTCGAGGCAGGTGGCAAGCAACGCATGCCCATTCGCTACTACTATCCCGATAGCAAACCTTACGCAATGGTCTATATGGAAGATCCTTTTGGTAATATCATCGAGATCTACTCGCACTCCTATGAGCTCCATTATGGTAGTGGCGCTTACGAGTAAATAGGATCATTTTTAGATACTCTTTAAGATAGCAGTTTTTTCTCGCCCCACTCCATGAACATCGCACCCAAGGGCGCGGTGAGGAGGATGGCGAGGATTGCCATGGTTAAGATCAACTCTCCTGATGCGAGCCCTGCCTCTAGTGCCAGCGCGCCGATGGAGGCTTGTACTGTGGCTTTGGGTAGATATGATATAGCGCAAAAGAGCTTCTCTTTGGCGGAGAATTTGCTTCTGATTAATGCAACAAACACGCCAATAATACGCACCCCTAGTGCGAGAATAATCACGAAGAGCATGGGAGCTAGCTGTTGGTTGAGCATGTTCAAGTTCAGTTGTGCACCCACCAAGACAAAGAGCCAAATTTGGGCAAATTGCCAAAGCGTTGCAAAGGGTTGCTTAACAGCGATTTTGATGGCATGATCTAATTGAATAGCAAAGAAGATGACAGCAATTAAGCCCGAAAATGGCAGACGGATAAGCTCTTCCAGCGAACCAAGCAAGAGTGCGATCGCGATAATAATGAGTAAGCTTTGAGTGCGAATTTTAGCATATCTTTTATATAATATATTGAGTATTGTGGCAAGCCCGTAGCCTATCAAGAGTGCAAAGAGGATCGAGAGGAGTAGGGTGCTGCCTATTGCCAAGAGGGAGAGGGATTGTCCCAGTGCGATGGTGAGTAGCGCACTAAAGAGAATAATGACAAAGATATCATCGAGGCTAGCGGCGCTCATGATGAGCTTGGCGAGGTTGGATTTTTTGTTGTTGTGGATAAGGCGTAGCATATGCGGAACGATAATGGCTGGCGATACGGCGGCGATAACGGTACCCAAGAGTGCGGATTCGAGCAGAGATAGCCCCAAAAAGTGATGCGCTAAAAAGAGATAAGCACCAATTTCAAAGAGGGCGGGGAGCAACGTTAGCTTGAGGGTGGTAGCACCTAAAGCTTTAAGATCGCGCAATTCAAGGTCTAATCCCACCCGCAAAAGGATAATAAGAAGCGCAAATTTACGTAAAGCTGGACTGATCTGTAGTAACTCGTTGGGTAAAAGATTGGGCAACAGCTGGGCTATCAAAATGCCACTTACCAATAATACGAGTACTGCCGGTAACTTGAACTTCTGGCTTAGTAGCAAAGCTATCGCCCCAATCAAAAAGATTCCGCCCAAACTAAATAGTAGCATCGTTTGCCCCTTCTTAACAGATTTATCAACATTATAGCAGAAAGTAATGGATATGGGTAGCGTTTATCTATTATTATAATTTGTTTAATAATTAAGTAATTTGTATTGAAAAAATATAGGGAGTGTTGTATACTTTAAAAAACTAAGAGGAGTATTTCTATTATGTTTCAATTTTTAAAAAAGGGTGGAGTATTTTTAGCGTTGATTATGGTGGTGAGCTGTAATCCGAAAACCCAAGCCCCACCACCTAGTGGCTCGCTTAATTTATTGGAGTTAATGCCAAAAACCGATTATGCAATTTATATGCTATTTGGCTCGCCTCCGGCAATGCAAGCTGGCATGCATTGGCAAACACACAATGTGCCAAGCGTCGTATGGACAAATCGTGTTTATCAATTTGATCCAAACTATATACCTAGAAACGTAGAGATTATCGAAGACAGCAAACTCGAGTCAATTCTTTTGAATTCTGGGGATAATTTAGGGCGAGATCTTAAGAATACGTATACCGTTTTTGAGCAGAGAATAGATAAACTCTTTCGAGAAAATCCTCATGCAACATACACTGTCTATGCAACGGATGGTTTTTTAGAGATGGTGCCCTACTTTATTTTTAGTAAAGGGATTAAACCGGAACAAGTGGTTGTTGAAATTTTAAATGATATGGCGAACGTCAGTTATTTTTATCGGGTAAACGCCACCCAAGCAGAAACTTTATTTGAAGCACATCGTATGGAGGCCAGAGATTTTATCAGATCGGCTACGAGTAATCCATCAGGTATGGGGACGTGGAATTCTGAAAAACTACCATTAGGCTATGAATTAAGCGGGCGATTTTGGTTTATTTCGAGAGCGGTGTACGACGGAGTTCCTTTTATGTCCCGTATTAACCATCGAGAATTACCTTTTTCTTCTTGGTACCATAGTTTGTCTAGTTATCAGCGTTCAAATTTAGAGAGGCTGATGTTCTTTGATGCTAAAGAGATAGACAAGGTGTTGTTTCCTAATGGTTCTACTAAGACCCCCATTATTATTGCCGGAGCATATCGCGCTAACCCCAATGATTCGGGACTTATTGTCTCAGAGCATTTTGAGGCGGAAATGCAGGCGATTTTAGATCATTTTGGTGATCAATACACCTACTTCTTTAAGGGGCATCCGGTGTTACCCGAAGGTAGTTCTAGTGAGCGTCAATGGATGCAGGACAAAGGCATTCATATTTTTCCTAGTAACACGCGCTTTCCCTTTGAATTTTTGATGTTTCATTACTCAGATTTAATCGTGGGTGGTTATCCAACCTCATCTTATTTGTCGGCGAGCGCACAACAATTTCGCTTTCATATCGGGTCGATAACGGATCCACGTTTAAGTTTAATGTATAGTTGGGGCTACTGGCCTAACCTGCACATTATCGATGTATCTGGTGGTCGAAGTATGTTTAGTTTTGACACACCACACGACTTTAATGACTATTACTATGATCCAGCTTTAGGCGTATATGTTCTTTACCCGAATGTAACTAGCAGATAATTTAGAAGACAAAAAGGAAAAGGGGGATCTCTTCTTTTCCTTTTTTCTTATATCAGACTTGTCAAAAGATATAAATTTATGGTAATATAATAGAGATTCTTAGATATGGGGTGGGAGATTAAGTGGGTAAACTAAAGAAATTCTGGTATGCGGTGGTTTTGGTTGCTTTTGTCGGCGGATTAGGACTTTGGCTCTATGGTGATAAGACGGTAGAGTCACAGCATATTGATACCAGCTTAATGAGCGATGAGGTACTGCGTGCAAGCTTGATGCCCGAGGGTGATTATGTCGTCTATTTTTTATGGGGTACGATGCCCAATATTTACGCTGGCATGCACATGCAACTGCATGATAAACCCAGTATCTTGTGGGCGGTTCGACCAGAGAATTTCAACTTTGATTATCTACCAGCACATGTTATTTGGATTGATGATCCGCATATTTCTGATATTCCTCATGCGAAATCGAAAGATTTTATTCCCGTACTAAAAGCGAATCATGGGGCTTTTGAACAGGCTATTGATCGTATTTTAGCAGAAAATCCTGATGCAGTATTTCATGTTTACATGGCAGACTATGTGGCTTACTGGGCGATGAATTACTACTTTATCAGTAAAGGTGTCTCAACAGAGCGCTTGCATGTTGATTTTATATCCGAGGGTTCTTTTACCCTGAATGAATACTTTAATAAGTATGTTTGGGTTTATCCAGGCGACTCTAAGATCAAAGATATGTTAAAATGGATACAGCGTAAATTTCTACTCAAGGCTACCTTTCAAGACGATAAGAGAAAGGCACAGGCTGCCATGAAGCAGGCACAGAAAGATATTACAAAAGTAACCAATCATGGGCCACATTATTTGTTTGCCACCACCTTGCTTTATGATAATGCACGCCACTGGCTCTTTCATGATGCGGAGATTTTTCCTATCCCCTATGTGGCCAATCAACAACACTTCTTTCCGTTACCTATGTTTCGCTTTTATAATTTATTAGATATGGAGGAGCAGAAGCAATTTGAGCAATTAATGAATTTTAATAAAGCAGAATTTGACAGTGTACTCTATCCTGAAGGTGAGACAAAAAAACCGCTCATTATCATCGGTAGTTGGGACTCGCGCAACCCAGATAAGGAGAATAAACGTATCTCAGCTGACTTTGAACAAGAGATGCGCGAGTTGGTAGAGATTTTTGGGGCAGATCATCGGATCTTTTTTAAAGGTCATCCGGCTTTACCTTACGGCAACGAAGCTGAAGAGGCGTTGATGCAGGAGTTAAACTTTGAGCAATTACCTAACGTCAATTTTCCCTTTGAACTACTCGTCATGAGTTACCCTGATCTTGTGGTAGGTGGCTATCAGAGTAGTGTTTTTATCTCTGTCCCCCCTGCGCAGTTGCAATTCATTTTAGGAGAGTTATGGATGCACCCGATGAAGTATTTTTATGAGCACAACTATTGGTCAAACGCCATTCACATTAACCCTTAATCGTTTCGGATGCTTTTGGGAAAACTTTAGCATAATTTTTAGAAAAAATGGTTATAATTCCTCTTTTCCTAGATTAATCCCTTGCTAATTTTTCGATAAAATGGTATTCTATAAGAGAGATAAATTGAATTTTTCGTGAGGAGAGTATTTATGAGCAGTATGATTGCTATGGTTCATGCCCGTGAGATTTTGGATTCACGCGGAAACCCCACCATCGAAGTGGAAGTTCACCTAGAAGATGGTAGCTTTGGTCGTGCGGCCGTTCCTTCTGGTGCTAGCACCGGTACCCGCGAGGCACTAGAGTTGCGCGATGGCGATAAGAGTCGCTACCTTGGTAAGGGTGTACAGAAGGCTGTGGAGAATGTTAATGACATTATTGCAGATGAGATTATTGGTCTTGATGCCCTAGAGCAAGTTGCTATCGATCGCTTGATGATCAAGCTTGATGGTACCGAAAATAAGGCTAAGCTTGGTGCTAATGCAATTTTGGGTGTCTCCATGGCTGTAGCTTGTGCGGCTGCCGATTATTTACAGATTCCTCTCTATCGCTACCTTGGTAACGCGCATGCCAGCACTTTACCTGTACCCATGGCAAACGTACTCAATGGTGGTTCTCATGCCGATAACTCGGTCGACTTCCAAGAGTTCATGATTGTGCCAGTTGGTGCGCCTAACCTCAAAGAGGCGGTACGCATGATGGCAGAGGTTTTCCACTCGCTAAAGAATATCCTTCACGCCGAAGGGTTGGCTACTAGCGTGGGCGATGAGGGTGGTTTTGCTCCTAACCTCAAGAGTAACGAAGAGGCCCCTGAGTATATCATGAAGGCCATTGAGAAAGCCGGTTACACTTATGGACATGGTAAAGATTTCATGATTGCCCTTGATCCTGCTGCCTCGGAATTCTATGATGAAGCAAAGAAAAAATATGTCTTTAGCAAGAGCGACAAGCGCGAGCTATCGAGCGACGAGATGGTTGCTTACTGGGCAGAGTGGGCTAAAAAGTACCCAATCATCAGCCTAGAAGACGGTCTTGCCGAGAGCGACTGGGATGGTTGGAAGAAGCTCACCGATGCCATTGGCGATAAAGTTCAGGTGGTGGGTGATGACCTCTTTGTTACCAACTCTAAGATCCTCAAAGAGGGTATTGATAAGGGCATTGCTAACTCTATCTTAATTAAAGTTAATCAAATCGGTTCGGTTACCGAGACTATTGAGGCTGTAGAGATGGCTAAGAAGGCTGGTTACACGGCTGTTGTCTCTCACCGTTCTGGCGAGACCGAAGATAGCTTTATTGCTGATCTTGTTGTTGCATTGGAAGCGGGTCAGATTAAGACTGGTTCGATGAGCCGTTCTGATCGTATTGCTAAGTATAACCGCTTGATTCGCATTGAAGAGGAGCTCAACTACACGGAAGAGATCTCCACCTACCCAGGTAAAGATGCCTATTACTGCTTACGCAACAAGCGCTAAATTTTCTCTATAATAAAAAAAGAAAGAGAGCTCTCGGTATGAGAGCTCTCTTTATGCTACTCTTCTAGTGAGGGAAAGAGATCTTCAAGATTGACGGCGATTTCTTCCTCAATCATCTGTGCAACCATCTCGATATATTCTGAAAAGGTTTCATACGTCCAAAAGAGGAAAGCCTCCCCACCGAAAAAGGTCTCAATAAAGGTGTACCCCAGATGAAAGAGCATACGAAATTTTTCTTCATCGCTGGACTCATCATCCAAACCATAACGCTCTAGCCAATCGGTAAGCATTTTATCCATATCTCCTTTATGGTGTTCATTAATCATCGTAACTAACGATACAGTGTAGAGAGCTAACCCAAAGATATTTTCGGGGAGATGAAGATTTCGTTCCTCGAGTGCCAGATAGTGCTCGCGCCCCAGCAAATTAAGCAGGGCTATTTGGACGAGATCGGGATCGATGAGATTGATAGGCATTTGGGCGAGCAGAGCATTTATTTGCTCAAACACGATTAATGGTACGGACAGATCATATATCTCTTCATCGCCAGCTTGCCAGAGGTCATACGCTTCGATAAATTCAGGGAAGGTCGTTCTTAACTCTTTGGCTACGTTCTTTTTGCTCAAATCACCAGAGAGGTAGAGCATATCCAGCCACTCTTGGGCAAATTCTTGACGTAAAGCGTGCCATTCCTCGGGAAAATTCATTTGGGAGTAGAGGCGATCCTCGCCTGCTGGCTGCGGTTGTGCATGGCTGACAACGAGCAGGCTAATGATGCTTAATAAAAATAAAATAGGTTGTTTCATAAAAAATCCTTCATATAAGAGTATAAATATCTATATTATACAGGAAAAATTAGTATAGAACAACGTGTTTTAGCTTTTTTCAGAAGAAAAGTGCTTTTTATACCATGCCAATGTCTCTTTAATGGTGGTTGTTAATGGACGGATTTGCCAATCAAGTTTGCGTTTTGCTTTACTGCTGTTGTAACTAAGGTGCGATTGGGTGATGCGTAGCGAACCTGAGGTAATCAGTGGGTCGCGCCCGCCGAGTTTATGGGCAATTTCAAAGTAGAGCGCGAGGAGTTTCGCCGCAGTAATGGGGAGTTTGGGTGGTTTTTTTGTCGTAACCGTACCGATGAGTTGTTCCAACGACGCATGAGTACCGCTACAAATATAGAGTTCATAAGCGGGTGCATGGTGCATGGCGTGAATTGCCAATTTCGCAACATCGCGACTGTCTACAAAGTCGAATCCGCCATCGATATAGGCAGGTAGTTTGTGGTTATAGCTATCCCAGATCACTCTACCTAGGCGCGACTGCCCGTAGTCGTAGGGGCCGATAATGCCTGCAGGTGCTAAAATCACGAGGGGTAAGTTCGCGGATTTAGCTAACTCTAGCGCTTTGATCGAGCCAATGGCTTTGCTCTTCCCATAAGGAATAAAGGTGTCATTGGGGCGAAAGCCAGCACTTTCGTCGACAATTTTTTCTCCTTTTTGGTAGCCAATCGCCTCTACCGATGATATATGGATAAATTTTTTCACGCCCACAGCAATCGATGCCTCGATAACGTTTTGTAGCCCCTGCACATTGACAGCATAGAGTTTTTCGTAAGCACCCGGAACGATAGAGATAAGCGCTGCACAGTGATAGACATGCGTAACTCCTTGCATTACAATGAGTAGTTCCTCTTTATCTTGTAGGGATGCTTGCACATATTCGATGTTAAGATCGTTAATCCCTTCATCTAGCAAAAGCCTCTTAATATGATTGTTGCGATGAATTAAGAGGCGCATACTTCGCACCCCTTGCCCGTAAAGTTCCATAACCAAGGCACAGCCAACCAATCCCGATGCTCCAGTAATAAATATCATATTATGTTACTCCTATTGATTCTGTATGTAGAATTGCTTATAGGATAGACGATCTTTTTGTTCTTGTCAATAGAAACGTAAAAATAAGCGCAAGTCTTCCTCTATGTAGAGAAGGACTTGCGCTTATCGGGTTAGGCTAAATGGGCGCGGTTAATTTTGCGAGAAAGGCTTGATGCTCGGCATCTAAGTGAGGAGATAGCTCATCATAAACTTTTTTATGGTAAAGATTTACCCAAGCAATCTCCTCTGGGTTCATGAGGCTCTTTTCGATGGCATGGGTGTGGAATGGCACGAGGGTGAGAGGTTCCCACTCAAGGAAGGTATCGAAGAGATTCTCTTTATGGCTGGGGCGGGAGATGTAGATATTTTCGAGACGTACACCGTGGATGCCTTGGCGATAAATTCCCGGCTCGTTACTGATAGTCATTCCAGCCCGAATGGGGATGGTGTTGAGCTTATTGATGCGGAAGGGTTCTTCATGCACGCTTAGCATCGCGCCAACGCCGTGACCGGTTCCGTGTCCAAAGTTGATGCCTTCCCGCCAGAGGAGCGCGCGAGTGATGCCATCGAGCTGTGCGCCTGTGGAAAACTCGGGAAAGGGAGTGCTAGCTAAGGCGATGTGCGCTCTGAGCACCATGGTGTAGTCGTACTTTGCCATGAGCGAGGGTTTTCCGATACAAGGTGTGCGCGTGATGTCGGTGGTGGCACCCCAGTAGTGTGCACCAGAATCGATGACCAAGAGTCCGTCGGTGAGCGGGGCGTGATGGTCGAGGGTGGGGCGATAGTGGACAATCGCGCCGTTGCTTGCCGTGCCGACAATGCTGGGAAAGCTCTCCCCACGATAGGCATGCTCTTTTTCTCGCTCTTGGGTGAGGGCTAAAACAACATCGTATTCACTGTGGAATTCGCCATCCTCTAACCGTTTAAGAAAGCGCACATAGGCTACGCCGTCTTGACGATACTGGGTTTTGAGCCAGTGAATTTCGGTCTCATTTTTGATCATTTTGAGGTGTTGCACCCAGTCGTGTCCAAGGCTGAGTGTATGTTTGGCTGTAATTTGTTGGTAAAGATGGTGGTTTAGGTGTTGTGCACTGCTGTAGATGGTGTTTTTATCGATATTTTGAAGATATGCACCGATTGTTTCATAGGGGTGAATGGTGATAGGTGCTTGGTTGATGGCTTCGTGTGCTTCTGGGGTGAGCGCCTCTGTGGCACAGAAGAGGTCGGCAGTAGCATCGGCGTGGACAAGCAGATATCCATAAAAGAAGGGGTTAAATTCTACGTCTGACCCACGCAGATTTAATATGTAAGCAAGGGAATCTAGCGGACAGATGAGGTATGATGCAATCTGCTCTTTTTTCAAGATATCGGCAAGGCTTTGTAGCTTTTGCTTGGTTGATACGCCGGTATACTGCTCGGGCAAGGGGTAGATAGGCTGAGCGGGTAGGGGTGGGCGAGTAGGGATAATCTCTTGATAGAGGTCGACCTCGCCGATAAGGTGAATATTTTTCTGCGTGGCGAGGCTCTTTTGCCACTGGCTAAAGAGGGTGGTGGGCGTGGTCTGGGCGTCGATACCAATCCGTGCATCTGCGGGGAGGTGCTGGATGAGGTAATCGAGGATAGAGGGCGTTTGGGGCAAACCATCCTTCATGAGGGTCATGCCAAGATCGTCGCAGAGTTTGGTAGCCTCGAGGTGGTAGCGTCCATCGCACCACAGGAGAGCCTCGGTGGTGGTTACCACAAATGTTCCTGCCGAGCCGTGAAAGTGCGAGAAGAAGGCACGCGCCTGAAACCTATCGGCAAGATATTCGCTAGCGTGCGGATCGCTGGACAAAAAGATGTAAGCGCTCATTTTATGACGCAAGAGCGCCTGTCTAATCAACTTTAAGGTATCATCATATCTATTCATAGTTATAATTATGTGCGATTTTTTGGAATTTGTCTAGTAAATTTGATAAGGCCACTTGACATTTTTTGGATAATCGGGTAGTATATAGACATAGTTTAGTACGGGGGTATAGCTCATTTGGTAGAGCGCCTGCTTTGCAAGCAGGATGTGAAGGGTTCGATTCCCTTTACCTCCATAGATAATAAATGGAAACTCTCTATTTAATTTGAGATTCCCCAGTAGAAAGAGAGAATACGTTTGTTGTATTCTCTCTTTACGTATTTATCGACATAGTTATTTATCCTAGGAGTTAGGCGATGAAAAAGTTGGCAAAAAGAAGATTCTCCGCGGCCACCACAGGGCGTAGTAGTAGCTCTAGCAGCAGCCGAAGCAGCAGTACCACTAGTCGTAGTTCTAGCTCCAGTAGTAGTCGATCGAGTAGCAGTAGTACGAGCCGAGTAAGTAGCTCTAGCAGTAGTCGCCCAAGTAGTAGCTATACGAGCTCTTCTAGTAGTTCGTACAGTCGCCCAAGTAGTTTTAGTAGCAGTAGTAGCTATACAAGTTCTTCTAATAGTTCCTATAGTCGCCCAAGTTATTCTAGTTCGAGCTACCAGTATAGCAGTAGCTCCACGGCGACAGAAGACCCCGAGCTTCGTCTCTTGCGTGAGCGAGAAGAGCGTTTAGCGGCCGAGATGCGTCGACTTGAGCGAGTTAAGCTTGATGTACGACGACGGGTGCAATTGCATGAACAGAAACTAAGGGGCTTGATAACATTGCATCGTAGAGTGGTTGATGTGATTGACTGGCAACATATCGCCAAGCTGAATGCGCCTTATAATCCTGCAGGCATCGGGCGTGAGGAGTATCGTGTGCGCGTAGAGGCACAGCGTTATGAGCCTAGTTTTTTTGATAAACTCTTTCCGTCTTCCTTACAAGCATCGCAAGAAAAACTTATTCGGCAGATAAAAAAGGCACGCGAACTTGATCAAGCCGACTATGCGCTGTGGGAAGAGCTCCACGTGCTTGCCGATAAGATGTTAGCGATGGATGGGCAGAGTGCACTACGTGTGCTCAATGATGCCAATATCTTTACCGAATATGCTAAGGGCAGTAAGCTTGCGTTTAATGCAAATACGGGACATAGCCCTAGTCTTGAGGGAACGTTACGCGTTGATTTTAAAGAGATGGTACCTAGTTATCGGTTGCGCGCATCGTCAGATGGGTTGTCTGTCGTAGAAACGGGGATGGATTTGGCGGAGTATGATGGTATAGTCTTAACACATATAAGCAGTTGTGCTGTAGCCATTGCGCATGAAGTTTTTTCCCTTGTTCCACAGAACCATATTATTGTCAATATCCATGATACACGCATCGGTGGGGTGATTTTTTCGGTGGAATTAATGCGTAAAGAGCTTATGACAGTGATTGAAAACTCTTATATGCACGAGTTTATACGCTCGTGTAATCATCGTATCGCCTATGACGCGACAGCGCATACCTTTGGTATTGTAGAACCTTTCGCGCTAAAAGAGGGTGAATAATGACGGAATTTAATAAACGCTTAGTGCAAGCATCGAGGCAGAAGATAGAGAAGACATTCGACTCCACCCTGCTGATGGGTAATTTTCGTAATAGCTATGAGGATGTATTTGTAGATCGTTATCAAAATTTTCGAAGTAATACATTCTTTATTGTCTGGGTGGTTAGTATTTCTTTTATACTATATGGGATATTTTTCCCAAAAATACCCCATCACCCTTCCCCGACAACTCCTGCTTCTGTAGCAATGGTTGATACGTATGATTATTCCACATCTTTAATTAAAGAGGCCATTCGCGAGGGCTTTTCGGAGGAGCTAGCGATTGGTGCGCGTCTCTTTCCAGAAGATACCAATCAGATGAAAGATCTTGATTACACTCTAACGTATATAGGCGATGAGACCCTAACGAAAGTGTGGCTTTGGGATTATGCCGGGGTGGACGGCGATGTGGTCTTGGTGAAGGTGAATGGAGTTGAATTTGCACGACATACGCTTACGCATGATCCGATCTCTTTTGAAATCCCGCTGGATGAGGTCGAGACGCTGGTGGAGGTGGTGGGCATTACCGACGGCGGTGGCGGTATCACCTATGCTATCTACTTTGATTTTGATGGTGCAAGTTATTTTAATCGTGTACAGAAAGGAAGCAATAATCACTATACATTTATCCGTGAATAGATTTTTGCCTATCGATTTCTTCTTAAGAAGCGCGTATAAATGCCGATAGAAATGACAGGAGCGTATATGTATCGAGTGAATTTGCGTAGATTGATCGGCTTAGGCGTGATGTTGGTGCTTTGCGTGGGCGCGGTTTTTGCTCAAGAGGACGAGATTGAGTGGGAAATTAAGAATGTTATCCATCGGCAGGGATATATTGGTCATGAGCAGACGGCAATTGCGATGGCGAAGGTCTTAATGGAAGCTAATTATGGCAAAAATTTTGTCGTGGAGAGTTCGCTTACGGCAAAACAAGAGCGTCGTAGTATGGATGCGATTTGGCGTGTGTATGGGATACTCACGAGCGAGGCTGATGATGAGGAGCCTCAAGTAAGGTTGTTGGTGGTTTTGGATCGCTATACTGGCGGTGTGCGGGGAGTTACGAATTTTACGAAAAAGCAAAATCCTTACACGCCATTTCTCTTAAAGTCGAGTAAAAAGGGGCATATCAATGATAAAAAGGTTGCCACTACTCTTGCGGAGGTAATTTTACGCTCACTTTATGCCGACCGCCTTACATCCCAACTACCTTTAAAAGTGCGTCATAAACAGGGGATTTGGTATATTAACGGGACGCCGGCCAAGGGATCAGATGAGCCGATGGTATTGTTAAAAATGAGTCGAAAGGACGGTTCGATTCTGGCTTTTGACTTAGCTTAAGGTTGGTGATAGAGTAGCGGGCGATGATTAAGCGGTTGGACATCGCGCGCAGTGAGATGGTACATCTTGCGGAATCGGGTGAGTTGATCTTCGGAGAGCTCGATGGGTTGGGCAAAGAGGTACCACTCGACATTTTCGGTGAGCGGTGGCGTGGTTAGCGAGCCTAGATAGTGATAGTAGGCGCGCGATTGTGGCAGGAAAGGCGCGAGGTCGATTGTGCCTGCATGCGAGCGACTCTTTTGGTTGACTTTCTCTAAAATATCCGCAAAGAGTGGGTTGGGTTTTCCGATTTTCATGAGGATGGCAAGCACGGCGATGCGCCCACTTTGCGAACGGTGGACAAGGTGAAGCTCAAGATCAAAGCGTTGATCGTCGATAATATGTTCGGCTGGGCTGTGGAAATGAAATTGCAAAAGATTAAATTTTCGTCCATTAATCATGCTTTTTGCCTGCGCGTGGACAAGGATGGTGGTTTGTTCGCGCAAAATATGGGAAACCTCAATGTGGTTGGGTAAGATGATGTTTCCTTCGTCTTCCATCTTCCTGCTTTGGTGCGATAATACATGAATAGGCGACTGCGCGTGTCCACAAATGGGTTGCCAGTTTGCTTGATTTTTGTACTCTAAACCATGATGGATCATAAATAAATCTCCTTGTTAAAAGCATTTATCCGTATTTTAACTATAAAAAGATCGTGTAAACTACTTTAACCTAGTATAGCGGATACTCTTTTTTTTGACAATAGGGGATAATATGGAAAGCAACCCCCTTGACAAAAAATTTTTTTTAGGGTATGATGTAATCATCGTTTATTACACGCGAGAGTGGTGAAATGGTAGACACACTAGTCTTAGGAACTAGCGCGCAAGCATGTGGGTTCAAGTCCCACCTCTCGTATTTTTAATGCCTTCATCTTCCATATAAAGAGTTCCATTTTATCCCTTGACATAAAGACCTTTTTTTGCTATGATGTAATCAGCCTTTATTACACGCGAGAGTGGTGAAATGGTAGACACACTAGTCTTAGGAACTAGCGCGCAAGCATGTGGGTTCAAGTCCCACCTCTCGTAATATCTAGCGCTCTTATATAGAGCAAAACAGGATAGACTATAATATAGAGAAAAGAGGTTTTGGACGTGAACAAAGAAGTTGTATATCAAGATGAGGATTCTACCGCCCATATCACGGTAACCATCCCGCAAAAAGATGTGGTTGCAAAGTATGAGGCGCTCATTAATGAGTATTTAAAAGAGACGCAAATGCCTGGCTTTAGAAAAGGGCATGTCCCCAAACCCGTCTTTGAAAAAAAATATGCGCAATCTATCCAAGCCGAGAGTGCTAGTAAGCTCATTGAAGAACACCTACAAAGCGCTCTTACTGACCTTGAGCGTGAAGTCGTTCGCGTGCGTTCCCCTCAAGTGGAGAAGATGGATCGGCTAGAACTCGATAAAGATTTCACCTTCACCCTAAAGGTTGATGTTATGCCTAAGATGAATATTAATGGCTATAGTAAGGTGAGTGCGCCATCTTATCAAGTTGAGGTCACGGAGGAAGATATCAATACCGAGCTCAAGCGCTTGCAAGAGCAAAATGCCTTTGTTGTTAATAAAGATGGCGTGGCGGAGAGTGGTGATGTATTAGATGTTAATTACGTTGAACTTGATAGCTCCGGTCTCGAGGTTACTGGCACGCAACGTCAGAATTTTGTCTTTACCCTCGGTAATGGTCAAAATCTCTATGACTGGGATAACGAACTGATGGGTGTTAAAGTTCGTGAGGAGAAGACCTTTACAAAGGACTTCCCCAGTGATTATGTGCACAGTGATTTATCCGGTAAGAGCATTACTTTGAAGGTGCTTGTTAATTCGCTAAAAGGGAAAAATTTACCCGCTCTTGATGATGAATTTGCTCAAGACGTAAGCGATCATTTTAAGACGCTTGAGGAGCTAAAGGCGGATATTCGAGATAAATTTACACAACATAGCCAGAGTGTGGCGAGGATTCGTCGTTGTGATGAAATTTTGAAAGAGCTTGTCGAAAAAGAGCCTTTTAATGTGCCGGAAGGGTTGGTTTTATCAGAAATTGAGGCACGCTTTAGTCAACTAGCGCGTCAAATGAATATGAGTGAAGACCAACTTCTTAAGATGGTTGGTGGGGAAACCTCTGGCTTGGTAGAACAGTGGCGTCCAGAAAGTGAATCTGCAGTAAAAAATAAACTCATTATCGAAGATATCATTGCTAAGGAAAATATTGTTGTTACAACCGAGGAGTTTGATGCGCATGCAGAAAAGTTAGCGAAAGAGTATCGCAGTAGCGTTGAGCAACTTAGTGCGCAGGTCGGTGATACTAACTTTAAGGCCTATATTGAAGAGCAGGTCAAGAGCGAAAAGGCGTTAGATTGGTTGAGTTCTCAAGCGAAAATCAGTAAACAGCATCAACTCTCTTTAACTGAATTTAATCAGCTAGGGTAGGCGTAAAATCTTTAAACCAGAGAGGTTATTGGATGAATGTAGAAGAGACTAAAGCATATATTGTTCCACATGTACACGAGCAGGTTGCTGGTGGAGAGCGTGGCTATGATATCTATTCTCGCTTATTGAAAGATAGAATTTTATTTGTTGATGGTGAAATTGCAGATAATATGGCCGATGCTATTGTTGCACAGTTACTATTTTTGCAGAGTCAAGATGCAGACAAAGATATTAGCATGTATATTAATAGCCCTGGTGGATCGGTTACGGCTGGTCTAGCTATTTATGATACGATGCAACTTCTAAAATGTGATGTCGCAACGTATTGTATGGGGCAAGCTGCGAGCATGGCTGCGTTGATTTTTGCAGGTGGTAGTGCGGGTAAGCGCTACTGTTTGCCAAGTAGTCGTCTTATGATTCATCAACCATGGGGCGGTGCTGGTGGGCAGGCCTTGGATGTGAGTGTTCAAGCGAAAGAGATTTTAAGATTAAAAAAATTAATGCATCAATATTTGGCTCATCATTCGAAGAAGAGTGAAGAGGAGATTGCAAGAGATATGGAGCGTGATTTCTTTATGAGCGCTCAAGAGGCGGTTGCTTATGGTCTTGCTGATAGTGTTTTAACTAGGAAGAGATAGCCATGGCGAAAAAAGGTAAAGAGTATCAATTTTGTTCGTTTTGTGGTAAGCCTGCAGACGAAAAGCGTCGACTCATCGCAGGTCCAGGTGTCTGTATTTGTAATGAGTGTATTAATGAGTGTGCAAATATTTATCGAGAAGAAGAGGGCGGTAATGTCGGTGAAGAGCAATTCTCGGCACCTATTCCTACCCCTTCGGAGCTTAAAGCGCATTTGGATGAGTATATTATCGGACAAGATTCTGCAAAACGAGTCTTTTCGGTTGCGGTCTATAATCATTATAAACGCATCCGTAGTCGCGTAGACGCTAAAGATGATGTGGAGTTAGAAAAGGCTAATGTCCTAATGATAGGTCCCACTGGTTCTGGTAAAACATTGCTGGCTAAGACTTTAGCAAAAAAACTAAATGTTCCTTTTGCTATTGCTGATGCTACTACGCTTACAGAAGCCGGTTATGTTGGTGAGGATGTAGAGAACATTCTTTTGAAGCTCATTAAATCTGCGGATAATAATATTAAGGCTGCGGAGCAAGGAATTGTTTATATTGATGAGATTGATAAGATTGCACGAAAAAGTGAGAATGTGAGCATCACGCGTGATGTTTCTGGCGAAGGTGTTCAGCAGGCGCTTTTAAAAATTATTGAAGGGACGATTGCCTCGGTACCTCCTCAAGGTGGGCGAAAGCATCCTACGCAAGAGATGTTACGGTTGGACACTTCAAACATTCTCTTTATTTGTGGGGGAGCATTTGTTGGGTTGGATAAAATTGTCTCGGCGCGCATTTCTAAGAGTCCTCTAGGTTTTTCTGAAGGGCACAACAATGAACCTAAGGAATTTAGCGAGTTGTTTGCTAATTTGCATCCCGATGATCTGATTCGTTTTGGACTGATTCCTGAATTTGTCGGGCGTTTACCGGTTAATGTTGCTTTAGATGAGTTGAAGGTAGAGGATTTGAGTCGTATTTTGGTTGAGCCAAAAAATGCAATTATTAAGCAGTACGAAGTAGGATTTGCCTTAGACGATGCGCAACTTTTTTTTGAAAAAGAGGCGATTGAAGCGATAGCGAAAGAGGCAATTATCCGTAAAACTGGTGCGCGTGGACTACGTGCAATTATCGAAAAGGCGATGACGGATATTATGTTTGATCTTCCAGATGTTCCCTCACCCAAAAAAGTAATTGTTACTGCCGAGGTTATCGAACAAGGTGTTAAGCCGACACTTATTACCGAGCCACATTTGATTGCGCAACCGTGGTCAAAAGAGCTTTATGATGGTACGCTTAAAGACGAACTGGATATTGGTTAGTGATAGTTTTATATAATAGATGTATTTAGGAACTTAGTTGCTGATGCATCTTAAGCTATTATGAATAATAATTTATTACAATGGTTTAATCGTCTTGACCCGCTACCTTGGCGCTGGGATAAAGATCCCTATGCTATAATGGTGTTGGAGTTGATGTCTCATCAAACAACATTGGCTGTAATGCTTAAGCGTTATCCTTTGTGGATGGAGAAATTCCCCTCTTTTGAAGCTCTCGCTCGGGCTTCTGAAGAGGCTGTTTTTCTGGCTTGGGAAGGCTTAGGTTATTATCGCCGAGCGCTTTATTTGCATAAAAATGCTAAAAAAATTATGTTGGATGGCTTGCCTGTTCCCACCATAGTGGCATGGCGTTCATTGTGGGGGGTGGGGGAGTATAGTGCGGCGGCAATTTTATCACGTGCTTACGATCTTCCAATTCTGGCTATCGACGTGAATGTAAAAAGAATTATTATGCGTTTTTTAGGTAAGTCTTTTTGGGATAAAAAAGATGCAGAGACTTTTTTAACATATTTTCATGGCGATTTTGTTCAAAATCCAGCTGATTTCAATCAGGCGCTTATTCGATTAGGTCAACTTATTTGCACCAAACGAGTAAGCTACTGTCGGGACTGCCCTATCGCGCATCATTGTGCATCCAAATATATGTTACGATTAGAGTCTAAAAATAAAAAAGATATTATTCGGCAGGATCGCTATATTCTTTTAGGCACTTTTGAAGATAAGTTTTTTTTAGAAAAGATTGATTCGGGTATTGGTAAAGATTTTTATCGTATACCAGAAATCCAAGAAAATATCTGGCACGAACTACGGGCAAGTCAATTAGATGATGCTACTTTGCTTAAGGTGCGCAAGCATCATTATACTAAGTATCAAGATACATTATATCCACTATTAATCGTGTTTACAGATGAAGACGACATAGTCAATATCCTACAAAAAGAAAATTTTAGTTGGCTAAGTAAAGAAGAGATTAAGGAGAAACCGCTGCTCTCTGCCTACCGCAGAATCATGGAAGATGCGTTGGCGTGGCAAGAGAGAAGAGATTTATTTTAAGCTATGCTTGTGCTAACATCACCGCGCACGTATTGACAATATCTTCGACGGTGGCTCCCCGTGAAAGATCAGAGATTGGCTTGGCGAATCCTTGCATGAATGGTCCATAGGCGCCGGCTTTGGCGAATCGTTGTACGAGTTTGTAACCAATGTTTCCCGATTGTAAATCTGGGAAGATAAGAGTATTTGCTTTACCTGCAACCGAGCTATTGGGTGCTTTTTTCTTGGCAACGCTACTGGCAAGAGCTGCATCTAACTGCATTTCACCGTCGACGTTGAGGTCGGGACGTTTGGTTTTCACTAGGCGTACAGCTTCGACAACTTTATCTACATCTGGATGCGAGGCCGAGCCGTAAGTGGAGAAGGAAAGCATCGCACAGATGGGTTCCACCCGTAAAAAGTTGCGACAACTCTCACTGGCTGCGATGGCGATTTCGGCCAATTGTTCCGCATTTGGCGAGGGAATAGTTGCGCAGTCGGCAAAAATGAGCAAGCCATCAGCACCCATTGATTTATCGGGAACATCCATCACAAAGCAACTACTAGCATATTTAACATTAGGCGCAGTTTTGATGATTTCAAATCCCGAGCGCAAAACGTCTCCGGTGGTATGATCGGCACCAGCAACCATGCAATCGCCATCGCCTAAGCGTACCATCATCGCGCCGTAATTGAGCACTTTTTTCATGTCCAGACGCGCTTGCTCAATGGTTTTTCCCTTATGTTGACGTAATCGCACGTACTCTTGGGCGTACTCTTCGGCTTTATCACTCTCCTTGTTCGGATCGATGACCTCAAAAAAGTCTCCATCCAGAGAGAGTGCACACTCAAATGCGACCGCTTCGATCTCTTTTGGATCACCAATGAGAGTAATTTTAGAAGCAAGCCCTTCTTCTTTTAAAATTTTGGCAGCTTGTAGTGTGCGAGGCTCATAGCCTTCGGGCAAGACAAGATGCTTTTGACTCTTTTTCGCCAAAAATTTTTGACGTTGAACAAAGTCCATAATGATTTTTCTCCTTCCGTAATTTATTTTTTTTCAAATGGACGTGGTGTATAGTGAGTATGGAGAAGCTCATGTGCTTTATGGCTTCCAGGGTGCTCCAGAAGCGTGGCATAGATCTCCTGCACACTGGGGTTTTCATGTGATTGACGAATACTCATATCTTTATCCGTATCGTACAATCCTTTGGCTCTTAGCGCACGGGTATCTTCTTCCTTGCTATAGGTTTGCCCGCCACCAGAGACACAACCTCCTTTACACGCCATCACCTCGATAAAGTGCCAAGGAAGCTCCTCATTGTTCTTTTTTGCTTCACGCACACGATCTAAGACATGTTGAACATTGACCAACCCATGGGTTACCGCGATACGGGCATCTTGTCCGGCTACTTTAATGGTGGTCTCTTTAATATCAGTAAGACCACGCACGGCTTGGAATTCGAGTTTCTCGAGCTTCTCCCCCGTACAGGCTGCAGCAGTGCGCAAGGCCGCTTCCATAACTCCGCCGGTTGCCCCAAAGATCAATCCCGCGCCAGAGAAGTCGCCCAAGAGAGAGTCTGGAGCTTCGTCTTTGAGGTTGGTAAAATCGATACCCGCTTGACGAATCATGCGTGCCAATTCTCGTGTTGTTAAAACCAAATCGATATCTTGTAAGCCGTCGCTTTGCGCCATCTCCTTACGATCTTTCTCCTCTTTTTTGCTAGTACAAGGCATGATAGCAACATTAAAGATAGTTTGCGGATCGATGTTATTCTTTTGTGCATAATAGCGCTTGGTGAGCACACCTGTCATCATCATTGGCGATTTGGAGCTGGAGAAGTGGGGAATCATATCGTCGTAGAAGCGCTCAAGATACTCAACCCAAGAGGGGCAACAGGTGGTGATCAGTGGGAGCATCTCTTTGTTTTGGAAGCGATGGACGAATTCGGTAGCCTCTTCCATGATTGTCATATCGGCACCAAAGTTGGTGTCAAAAATAGCATTAAAGCCGAGCCGACGTAGCGCTGCGTAGATTTTACCAGCAACATTGTCGCCTTGTTTAAAGCCAAATTCCTCGCCTAAGCTGACACGCACAGCAGGCGCAATTTGCACCGTTGTAAAGAGTTCTTTGTTCGCGATCGCATGGCGTAAAGGGATAAAGGCCTCATTCTCTTTAAGGGCGTTTACCGGGCAGTGTGCTGCACATTGACCGCATTTCACACAAGGGCTCTCGGCGAGGGTGCCACCACCAACGGGTTGAATGCGTGCCTCACGTCCTTTACCCACGAGCTCTAAGGCATTGACATTTTGTTGCTTAGAGCAGACCGATACACAGCGCATACACTGAATACAGTACTTCATATCCATCACAACGGCACAGCTATCGTCTACGGGGATATCGGGAACTTCGCGGGGAAGATCGTTGGTGCGCAGGTTGAACTCAGCGGCGAGATCTTGGAGTTCACAGCTACCGTTACGTCGACATAAGAGACAATCTTGAGGGTGTTTAGCCAATACTTCGCTTAAAATCGTGCGACGGATACGCAAAAGATCCTCATCGTGGGTGGTGTAGCTCTTACCCGCAATCGCTTTCATATTACAGCTGCGCACGGTCTTGCCATTTTCCATCTTTACCACACAGATACCACAAGCGCCTGTTGCTTGTACATCGGGGTGATAGCAGAGGGTGGGCACTTTGAAACCAGCCAAGGAGGCGGCTTTTAAAATGGTCGTGCCTGCGGGAACTTCAATGTCGATATTATTGATTTTTACTTGAATGGATTCACTCATTTCTTATGCTCCTTGATGTGTTGAAAAGTAGGTTGGCCACTTTTCCATGGCAAACAAGAGGGGATCGGCGCCAAAAATGCCGATGGCGCACATACTAGCGCTCTTCATGCTGATGCCAACATCTTGGAGTTGATTGACAATTTGGGTAACATTTACGGGAGCATCTGTTTGATAGGAGGCGAGGAGTTGATCAATCAGCGGGCCACCTAGTCGGCAAGGATAGCACTTTCCACAGATATTTTGTTCGGTAAAGTGCATATTAGCGCGTAGCAATGTCGCCAAATCATCAATATAGAGCTCATTTTTAGTGACAAGTGAGGATGTATCGGCGTTTTGCGTGATATGTGCAACGAGTGCAGGCATGGTCTCGAGGGTTAGTTGCGTAAAGACCTCACTTTTGGGGTAGATTTGCACCATGATCGCCCCATCATCGGGTAGCGACGCCTTCATGACGAGGGCTTTACCCTTGGTTGCGAGATCGATCTCGCGTTTAAATTTTTTAAAAAATTCATCTGCTCCTTTGTCTGCCGAGACAGCGATTAACAAAAAGTCATGCTCAAGCATCTAAGCCCCCTATTTCCTTTAAAATGTGCTCTCTAAAGAGGGATGATTCTATAGAGAGCAATTATCTTCTTTAATGATAGTGTACTCGAAAATTGAAAATTATGCAATTACTAAAGGAGATTTTCTAGTAGTGGAACGACTTTTAGGAGGATTCCGGCGACAACTGCTGAACCTAAAACGCCGGCGACATTGGGTCCCATCGCGTGCATTAAGAGATAGTTAGACTCATTTTCCTCGAGACCAACCTTGTTGACCACGCGTGCGGACATAGGCACCGCCGAGACCCCAGCTGCACCAATGAGCGGGTTGATGGGGGTTTTGCTCCACTTAGACATGAGCTTTGCAAGGATAACGCCACTAGCTGTGCCAATGGCGAAGGCAACAAGTCCTAAGGCGATAATGCCAAGAGTCTGGGGGGTGAGGAATTTATCGGCAGACATTTTAGAGCCAACAGCGAGTCCTAGCATGATGGTAACAATGTTGATAAGTTCGTTTTGCATGGTTTGGCTAAGACGTTTGGTGGCACCCACCACGGAGGTGAGATTTCCAAACATTAATGCGCCGATGAGGGGGGTGGCTGTAGGTAGAAGGAGGATGGTTAGGAGAAAGACGACAATGGGGAAGAGAATTTTTTCGCGTTGAGAAACCTCACGTTGCTGGTGCATGACGATGGCACGCTCTTGTTTGGAGGTTAAAAGGCGCATAATCGGAGGTTGAATGACCGGAACTAGTGCCATATAACTATAGGCAGCCACCGCAATCGGGCCAAGAAGATCGCGACTTAGACGCGAGGTAACATAGATACTGGTAGGGCCATCAGCACCTCCGATGATACCAATGGAGGCGGCATCACTTAGGGTATACTCGATACCGGGAATGATGTTGAGCACCAGCGCCAAAAAGAGCGCGGCAAAGATACCAAATTGAGCAGCAGCCCCTAAGAGGAGGGTTTTGGGGTTGGCGATGAGTGGGCCAAAGTCTGTCATTGCGCCTACGCCCATAAAGATGAGGAGGGGGAAGAGACCGCGTTCGATGCCAAATTCGTAAAATTGACCGATAAATCCCCCAGGAGAGATAAAGTGATTAACTGCTTGCCCAATTGCTTGGGTTGAGCCTAAAAGCGCGTCGTCGGCTAAACTAGGCTGAATGGTACTTACCGCACCGATCATCGTCTCACTTGCCATGGGGATATTGGCAAGGATCGCACCAAATCCGATGGGTAACATTAAGAGAGGCTCAAATTCCTTTTTAATAGCAAGATAGAGGAGTAAGAGTCCCACGCCAATCATTAGGAGACTAGCAAAACCAGAGTGCGCAAAGTCCGTCCCCGACTGCATAAATTGATAAATGCCTGTCTCTTGCCCAAGGCTAGAGAGAATCTCAAGGATAAGCTCTTTCATTATCCACGCTCCTTGATAGAGAAGAGGCGATCACCACTCTTAACTTGTTGGGTATTTTGCACATAAATTTGATCAATGGTGCCATCTACATGCGATTTTATCGGACTCTCCATCTTCATCGCCTCCATGATTAAAACCACCTCGCCAGCTTTTACGGTTGCCCCTGCCGGTTTAAGGAGTTTTAAAATCAGCCCCGGAAGAGGTGCATTTATCGTATTACTCTTAGTGGATTGTGGCTGGGATGGCGCACTCTCTTGGTTAAGATTCATTCGATAGGTTGTGCCATTGACCGTTGCCTGATCGCCGTTAATTTCAACAACAAAACTCTCGCCATCCAATTGAATGGTGATAGGTTGGTCGCTGGAGAGTGTGGGTGCGCTGGTTATCGCGCTCTTTGCTTCTTTTCGAACATTAATGGTCGACGCACCCTTAAGAAAGAGTACGCCTTTCTCTCCACAACTTGCAATAATAAAGATGTTCTCGTCGGTGGTGGGTAGATTTTCTTTGGTAAGGATATCCCGATAATGAGGGAGGCGCAACTGCGGATTGGCATCGTTGATTTCTAGCACCTTTTTAGTGTTCACAGGTAAGTTGAGTTGCTCACTGGCTAGCTTTACGATTTCAGGATCGGGGGCAACGGGAGTTTTGCCAAAGTAGCCCAAAATCATCTTGCCGTACCCATCGACAATCTTTTGCCAATCGCCATGCATGACGTTGTTAAATGCTTGCTGAAAATAGAATTGAGAGACGGGAGTTACCGATGTACCAAAGCCACCGCGTTTTACGGTATCGGCCATGGCTCTGGTGATTTGCGGAAATTTATCCATTAAGTCATTGTCGCGAAGCATTTGGGTGTTTGCAGTGAGTGCGCCACCAGGGAGCGGACTAAAGGGGATAATCGGATTGACCTCTTTTGCCTCTGGGGGAAGAAAGTAATCTTGCATTGCCTCGGTAAAGGCGCTCTCTAGGGCGAGGATTTTTTCGGGGTCGATATCCAAGGTATAGTCGCTATAACGCAAGGCATGCCACATACTTAGCAGATCACTCTGGCAAGTTCCGCCAGAGACGGGAGCCAAGGAGAGATCAACTTGATTTGCTCCTGCCTCCACCGCGGCCAAATATTGGGCGATGCACGTCCCAGCTGTATCGTGGGAGTGGAAGGCGATTTTTACGCTGTCTCCTAGAATTTTTCGTGCGCGCTTGATCGTTTCATAGATGACGGCAGGCGTGGATGTTCCTGAGGCATCTTTAAAGCAGAGACTATCAAAGGGAATTTGGCTTTTAATAATCTCCTTTAGCGTCTTTTCGTAGAAGTCGGCATCGTGCGCTCCACTAGTGCCCACGGGTAACGACATCATGGTGATACAGACCTCGTGTTTGAGCCCAGCGTTATGGATGCTTTGTCCTGAAAAAATGAGATTCTCTACGTCATTGAGTGCATCAAAATTACGGATCGTCGTCATACCATGTTTTTTGAAGAGCTTCGCATGAAGATCGATAATATCGCTACTCTGGCTGGTGAGTGCAACCACACTTACCCCACGCGCGAGGGTTTGGAGATTTGCTGAAGATCCAACAGTGCTGCGAATATTGTCCATAATCTCGAAGGCATTCTCTTTGGTGTAAAAAAAGGGACTTTGAAAGAGCGCGCCCCCCCCGACCTCCAAATGCTCAATGCCTGCCTCATGCGCCATCTTAATGATGGGTAAGACATCTTTACTCAAGACGCGCGCACCATACACCGACTGCAATCCATCACGAAAGGCAGTACACATAAAATCAACTTTTTTCATACGATATATCCTTTTTTATTTTGATTGTCGATGATGAAGGGCGATATGAATCGCCAAAGCGTGCTTCTCTTTTTCTGATTGGTTAGGTGGGCTCTCTTGCGTTCCCGAAATAACTTCTTGCGATGAAAGAATATTTCTCATGATATGCATCACCAAAATCAACAGAAAGAGAAAGAGAAAGACTGTAGAAAAACCAATAATGGTAACAATCGCGCCGTTTGTTAATTGTTGAAAGTATCCACTCATAAGATAAACTCCTTAAATGAAAAAGGGAGAGACTCGCTCTCCGCTTTTGTTATGGTTTCTATTAATCTCGACGTGATAAGAGGCGTAGCATGAAGAGGAAGATGTTGATAAAGTCTAGGTAGAGGGTAAGCGCGCCCATAATGCCAAGACGACTGCGAGTCTCGTGATCGTCTAGGGGAACTTGTTCTTGCCAGCTAGCGATTTTTTGGGTGTCATAGGCGGTAAGTGCGGTAAAGATAACCACTCCCACAAAGGAGATGATATAGTCGAGCGTACTATTACCCAAGAACATATTGATGAGTATCGCAATCACTAATCCCCAAACCGCCATACGAGCAAAGTGCCCAATACTGGTAAGATCGCTACGTGTCATTTTTCCAAAGAGACCAGCGCCACCAAACATTGCTGCCGAGGTAAAAAATGCGGTGTAGAGCTGATTCGCGGTGTATGCTAAAAAGAGAATCGAGAAGGTGATGCCCGTAAGCGTTGCATAGAGAATGAAGAGTCCCTTGGCCGTGGAGGCGCTCATCTGAAAAATACGTGCGCTAAGATACATCACTACGCCAATTTGGGCAACCATTAAGAGGATGGGGAAGAGAGATCCCTTGCTTAGATAGCCACGAATAAGCGCATCATTACTAGCGACAAAGAAGGCAACGCCTCCGGTAATAGCAAGCCCAATGGCCATCCATAAGTAGGCGACGCTTAGGAGCGAGCTGGTTGCTGTTTGATAGCCCTCCATCTCGCGAAAACGATTAGACTGACGGTTTCTGTCCATAAAGTTAACTCCTTGTTTATTGCAGAGAGAGGAGACTCTTTCTACATATTAATAGTATTAGACAAAATAAGTATACAATAACTCGCCACATTTGTCAAAGCGTTTAGCCATTTACCGCAGAAGATTTGCAAGAAGACTTTGATTCATTGCACGTATGGTGGCAATTTGGGGGTGCATAACAATAAAGAGCGTTTGCCTCTCTTGCGCGAGGCTAATGTGGTGGATAAGCCAGCCGTGAAGCTCAAAGTAGAGGAGGATGACGAGGAATTCTTGGCTAACTAACGCTTCGTCGTTGAGCAGGTAGGCAACCATCACCTCCTCGATCACTTGGTGCGGTGTGCCGATGCTATCTAATAGCTCGATAATCTGCTCATATTCTAGCGAGATATCTTGACTAAAGAGTGCTGAGGCAGGTACAAGTAAGCAGAGAAGGAGCAGTAATTTTTTGATCATAATTACCCTTTTCTTTTTATGATAACACAGTTGTCGGATAAAAGCAAGATATTTTTGTTATATTTAGATAACTTTTCATTATTTTTGCAAAAATCAATTAAATTATCGATTTTATCTTGATAAAAAATTGATTTTCGCGTATCATAGAGACAATTAGGAAATAAGGAGAATGTCTTTATGGAGAAGGTTTACATTGTTGGAGCAAAGCGTTCGGCAGTTGGCGCATTTTTGGGCGGCTTGAGCACGCTTAGTCCGGGGAAATTGGGCGCGATGGTGGCGAAAGATCTCCTCAAAGAGGCTAAGATTAGTGGCGATGCCATTGACGAAGTGATTGTGGGTAACATCTTGAGTGCCGGTCAAAAACAGGGTGTGGGTCGTCAGGTTTCGATCCTTGCGGGGATCCCACAAGAAGTGCCCGCTTGGTCGATGAATATTCTCTGTGGTAGTGGTCTTAAAAGTGTCATGACCGCCGCCCAGATGATTCAAAGTGGTACGCACCACCTCATTCTTGCCGGTGGTACCGAGAGTATGTCGCAAGCCCCATACACTGTGCCTGCCAATACCCGCACGGGTGCAAAAATGGGTAATCTTACTATGGTTGACACCATGATCAACGATGCCCTAACCGATGCGTTTCACGATATCCACATGGGCATTACCGCCGAGAATATCGCCGCTAAATACAACATCTCGCGACAGGAGCAGGATGCCTTTGCCTTTGAGAGTCAACAGCGTGCCATCAAGGCTTGCGATGCTGGTAAATTTACTTCTCAAATTACGCCTATCGAGATTGTCAGCAAAAAAGAGACTATTCTCTTTGCTAAGGATGAGTACATCAACCGCAAAACCACCCTCGATAAGCTTGGTCAATTACGCCCTGCCTTTAAGAAGGATGGTTCGGTAACTGCAGGCAATGCCTCGGGTATCAACGACGGCGCGGCCTTTATGTTGGTGGCCAGTGAGTCGGCAGTGAAGAAGCATAACCTCACGCCGTTGGTAGAGATTGTTGGCATGGGTACCGCTGGTGTCGATCCGCAATATATGGGATTAGGCCCTACGCCTGCCATCGCTAAGGCATTGAATCATAGTAAATTATCCCTTAAAGAGATTGATCTTATCGAACTTAATGAAGCCTTTGCTGCACAATCCTTGGGCGTAATGCGCGAGTTGATTCAGGAACACGGTGTCGATCAAGCTTGGCTTAATGAGCGTACCAACGTTAATGGTGGCGCGATTGCGATTGGGCATCCCGTTGGTGCTTCGGGTGCACGTGTATTAACCACTTTGATCCACGAGATGATCGCTGGCAACAAGCAACATGGCCTAGCGTCGCTCTGTATTGGTGGTGGCATGGGTGTGGCGCTGATTGTGAAGAAGGTTTAGTTTTTATTTTTAAAGAAGAAAAGAGCCTCTTTTATCGAAAAGGGGCTTTTTTTTTGTCATAAAATCGGCTACAATAGGGGGTAGGAGGCATGCATGCGTAAGCTAAAAGTATTGCACACTGCCGATTGGCACTTGGGTCGTAATCTTAAAGATATTCAGCGTGAGAGTGAATTTATCGATGTGCTCAACCAGCTCTACCAATACTTGGAGCGCGAGCAACCTGATCTGATCTTGCTAGCTGGCGACATTTTTGATAGCAGTTTGCCAAGCATTTGGGCGCAACGTCTCTATTATGATTTTTGTAGCCGAGTGAGTCGATTAGCATTTACGCCTGCGGTGGTGATTACGGGAGGTAATCATGACTCTGCCTTACTCTTAGATGCACCACAACAACTGCTCTCCTCTTTTAATATTTATGTGATAGGTGGTAGCTATCTCGATATTAATAAGGAAGTTATTCCTGTTGACAATCAAGAAGGTGAGCGTATTGCCATTGTCTTAGCCGTGCCCTATCTTCGCGATAGTCAACTCAAACGCGCGAGACGTGCCAGTGAGGTAGAGAGTTGGTCTGAGCAATTGCATGATGCTATGCGTCTGCATTATCAAGAGGTGATTGCCCAAGGTCTCGCGCTACGAGGCGATGCCAATATTCCGCTGATCGCGATGGGGCATCTCTTTATGCAGGGAGGTGTAATCAATGAGCACGATGGCACGCGTCCACCGGTAGGTACGCTAGGTGCTTTTGCTGCCGATACCACCTTTGATGCGATTGATTATCTGGCGTTAGGGCATCTTCATCAGCCACAGATGGTGGGTGGGCGAGAGCATTGGCGCTATTCTGGATCGCTGTTAAAGTCTGCCTTTAGTGAGACGGGGCATGAAAAATCATTGACGCTTATCTCTTTTGAAGGGAAAAAGATAGAGACAATTGAGCTATTACCCTTACAATCTCCCATCCCCTTAATACGACTAACTGGTACATTTGAGGAGCAAGAATTAGCTATTGCTCGTTTAGAAAAAGAGAGCACTAACGTTTATGTAGAGATGCAGGTGAGTGAGCGATTCTTAACGCCAGCGAGTATGTTTCAGTCGCATTTAAAAGAGAAGAGTAGCCCTGTCATGATTCTTCAGTTGACGCGTCTGCAAAAAATGGCCGCGCTTGACATAATGAATCATTTACCACAAAAAGGGATCTCTTTAGCGCAAATTACTCCTATCGAGCTCTTTAAAGAACGCTTGCTTGTGGCTCAGTTAGAAGATTCCGCCTTGGAGCATAAGCTCGAGAAGCTCTTTCTTCAATTAGAAAAAGAACTCTTGGAGCAAGAGCGCGAGTGATTTTTCTGTTTAAAAAAGATATCTTATTTGGAGTAGAATAATGCGAATAGAGTCAGTAACTTTAACGAATTTAGCCTCGCTAGAGGGCACTTGGTATATTCCCCTAAATGAGCTGGCTTACCAAGAGAGTGGCATTTTTGCGATTACGGGGAAGACGGGCAGTGGGAAGTCAACCATTTTAGACGCGATCTGTTTCACCCTCTACCGTGCCACTCCGCGTTTAGGCACAGACATCCAAAAACTTATCTCTCGATCGAAAAATTCAGGTTCGGCACAAGTTGTCTTCATTGTGGAGAATCAACGTTATCGTGCTAGCCATCTCTTTCATAAAGCGGGTAAGAGCGGAAAGGGGAAGAGCTCCACATCCGAACTCTATTTAGAGAATCTTACGAAAAATATTTCTTATATCGATAAGCCGTCTTCTGCCGTAAAACAATATCATGAGCTTATTGAGTCGATTGTCGGCATGACATTTGCGCAATTTCGTCAGAGTATTCTTCTTGCGCAGGGTGAATTTGCGGCCTTCTTAACCGCAGATGCGCATGAACGTGCGAATATTCTTGAATATCTTACCGACAGTTATATTTACGGGAAGATTTCGATTTACGCCTATAACTACTTTAAAGAGCAAGAGCAGAAAGCCAAGAGTTATCAGGAGCAACTTCAGTTATTATCTACAAATAATGAGATCGTGAATCCTACGGAAGAGCTGAATGGGATCAAGCATATACGTAAAGAGAAAGAGCAACATTTAGCGAGTCTTCAGCAAGAAAGCAAGAAGCTTACGGCACAAATAGATACGTTGATACGTTGGTCAGAGGAAGAGGAAAAACTAAAAAATTATCAGCAAGCGTTAGCAATTCTGAAGAAAGAAGAGGAGATAAAAACGCATAATTATCAACATTTTCTAAAAGAATTCGATATTTTTCAGCATAATTATCCTCTCCAAGAGAACCATTTAACCGCTGGTATTGCATTGCAATCACAGATAGCACAGGAGGAAATACGATTATCCGAAAAATTAGTGAATCAACAAAAAAGAGAAGAGCTATTAGGCGAGTATCATTCTAAGTTTGATAGGATACTAGAGGAAAAAAAGATGCTTGAGCAAGAGTTATCCCATTTGTCTGCTCAAATGCCTAGCAAAGAGAGCATCTTTACCCATGAAAAGATATCTGCCCTGCAAGTGAGTAAAGAGATCTTGACGAAGATGTTTACGCAATGGCAGAGTGCAGAAATGAGGTGGTTGTCGCCAGAAAAAGTAGAGGCATGGGCTGATTATCGAGAGGCGAAGGAACAATTAGCACGATGGATTGCGCCAGAGTATTCGCTTGAAGTGCATGAAAAAGCGTATTTATATCATCAAGAATGCGAAAAAATCACTCTTTTTGAAGAAGAAATTAGCGCGTATCAGTGTGAAAAAGAGAAAATTTCTGTAGAGTTGGGGGAGTTATCTCATCTATTAGAAAAGCGAGAGATAGAGCAATTTAGTTATTCAATGAGTCTTAAATTTTTTGATTATAAGAAAAATTTATTCGACAAAGATTCTTGTCCTTTATGTGAGCAACCGCTCTTGCATCTTCCGGAGTTTAATGAAATGAAGAAGCAGGAGATGGAGCGGCAACTTCATGAGACAGAAGAATTTATCTCGAACATGCAATTGCATAAAAAAACGCTAGAGGCTCAATTTTCTCGACTAGAAGAGCGCATAGAAAGTCTACATCGACATCTACAGTCAGTAAATTTGCTCCTTGAGGATCTTCGGAAAGAGCTTCCATCGCCACTTAAAGAGATCTCTTTTGAAACAATGCAGGCTATGCATCAAGAGATTATTATGCATGAAAAAAGAGGTGAGTTACTACGTAATAAGGTTAGCAAGGGACTCTCTTTGGAGTATGAATATCAAAATTATTTAGATATTTGCAATGAATTTACTGAATTATTCCATAATACGGTCGCCTCCTCGGTTGAGTTTTCTCTAACCAATAATCTTATAGATGATTATTCGCGTTATCAAGAGTATCTCACGGAAACCTTTCTTGCGTATGATCACTATCTTAAATACTTACAAGATGCGGAGCATTGTAGAAAAAAAATCGAACAAAATGAACAAGAAACGATCTATCTACAAGAAAATATCGATAGAACCATGCGTGAATGTGAAGAGCTTCGTGGTGCGATCGCCAAGGATAGCACCTCCTTATCCGCACAACGACAATCGTTTGATATGCTTTATGGAGAGGCGGATATTGTCTTATCTTTATCGCAGTTAAGAGAAGAAAAAGAACGCTTTGTGCAACAGCATGATTTTTTGAATCACGATAGAATCATTGCTCAAGAGAAGTGTGAGCAACAGAATTTATGGATTAAGCAATGTAAAGAACAGATAAATAACTATAAAAATAGATATGAATATTTGAGTAATTATTCTTTTTGTTCGAGTGAGATTGCTACAATACTATTAGAGCTAAATCGTTTACTTGAAAAAAATAAGCTAGACCATGAGCAAATAGTTACTGAATACCATAAGTGTATACGGCAAGAGGGCGTATTAGATGAGCAGTTGCGTGCTTTTATGGCGCGTGAAGAGAAAAATCGCCAATTAATGGTAGAATATGACGCATTTTTAGCAGATTTTGCCGTAGTGCAAGAGATGAATCGTTTAATAGGGTCGGCTGATGGGAAGAAGCTGAAGAGTTTCGCCCAAGCATTAACGCTTGAGCAGGTCATTCTAATGGCAAACCACTATCTCTCTTTTATGCAAGATCGTTATAAGCTTGCCCGTAATGAGGATGAGTCCTTGCACTTGGTGGTTATCGATCTCTTTGATGGTGATCGTAGGCGCGAGACCCAGACGCTTTCGGGTGGGGAGAGATTTATTTTGAGTCTGGCACTGGCGCTTGGCTTGGCGAATTTGGCAAGTGAAAAAGTGAAGATTGAGTCATTCTTTTTGGATGAGGGATTTGGTTCTTTAGATCAGGAGTCGTTGGATTTAGTGCTTAATGCGTTGGTCTCTTTGAAGGATATGGGAAAAATTGTCGGGCTAATTTCGCATGTCGAGACGCTAAAAGAACGTATCGATTATAAAATTGAGGTGCGAAGTTTAGGCAATGGGCGCAGTGAGTTGCGTGGCTTGGGGGTAGAACTCCGAAAAGAGTCGGTTGGTCAAAAAGAACTTTTTTAGCATCAAAAAGGGGAGAATTTCTCCTCCCCCTTTGAGATTATTTCTCCTCTTCTTTCGCGTTTAATCGGGCAACCACTTGCGTTAAAAGCTCTATATTTTTCTGGTTGATGGGTTGTTTCCCTGCATCGCTGTACATGTAATCGATCTCATTTTTGTACTTTTCAAGCACTTTAAAACGCACCACTTTCATGGTACTATTCACTTCAAAAGGCTCGTCCACAAGCACAAATGTATTGGGTACCCAAACCTTCGGGAAGGCATCTTTGTAGGTTGCATCGGTGCGGAAGGCAAAGGCATCTTCCTGAATCTCCTTAAGAAGATCTTCTATATTAATAGAATTTTCCTTTTCACTGGAAGAGAGGCTGAAGGCCTCCTTAATGTGTGCATGCCGAACTTTGGAAATACGCTCTTTGAGTTCGCTACCAATGTCGATAGACTTGAGTTTTTTGAGGAGAGATTTCTCTGTCATCTCTTTGATACGTAAAGCAATAGCTTCCTCATTGATGACTAATAATGCTGAGGTATAGGGGCTATGATCGGCATAAAGAATCGCTTGTTGTACCAGCGTAGCGGTGGATTGAATGGCCTCTTCAATCTCTTCTGGACTATACTTTTCGCCCTCTTTACTAATAAGCAGAGCCTTTTCACGTCCCGCGATAAAGAGAAATCCATCCTGATCAACATAACCACGATCGCCGGTGTGTAACCAGCCATCTCGTACTGTTTCGGCGGTTGCTGTGGGATTTTTGTAGTAGCCAAGCATGACGGATTCCCCTTTAACAACGATTTCACCGACCTCGTTGGGATTACAGGTTGTGCCATCTTCACGAACGATTTTTCCATCGAGTGCTTTGAAAAATTTACCTACCGAGCCGATCTTCATTGACTTTGGCTTACTGCCTGTAACCGAGATGACAGGTGAAGCTTCCGTCATCCCATAACCGACATAAAAGGGAATGCCAACTGCCCAGAAGAATTCTTGGAGTTTTCGATCGATGAGTGCACCGCCACCAAGAAGCATATCGATGGGTAGTGCTTTGCGAATTTTAGGAAAGATCACTTTGTTGCCTAAAAGACGCGGGACAAAGGTTGTCATACGGGTAAGCATCGAGGGGCGATGGTAGAGATCCCCGTTGTAGGCGATGCTAGCGTTGAGTGCCCAGTGAAAGAGGGTATTAGGAACTTTACCTTGAGACTCAATGGTTTGGAGAATTTTTTTCATGAAATTTTGCGCCAGAGCAGGCACAACCATGAGCATATGTGGCTTTACTTCTTGAATGTTCTCTGGAATGGCACGAATCATGCCTGGAGCGCCACCGCGTGCATCCAAAAAGTAGAGTTGGGCGTGTTCGAGCATCCCGATATAGATACCTACCGTATGGGCGAACGCATGATCGACGGGCAGGATAACCAAAAGCGTAAATTTCTCTGGTGCAGGAAAGTAGTGATAATCAGCCGGATACCCACTGTTAACGTAGTAGTTTTTATGGCTAAGCATGACACCTTTGGGGTTTCCTGTGGTACCAGAGGAGTAGCTAATGGTCGCAAGATCGTCTTCTTCCACGCGAGCCATAATGGCTTGTTGCTCTTGAGCGAAGGTCTTATCGCTAAGTAATTGCGCACCTCGGACCAAGGCATCGTCAAAGAAGAAGATATTCTCCTTAGCTAGCTGCTTATCGGCAACAATTTGGTCGACGACACCGCGATCTTCATCTATATAGATGATCTTAAGATTTTTAAGCGTTTCTTTCGCTAACTCTTTAACCTTATTGATCGTCATTTTGGAGCAGGCAATCACTTGACTCTCGGAGTGATCGATACGAAACTGAATCTCCTCAACGAGGAGTTTAAGGGAGAGGGGTACTGCGATACCGCGATTGTGGAAAATTCCTAACTCGCTGATTGCCCACTCAGGACTCCCTTCGGCTAAGATAGCAACCTTCGCTTTATCGGCTAGGTGAAGCTCTCCTCGTAAAAATGCGGCGAATGCGAGCGCTTTTTCTTGCACTTGCTTAAAGGTTTCGCCTTTCCAGCCTTGCGCGGTTTTTCTATAGAGAAAGAGCGCATCAGCGGAGTAGTCTACCGCCGACTGGAGCAAAGAAAGAAGTGTTTTTTTCATAAAAACATCCTTATATAGACAAGAAATAAATTTTAGCGAGAGAAATCTTGCAATATCTGGCTAAGTTCTTGGCTTTGAATAATGAGTTCCCACTCTACGGAGGCAAGATTTGGGTAATGTTTTACTAAATTATCGATGCTTTGCGCATGCTTGGTGATGAGCAGAAGGTCTTCAATTTTAAGAGGATCCAGCCCCGTAGCGAAGGCAAGTTGCCCTAAGGCCGAAGTTTTTGGATCTAATCCATTGAGTTGGAGATCTTGTTGAATTTCTAGCAGACGTTGGGCGGTAATAAAGTCGCCTACGATGGGTTTTCTAAGGTTTTCTTGTGGAAGTTTTAAATAAGAGGCGATAAAATCACGGCGCTCTTGGTGTGTTGTGAGTTCAAATAGCTCTTTATAGGCTACTTTGGCGGCCACAAGATGATGCTGATGGGTGGTGGGTGCATAGCTGTAGCTAAAGAGTCCTAATCGCGAATCTTCTAAGGGCAAGCGCACGATTTTTTCTTTATGCATTTTATTGGAGTAAAGGCTAAGGCTCGTAATAATAATCAAAAAGAGCACTCCTAGTAGAAGAACTTTTTGGCGATTACTTTTCTGTGGTTTGAACATGCATACCATCCTCACTAAGATCATAATAATGTATAGAGAAGGATATGTCAAGGGGCTTGATTAATTGATTTGAATTAGGTAAAATGAGAGCGTTAGCGTTGAAAATTAATGGTATAGGAGAAGAAAAATGATACGCCTATTACGTGTAAAAGAGGTTGTTGCCGCCAAAGCTATCGGCAGTGAGGTGATTGTTGCTGGCTGGGTGCGCAGTATGCGCGATGCAAAAGAGCTTTCGTTTATTGAGCTTAATGATGGATCGATGATGGGGAATTTACAGATAGTCGTGGATAAAAATAACTTCTCTTATAATGATACCTTACGTGAGGTGAGTACGGGTGCGTCCATTAAGGTGAAGGGCAAGGTCACTGCGAGTGTGGGTAGTGGGCAGGAGATAGAGATTTTAGCAAGCTTTATTTCGGTGTTGGGTAGTGCGCCAAATGACTATCCATTGCAAAAAAAGCGCCACTCCCTAGAATTTTTGCGAGAAATTTCTCACTTGCGATCGCGTACCAATACTATTGGCGCAGTAATGCGGGTGCGCAATGTGGTGAGCTTTGCTATCCATCAATTCTTTCAGGAGCGAGACTTTGTCTATATTCACACCCCCATTATCACCAGTAGTGATGCCGAAGGGGCGGGGGATATGTTCCAAGTAACGACTATCGATATGGATAAAAAAGGCGCTGGTGAGGTTGATTATAGTCGCGACTTTTTTGGCTGTAAAACGCATCTTACGGTGAGTGGTCAACTGGCGGTAGAGAGCTACTGCATTGGCTTGGGGCAGGTTTATACTTTTGGCCCCACCTTTCGCGCCGAAAATAGTAACACCGTACGCCATGCTGCCGAATTTTGGATGATTGAACCTGAAATGGCCTTCTATCAATTAGATGAATTGATGGCGATTTCCCAAGATTTCTTGCGCTATCTGATTAATGCTGTCTTAGAAAAGTGTCCGCAAGAGCTTGAGTTTTTCAACGAGCGGATTAAACCCGGACTCATCGAGAATTTACGCACAGTGGCTACCTCAAACTTTAGCCACATGACCTACACCCAAGCGATTGATGTCTTAAAAAATGCGATTGCCAATCACGGTAAGGTCTTTGAGCATCCTGTTGAATGGGGGATAGACCTCAAGAGCGAACACGAACGCTATCTCACCGAAGAGCATATTCGCGGACCCGTCATGGTTACCGATTACCCCAAAGAGATTAAAAGTTTTTACATGAAGCTCAACGACGATGGGAAAACGGTGCGTGGCATGGATATCTTAGTACCGGGTATTGGGGAGATTATCGGTGGTAGTGAGCGTGAGGACAATTACGATCTTCTCAAAGAGCGCATGATCGCCGTGGGGCTTGATGTAGAGGAGTATGGCTGGTATCTTGATTTGCGTAAGTACGGAAGCGTGCCACACTCGGGCTTTGGCTTGGGACTAGAGCGCTTTGTGATGTGGGTAACGGGCATGAGCAATATCCGCGACGTGATTCCGTTTCCACGCACCGTAAAACATTGCCAGTTCTAACGTCACATTCATAAAAAAGATCGATGATATTGATGCTTGCCTAGATGGTGAGCATCATTTTCTATTCACGCTATATTATAATGTAAAGGGAGAGGGTGTAAGGGGAGAGGAATGAAAAAGATTTTATGTTTATTTTTAGTGGTAATGGTTAGTATGGGTATATTTGCGCAAGATACCTACCATCCCTATCGCTTAGAAAAAGATGTGGTGGCTAAGGAGCTAGCGCTGTTGTACTTGCGTCATTTTGGTATGGCTATTGAGAATGAGGATGACCCAGATACCTTTGAAGTGATTCTCGATATGGACGAGGAGATCTGGTTTTTTTACTACGAAGGCTTCGAGATGCTACAACTGCATAGCCATGACGCGCGTATCTTGCGGATGGCGGTGTTAGAGGGGAGCGAGTACGAGGCGCAGGTAAAACGCGATGGCTACCTCTATGATCAACCGTTGGCGTTAGCCGTTGCTAGATTAATTTGGGTGGATGTTTATGGTCAACGCGTACTCAACCAAGAACCGTTTCGTGCTAGCCAGCAAGCAAAAATCTGGCTGATTCGTGGTAGTTTACCCACAGGCATGGACGGTGGCGTGCCTTACCTTCGTCTTCGCCAGAGTGATGGTATGATTCTTGGCCATAGGCACGATCAATAGTATGTTGAGAGAAGGGGTATATCATGAAAAAGAGTAGAATACTGATTTTACTGGGCGGTCTCTGTTTAATCCTAGCTTACATTCTATTTAAGGAAAGAGAAGATACACGCGCACTCAAGGTGATATCGCGAGAAGAGGCAAAACGACAAGAGAGTCTCGAACTTTTCCTCTTGCGTGGGTCAGAACTACCCAGCGATATTACCCATGCTTGGCAGGAGCGTCTCACCCAGCTAAGTTCCATCTATAGTAACGAAAAAGGCAGGCACTATAGAAGAATCGCGTTGCATCTCATTGCGCTCAATGGTATGATACTGGTTATTGCTTTTCGGCGCCGGCTTGGCACAAAATTTGGAGATAAAACATGCAAAAGGAATATTGGTTAGTAAATAAATAATAATAAGTTTTATTCATGCCGATATATTATCATGTGAGGAGGAGAAGATGAAAAGAAGTCGTATTTATTGGGTTTTTGGGTTGATGGTTTTATTGATCGGTTGTCAAAAAAGAGTTGTAAATGAACAAGTTAAAGAGGAGATCAAACCTATAGAGATGGTAGTTGATAAAGCAGAGACTATTGTTGTAGATACCTCCATGACAGAGGGACAAATTTTCCTCAATGAGGATGAGATGTTGCTCGCCCTGCAGGGCAGTTGGCTTTGGGTGGATGCACCTAGTAAAGAGATTAATGATTATGCTTGGTTATGGAATACCTCTGCGTACTTTGAGGAGTATAGTTACGGTTTTGTGGTACGCTATTTATTAACCCCAACTTCCATGTTTATAACAAAGTATTTTGGTAAAGTAATGGATTTAGACATGAGTAAATTAGAGATAGATTTAGCTAATAATACCCTTGTTATTGGCTCTTATTATGATGATGAGTATCGCTTGATTTTTCATTTTTTAAGTAAAGAACGCGTGGAGGTGAGTGAACATGGTACGCTTCCTAGTTTATCAACACTTGTAGTTTACGAAGGTCCAACAATTTATGTACCTAATGCAGAAAGTCCAGAAGATATTCTTGTATATGGTTCTGTTCTTCCGTATATTTCTTGGGTATTTTATGACTTAGTAGATGATAATGATGTACGCGCTGAAAGTCCTAATGAGATTAAAGCGCGTCTGAGACTAGAAAATTTTAAATTTAGTATATTTAATCGTTGGTCAAAGGATTTGTCGATAACCAGTTTTATTTTTGATAAAGTAGATGGATTTGCGCATGATGAAAACTATAATGTCTATGATAAGGAGGGTAATTTTTTAATGAATCCCCAGATGATTAGGGAAAATGAAGAACATAACTTACCATATGCTTCTAATATGCAATAAATAAATTAAGTAATATCTTTTATGTATAGAGGATAATCAGATGTTAGAAGAACTTACATATGTTAGCGGGGGATTTTATCTCTTTAGTTTACTTGGCGTGATCAATTTTTATCTTGTTCCGCAAAATTTATATGCCCTCTTTTGGTCTAAGGGTAGGTACGCCAAGGCAACCTTAGAGGCGATGCCTTCTGCTATTACGCGCTATCTGGTGGGTGTGGTGTTGATGGTTGTCGGCTTTCTCTTTTGGATTTTCCATATTGTGATTGGCTTTGAGCTGTATAGCACCACCGTTACTCTCTTCCGTGAGGTATTTTATGCACGATAACGCATCGGAAATTGTTCTGCAGGTGATGGGCGTTGCGGGGCTATTCTTTATTTTCTTTTTAATTTATACTCTTTATCAGAAATTGTATGATAAAGACAAAAAAACATCTCATATTGAGTTTAATCCCGATTTTTTTATTGATGGCACGCTTAGCCCACTTAGGTTATACCTATCGAGGTAATAGACTCACGCCCTTAGCTAAAAACGAGCGCGCTCTGCAAGTTCGGAATAATCTTCTTGCAGTGGGGGTTTTTTTTATTCAAATATTTTTGAGAGAGTTACATGGGCTCTCTCTATTGGGGTTAATAGTTCAGATCAATGTGGACACTTACCGGGTAGTGATCGGAGAGGGAGGTGCCATCGCCTTGTTCGATCCAACGCTCGGGTTTTGTGAAGATGAGGTTCGGATCAATGAAGATATAGTCAATTTTGATAGGATTACCAAGGGTGTGAAACTCGTGGTAGGTGATACCCAGATTCGCTGTAGCATCAACAAGAAAATTATCGCTGGTGAGAAGTTCTACCTCGATGCTATCGGGCGTGGTGTTAAAGTCGCCTAGCAGGATCGCAGGATGGTTGCCGAGATAGTTGTCTAGTTTAATGCGAGATTTAATTAAAGCAATCGATTCTAGGCGTACGTTCTCTACGTTGTGCTCCAAGTGAACATTGTAAAGACGGAAGATTTTCTTACTTTCGAGCTCTTGAAGATAGAGGAGCGTACAGGTACGTGGGCAACACTCGCTCTGCCCAGGAAAGCGACTTGCAGGAATTTCTGGCGTAGGAGAGAGCCAAAAGATCTCCATTTTAATAAGGTTGAATCGATCTTTACGATAGGCAACACAAGTTTGTTCGCCACTAAGATCAACCTCGCGACCAGATCCGAGGATATAATAATCAACAAGGTGCTCTTTAAGCCAGAGAACCACATGGGGTAAGACCTCTTGAAAGGCGATGATATCGGGTGCTTTTTGTAAGATGGTACGCAGGATTAGCTCTTTTCTGTATTTAAATTGATGCTGCCCATCATTGGGCGTGTCGTAGCGTAAATTAAAGGAGACCACGTGCATAGCATACCTCTTTTTCAATGTAAGATTCCTCTATAGTATAAGCCAATTAATAAAAAAAAGCTAGAGGGTTTTGGATAAAAGTGAAAAAAAAGGAGCCATAACTCGACTCCTTTTGCATCTTATTGAATGATATTCTCTAGTGTAGAGCTGGAGATATCTTGACTGAAATGCTTGATTTTATTCTCTTCTAAATAGTAGATTGCTGGGAGATCCTTTGCGCCTAAGCGTCGGGCTAAGCCATCCGATTTGTAGGTGTCTACGCAGGTTACACGGATGTTAGGTTGCTTGGCGCCAAATGCTTCCATCAGTTGTAAATACGATCGGCTGGTGGCATCAGCACCGTTGTAGAGATAGACCAATGATGGTTTACCATGGTTGAGGATCTGCTCTTCATAAACCTCCCCTTCTGCGAGATATTTTTCGCAAGAGTAGCCAGCGATTGCGCCATCCCCTACAGCCGTAGCCACTTGTTTGAGGAATTTTTCACAGACATCACCTGCTGCAAAGACCCCCGCAACATTGGTCTCCATGCGGTCATTTACCAAGATATTTCCACGGGGAGTGAGCGCAATTTTATCCTTAAATAGTTCAGTGTTAGGCAGATAGCCGATAAAGAGAAAGCAACTATCGACAGGCGTGGGAATGAGCTCTTGTGTCTTGGTGTTTTTCAGCACGACAGTCTCAAGGCGCTCCTTGCCCTCATAGGCATGGACGGTGCTATTCCAGATAAATTCCATTTTGGGATTACTCATCGCGGCAGCCTTGGCGATCTCGTTGCAATCCATAATGCCCTCATCGTGCATCACGCTAACGATAACTTTGGTAGCAAACTTGGTGAGGAAAATGCCCTCTTCAATGGCTGAATCCCCACTGCCCACCACCATGACCGTCTTGTCGGTATTGGCAGCCGCATCGCAGGTAGCACAAAAAGATATTCCCTTATCATATAAAAAGATATCTTCATTGAGCGCGCCCGTTAGGCGCGGTTTTCCACCCGTGGTTAGGATGACGGCTTTAGCGACAAAGCGATTACGGAAGGTCTCTACAATTTTTTCTTCGCCAGAGAAGTCAACCGATTGGACGGCTGTTCCTTTGAATTTAACCCCGAATTTTTTGGCTTGCCGATGGAAGAGATCCATCAACTCATGCCCATCGGTGCCATCGGGAAACCCTGGGTAATTTTCGATCTCGCTGGTGTAAGTAGCCAAGCCACCCATCAGCGATTTCTCAATTAAGAGCGTATTTAGCCTTGCTCGTCCACAGTAAATGCCGGCGGTAAGACCCGCCGCGCCACCACCAATGATGATCACATCATAATGTTCAACTTTTTTATCCATTTTTTATCAATCCTCTTTTAAACGTCTATTACATGAAGAATTTGGTGAGCAATTTGCTACCAATATAGGCGCCAACCAACATAAAAGCGGCGAAAACCCAGCCAGAGAGCGACCAAGATCCCAGTGCGGTAAAGAGCGCCCCAATATTACACCCGTTGGCAAGACGCGCGCCATAACCCATCATGAGACCACCAAGAATGGCAGCCACCACTTGACGAAGTGCCTTAATTTGCTTGAGTTTAAATTGAGAAGCAAGTAGGGTAGAGAGGAGTGCTCCAAACATGATGCCTAAGTTACGGATACTACCGCCGTCGTTGAGAAAGCCACCTTCTAGCGTCTTTTGACGTGAGGCAGAGGCAAAATATCCCCAATCCGAAACATCCCCACCCACCAGTTGAAACAACCATGCACCCCAGTTGGCAAATGCACCGGTAACACCCCAGCCACTTTTAAAAATGGCAAAGTGCGCAATCTGAAAGAGACTCAATAAGACGGCTCCAGCAACATAAGTAAGAGGCTCAGAGAGTAGCTTCTTGTAAAATTCATTCTTGGCAAGGTTCTTAAAAAAATTATTCATCGTGTAACGTACTCCTATCGTTAGGTTTTTGGAGGAAGGAGGATAATCCTTAAGATACCCTCCCTCTTTATTTGCGTTAAGAAGAACTATTTCGTCTTCTCAATGACGATGTCCCATTCGCCATCGTCCACATCGTCAATCTCGACGTTGTAGCCTTGGGTACGTGCCCATTCTGGCACATTTTTTACCGCACAGCTGTGGTCAATATGAACAATAAGCACATCGCCTACAGCCATACCTTCCATCTTTTTTTGCGTCTTGATAAGCGGCACAGGACAAGCCTCGCCCATACAGTCTAGTTCATGTTCTTGCATGATTCTCTCCTTTCGTTACTCTCTACTGCCTAACTTTTTTTCTTGCCACTTTACAGCAGCCATATATATCATCAAAATGATACCAAATTGAATCACCACCGCCCAGAACCAGCCTACCGCATGAGGTAGATAGATACGCGGGGCATTGACGTTGAATTTGTCCCAGAATGCGCCCATATCGTGTGCGCCCCAGAGCGAACCAACCACGAAGAAGAAGAGCGAAAGCATCTGCATAACAAAGCCTTCGCCCACACGCATGACGGTACCCGAAGCACAGCCACCGGCGATAACCATCCCAATGCCAAAGACAACGCCACCGACCATCATGGGAAGACCAATCGGGTTGACTCCTGCCATGTCTAACGCACCACCTGCACCAATCTTGATGCCTGCAAATCCAATCGATGTAATAGCGATAGCAACGAGAACCGCACGGGTAATAGAGGTACCCCCACTAATACATGGATCGCGAAAAGAGGCGGTAAAGCAGAATCGGGATCGTTGTAAAATGTAACCGAAAGCCAAGCCAAAGACCCAGTACGTGGCTAATTCAGAAGATTTTCCTTGAAAAAAGATCCCCAAAGCAATGAGTACACCCACGAGCAAAATACCAAAAGGAATCTGACTCTTTTTTGGTTTTTTTGGCGCGCGCGAACGCGAAATGCGAGAGGTTGGGGGAGCGCTTGTAGCTTCTTGGCTAGTAGACATAAATAAACTTCTCCTTGTCATTAAAGTTATTCAAACTTTAGCATTTTTTAGGAAAATAATCAATACTATTTGACGTATAATAAAATTAAGAATTTTACAAATTTTGTGATTATTTTATTTTATTTCTTATTTTTTATGAAAAATTATCCATAAAAGACAAAATAATTAAATATTTATATCAATAATTAATTTTCTAAAAGATTCAGTAATAACACTTATAATGTAGTTATTTTCAGGGAAAATTGTTATGGCTTTGAGTGTTCTTCTCTCTCTTCTCTTTTTTGAAGGACTTGTCTTATTATAGATTTTAAGCTATAATTTTTTTGGGAGCGAGAGAATGAGATTAAAGGTAAGGAATTTTTTTCGTTGGCGCTGGGTTTTTACGGTACTCTTCTGCTGGTGGGTTATTTTGCCAGCATTACGTTATGGCGTGGGTCGTTTGACGCATCGGGGTGCGCCGATAGAAGGCTATCTCCTCTCGATAGGCAGAGAGAGTATGTCCTTTCCCTTTGATTTGCGGATGTTCAACCTAGCCGAAGCCACGCAACAGGACTTCGAGATTAAGGGTAGGGAGAGGCTTAATCTAATTAGACATAAATTTGAGGAGCGTTATCTTTGGGATACGGCGTACCAGCGTTATCTTATGTATCAGCGTGGCGAAGAGCGGGTAGTTGTCGACTTAGAAGGTGGCGAGCAGGCGATCTTTGCGGTACCCGATACGCCGATGGTACAGTTGCTCTCGATGGAGCGCTGGCTCTTGGCAACGATGCGTGAGGGGGAGTTGCATCTCTTTATTTATGATGCACGCGAAGAGGTGGTGCTTGAGACCTTTACGTTGCCTTGGTTTGAGGAGACTCCACCAACGGTGGCTTCGCTGGCATTTTTTTATCAGGAGGATCTCCAACGGATCTTCATTCTGCATAAAAATCAACTTTATTTATACGATAGAACCACGCAAACATGGCAAGATTTTCCCTATCACCTTGTTGCTAAGCACCTGATGAAAGAGCATCAATTTAGCTTGAGTCAGGGTTATCTTGGGGTATACACGCAGGATAATGGGTTGGCATTCTTACACTTAGATACACGGAACATCCGCAATGTTTCGTTTGATATTGAGCAGAAAGATTTGGTGCAAGCGGTGTGGATTAATGAGGATTATTTTATTCTTATTTATGAAGATAAGAAAAAATTAGATCTTTTGACAGATACGTTACTAGCCGATTGGCATCGAATCTTTCGCATGGAACTCTATACCTTTACTGGCGAGAAGATCTTTATGCGCCGTGCCATGACATTAGGGCGCGCTGCTCCTAATAATAAATACTCTCACTATGTACCAGTTGTCTATCACCCCACAGCGTTAGCGAGCGATGTACTCATAGAAATTCATCACTCCAAAATTTATAAAAATCCTAAAAATCGCTCTTATCAATTATTTATAGAAGATGATCGATCCCTTTTCCCTTTCCTTGGCTTTGCTTTTATTCTATTACTGATTACGCTCCTCTTTTGGAATAACTACCTATACGATAAAAAGATGGCAAAGATTAAAAAAATGCTTGACAACGGCTCTCTTCCATGAAATAATAATAGTAAGAGAATCGTTTTTCTTAGAGGGAGAGGGTGAAAAAAATGGGTAGTATTAGATTTGAGCATATTTATAAAAAGTATCCCAATGGCGAGTTGCCGGCGGTAAAGGATTTCAATTTAGCGGTCAAAGATGGTGAATTTATCGTCTTTGTCGGGCCTTCGGGTTGTGGAAAGTCGACCACTCTGCGCATGCTGGCGGGGCTAGAAGAGATCACTTCGGGCGATCTCTACATCGACGATGTCCGCATTAACGATAAAGAACCCAAGGATCGTGATATCGCAATGGTCTTTCAAAGTTACGCGCTCTATCCTCACATGAATGTCTATGAAAATATGGCCTTCGCGCTCAAGTTACGCAAAGTTCCTAAGGATGAGATCGAAAAACGCGTACAAAATGCTGCCGAAATCCTCGCGCTCACGGAATATCTCAAGCGCAAGCCTAAGGATCTCTCGGGCGGTCAGCGACAACGTGTGGCGTTGGGGCGGGCGATGGTGCGCGATGCCAAGATCTTCTTAATGGACGAGCCGTTGAGTAATTTGGATGCCAAGCTGCGTGTCGCGATGCGATCGGAGTTGATCAAATTGCATGATCGTCTCAAGACGACCACTATTTATGTCACGCACGATCAGGTCGAAGCGATGACCATGGCCAATCGTATTGTCCTCATGAAGGACGGCGTGATTCAGCAGATCGGCACGCCTTGGGAGATTTATCACCGTCCGGCCAACACCTTTGTCGCAGGATTTATCGGCTCTCCGGCGATGAACATTCTCCCAGCAACTCTCCAAGCCGATGGCATGCAGGTGGGCGATCTCTCCATCTCTTTGGAGAGCGAGGTGATGAAGATCATCAAAGATGCCATGCCTAGCGAGACTTCCATGCAGTTGGGTATTCGTCCAGAAGATATCAAACTGACACTCAATGCTGATGCTAATCTCGATGATATCGTTACCTTTGAGGGAAAGATCGATTTTGTTGAACTCTTAGGTGCCGAGCAGATTGTTCACTTACAACTAGCTGGGCAAGAAATCCTCGTAAAAGTGGAGAGTGCCTGGCCCGTGACCGCTGGATCTCTCACTAAATTCTATGTAGATAAGCACTACTTGCACCTCTTTATGGCCAGCGACGGCAGTTCTATTATCCATCACATCACGATGCGAGATTAATGCAGATGAAAGAGAAGGCGTTAGTGGGCATCAAGGCAATTGCGCAAGAGGCGGGGGTTGCTATCTCGACCGTCTCTTGTGCGCTGAATAATACGGGCAACCTCTCCACGGCTACGCGCGAGCGTGTCTTGGCGATTGCGCGTCGGCACCACTATCAGCCTAGTTTTGTGGCGAAGAGCCTCAAGCGTCAGCAGACGGGAGTGATTGCGCTCTTACTTGCAAGCTTTGATGGCGAATTTTACAGCGATTTAATTATGGGTGTAGAGAGTAGTCTGCGTGAGGCGGGTTTGGAGCTAATGATCTGCCATGGATCGGGGGCGCAACGGGTGCTTAGTGAGGGGCTTTTTGATGGTCTTATTATTTTAGATGGGCAATTTTCCAATGAAATGATTTTGCGTTTAGTCGAGCGTGGCAAGAAGATTGTGGTGTTGGATCGCCCTTTTCCTCACGCTAGTGTTTCGCAAATATGCTTAAATAATGCGCAGGGCTGTGGGTTTGTCTGGCAAGATTTAATGAAACTCGAAACGGAACGTTTCATTTGCATTACAGGACCTTTGGGCAATTACGATGGTGATCAGCGACGGCTTGCTATAGAAAATTTGAGCAGAGAGCACGCGTTAGCTGTAGATTGGTATGAGGGGAATTTCTCTAAAGAGAGTGGATACCTTGTCGCAAAAGAGATCTTCGGCAAAGTTTCTTCTGGTCTCAAAGTGATCTTTGCCTTTAACGACAATATGGCGTTGGGCGTTTATGAATACATGCGCGAACAGAGCCTCTTTTTTGGGGAAGATGCCGTATTGATTGGGTTTGATGGTCTACAAATTAATCAATACCTCCAGCCCTCCTTGGCGAGCATTGGGTACGATCGACGCTTTTGGGGATATCAGGCAGGCAAGAGTCTTCTCGACCTGCTTGCGGGTAAAGAGTCCATCTCTTTAGAAATCGATACCTATTTGGTTTCGGGAGCATCATGGATTTAGTGTGTAAAATATAGATATATATCATGAAAAAATTGCTAAAAGAAAAACGTTTTTCTAGGAGATAAAGAGATGACACAAGCTGAAATTAAAGCGCTTTTTACGCAGATGACCTTGGCGGAGAAAATTGGGCAGTTGACGCAATTACCCGGACACTTTTACTCAAATGATGGCGAGATTACTGGGCCGATCGCCGAGTTAGGCATTAGCGAGGAGATTGTCCATCAGTGTGGTTCGACGTTGGGCATTTCTGGGGCAGCCGAGGTGATGCGCGTACAGAAAGAGTACTTGGCGAAGAGTCGCCTAAAAATTCCGTTACTCTTTATGGCAGATGTGGTGCACGGTTATCGCACAATTTTTCCGATTCCATTGGCGATGGGTGCATCGTGGAATCTGGAGTTGGCACAGGAGAGTGCGCGCGTGGCTGCTGCGGAGGCGGATGTTGCGGGCGTGCATGTTACCTTTGCTCCGATGGTCGACTTGGTGCGCGATCCCCGGTGGGGACGCGTGATGGAGAGTACGGGGGAGGATTCTTATCTTAATGAAATGTTTGCCCAAGCGATGGTGCGTGGGTTTCAAGGGGAGCATCTGGAGAGTGGTCGGGTGGCAGCGTGTGTCAAGCACTTTGCTGCTTATGGCGCAGCCGAGGCGGGGCGCGATTATAATACGGTTGATATGTCGCGTTTGATGTTGCGCAACCAATATCTTCCTGCGTACAAGGCAGCGATCGACGCGGGAGTTAAGTTGATTATGACCTCGTTTAACACGGTGGAGGGCGTGCCTGCCACGGTGAATCGTTGGTTACTGCGCGATCTTTTGCGCAAAGAGTGGCACTTTGAGGGCACGGTCATTTCAGATTACACTTCGTTGGCGGAGGTGGTTAACCATGGTCTGGCGAGCGATCTGAAAGATGTCGCAGAACTTGGGTTGAACGCGGGATTGGATATCGAGATGAGTTCGCCCAGTTATGTAAAATACTTGGCGCAGTTGGTGGATGCTGGCAAGGTGCGCTTGGCGGATATCGACGAGGCAGTGATGCGCGTGCTTACCTTAAAGAATGAGTTAGGGCTCTTTGAGAATCCTTATCGTGGAGCAAATGTTGAGCTGGAGAGCAAGCTTCATTTTAGCGCCGAACATCAAGCGGTGGCGTTGGCACAGGCGGAGGAATCGTTGGTGTTGCTAAAGAATGAGTCGAACATTTTGCCACTATCTAAAGAGAAAAAAGTCATTTTGATTGGTCCTAAAGCAACGGCGCGCGATCATATTGGCGCGTGGTGTTGGAAGGGCGATAAGCGCGAGACACCTACTATCGAGGAGGCGCTCTTACCTTACTTCCCTAATATGAAGACGGTAGAGGCTACAACGATGGATGAGGATATCGGTATTGCCGATGCGGTGGCACAAGCGAAGGATGTGGATGTGATTATCCTTGCGATTGGCGAGAAGCGATCGTTTAGTGGTGAGGCGCGATCGAAAGCAGATATCACATTGACAGATATGCAGTTAAGATTGATTACGGCACTCAAGCAATTAAACAAACCTATGATTGCGCTGGTGATGAATGGGCGCCCACTCGATCTGCATGGAGTGATAGAGCATGTCGATGCGCTGATGGTCTGTTGGCATGCTGGCACACAGGCGGCTAAGGCGATCGCCAAGACGCTGATGGGGATGAGTGTTCCATCGGGTAAATTGAGCATGACTTTTCCTCACAGCGTAGGGCAGATTCCCGTCTACTATAATGCACTGAATACGGGTAGACCGCTTAAGAATTTCGCGCCGGTGGTGGGCTACTCGGAGGATTACCTCTCGAAATATCTCGATATTCCCAATGCTCCACGCTATCCCTTTGGCTTTGGTTTGAGTTATACGACTTTTGCTTATAGCGATATCACGTTGAGTAAGGCAGCATTTAGCAAGGGAGAGTCAATTACCGCGAGCCTAACCGTTACCAATACGGGGAATTTTGCAGGTAAAGAGGTGGTACAACTCTACATCCGCGACTGTGTGGCGAGCGTATCGCGACCAGTCAAGGAGCTTAAAGGCTTTCAGAAGATCTTCTTAGCCGTGGGCGAGAGCAAGGAGCTTCACTTTACGATTAACGAAGAGATGCTTCGCTACTACCATGCCGACGAGAGTTTTTCCAGCGACGCAGGCGATTTTACGCTCTTTATTGGTACCTCCAGCGATGACGATGCGCGTAAGATTGATTTTTCTTTGGTATAAATCGCGTGAATAAGAAAGGGTGGGGAGAAATTTTTACTTATCACAAAGGAGTATAGTGATGACGCAAGAGGCATTAATTGATTTGTTGAAGCAGATGACGCTAGCAGAGAAAGTGGCGCAGATGTTGCAGTTACCGCCAAGTTTTTTCGATGAGAGTGGCGAGATTACTGGCCCAATGAACGAGCTTGGTATTGATCAAGCTACGGTGGAGAGCGCGGGATCGACATTAGGAATTATGGGGGCGAAACGCCTTAAACGTATTCAGCAGGAGTACTTGGCGAAGAGTCGCTTAAAAATTCCTTTGCTCTTTATGCATGATGTGATCCACGGTTTACGGACGGGGTTTCCCATTCCCTTGGCGATGGGTGCTTCATGGAACGTAGATTTAGCGCGCGAGTCGGCGCGGATCGCTGCCTATGAATCGGCGGTCTCGGGCATTCACTTAACCTTCTCCCCGATGGTTGATTTGGTGCGCGATGCACGTTGGGGACGCGTGATGGAGAGCACCGGGGAGGATGGCTATCTTAATAGTGCATTTGCCAAGGCATTTGTGGAGGGTTACCAGGGCAAGGCGTTAGAAAAATATCGTATTGCTGCCTGTGTTAAGCACTTTGCCGCTTATGGGGCAGCGGAGGCGGGGCGCGATTATAATACGGTCGATATGTCGAGGTGGATGTTGCGCGAGTATTATCTACCGGCGTATAAGGTGGCAATCGATGCGGGTGCAAAGATGGTGATGAGCGCTTTTAACACGATTGACGGCGTGCCTGCCACGGTGAACGATTGGTTAATGAAGGATTTACTGCGCGAGGAATGGGGTTTTGATGGCTTGTTGATTTCTGATTGGGGGGCGCTTTGGGAGGCGGTGGTACATGGCCAGTGTCAGGATAAGAAAGAGGCTGCTCATCGCGCGATAGAGGCAACATTAGATATCGAGATGTGTTCAAGTTGCTATCCCCAGCATCTTTCAACCTTAGTATCGGAAGGAAAAATTAAAGAAGAGCAGATCGATCATGCGGTGCTTCGTATTTTAACGTTAAAGAATGAGTTGGGACTCTTTGAAAATCCTTATCGCGATGCAGATGAGGCGTTAGAGTCGACGGTCTTGCTCTCTGCGGAACACCGTAAAGTCTCTTTAGAACAAGCGCAAGAGTCGATCGTGATGTTAAAGAATGATGCGGACATTTTGCCCCTTCAGGCAACGCAAAAGATCGCGCTAATTGGCCCTAAGGCAACCACGCACGATCTGGTTGGTGCATGGAATTGTGGTGTCTTGCCCGAGGAGGCAGTTACGATTGAGGCGGGCATGCGAGCGCTCTTTCCTCAGATAGAGGTGATGGATGCGGTAAGTTGGGCGGATGAGCTAGACCTTGCTGGCGCGGTGGCGATGGCTTCACGTGCCGATGTGGTGGTGTTGGCACTGGGCGAAGAGGCTAGCATGAGCGGTGAGGCGAAGAGTCGCACGGTAATTGGTCTCTCCGATACGCAACTGAAGCTGATTACTGCGGTAAAGGCGACGGGTACGCCGATTGTCGCATTGATAAGTACGGGGCGCCCGCTCGATTTAAGTGCGATTGTGGAGGATGTTGATGCGATCCTGATTACGTGGTTCTTGGGTAGTGAGGCAGGTAACGCTATCGCGCGTACGCTTATTGGGCAGAATAATCCATCGGGAAAACTACCCATGAGCTTTCCGCGCAGTGTCGGGCAACTTCCGCTCTACTATAATGCGTTCAAAACGGGGCGACCTTCGGAGGATCAATTTGAAATTTATCGCTCCAACTACATCGACGAACGCATCTCGGCGCTCTATCCCTTTGGTTACGGCATTGGTTACAGTCCGTTCCACTACAGCGATATCACCTTAAGCAGTAATACTTTAGATAAGAATAGATCGATTACAGCACGTGTAACGGTTACGAATCAAGGAGAGCATCGTGGTAAGGAGGTGGTTCAGCTCTATCTTACCGATCTCTTTGGTCGCGTCGTACGTCCGATGAAGGAGTTGAAGGGATTTGTCAAGATTGAGCTAGAGGCTGGGATGAGTCAAGAGCTGAATTTTGAGATTAGCGAAGCGATGTTGCGTTTTTATGATAATCGCGGTCATTATGCCAGCGAGTCGGGCGACTTTACGCTCTTTATTGGTGCTTCTAGCGCCGATGATGCGCGTAAGGTTAATTTTTCTTTGGTTGAGGAGTAAAAGGAGGACAAAATGAAGAGTCAATGGCAGAAGATTGCCGATGGCGAGCTGTACGACCCTAACGATCCTGCATTGATCGAGGGGCGGGCGCAATGTAAGGCGAAGTTGCATCAATTAAACCATCAATCGCCAGAGTTACCGCAGTTACCGATTTTAGAAACGCTTCTTGCCAAGGCAGATGCGAAGACCTATCTGGTTGCGCCCTTTTATTGTGATTATGGGCATAATATTCGGGTGGGGAGCAACTTTTTTGCCAATAGTGGCTGTGTCATGCTGGATGGTGCGCCGATTACGATTGGCGACAATGTGATGATCGCACCTAATGTGGGGCTTCACACCGCGACGCATCCCCTCGATGCCAAGACGCGTATGAGTGGGCTAGAGTATGCTTTTCCTATCACCATCGAAGATAATGTCTGGATTGGTGCCGGGAGTGTGATTTTACCGGGGGTTACCTTAGGGAAGAATTGCGTGGTGGGTGCAGGCAGTGTGGTTACAAAGTCGGTACCGGCGAACATGCTGGTGGTGGGTAATCCTGCACGTGTTGTGCGAGAGATTGATAATAATAACTAAATATTTAAATGGTTATTTTATTTTGATATTTATCAAGGAGAAGGTGATGAAAAAATTGTGGATATTCGGGCTAGGCGTTGCCCTGTTTGTAAGCTGTGGTGCGAAGGATGATTCTCATTCTAGCAGTGAGGATCTCTTAATAAGTGATCGGGTGAGTACGCTTCATCCTTTATTACGCGAGGAGAAGCGAGGAAATTTTCGCTATTTTGAGGATTTTACCAATTGGGACGAGAGTAGTGCAGGCTATGGATTGGTGTTAGATCGGGCGAAGGCGAAGGGTGGTGATGAAATTATCGCCAGTATTGCCACGACAGGGCTGGGTTTGACGGCGCTGGTGGTGGGTGCCGATGCAGGGTATATCGCTTTTGATGAGGCCAAGGATAAGGCAGAGAAGATCATCCGTAGTGTCATGGTGATGCCTCGCGTGGAGGGGTGGTACTTTCACTTTGTCCATATTGATACGGGTGAGCGCGAGTGGAATTCGGAGATTTCTAATATTGATACCTCCTTTTTGGTGGCGGGCGCGTTGATTGCTGGGGAGTATTTTGGTGGAGCGGTGGCCGACTTGGCGCAAGAGCTTTATGGGCAAGTCAATTGGGATTGGTTTATTAACAAAGAGCGCGATATGTTCTACATGGCCTATAGTCCCGAGAGTGGTTTTATGGGTGCGTGGGATTTTTATGCTGAACAGTTGATTCTCTATGTTTTGGGCGTGGCCAGTCCTACGCATCCTATCGACCCGATTGTGTACACGACCTTTATCCGCAACGAGCGCGCTTATGGGGAGAATGAACCGTTTATTCACTCTTGGTTTGGTTCCCACTTTACGCATCAGTTTAGCCATGCGTATGTCGATTTTAGAAATAAGCGCGACGCCGATGGGGTGGATTGGTTTGAGAATTCGGTCTTGGCGACAAAAACTACCATTGCGTATAGTCGCGATAATGCGCATTTGTACAAGGGCTGGGATATCGGCTTTGGGCAGAGCGCTGGCGACATTGAGGGTGGCTATAGCGGTTTGATGGGGTTTCCTCCCACGGGCTTTGACGATACTGCTCATCAGAATGATGGCACCTTACCAACAGGCGCGGTGGTGGCATCGATTGTCTTTGATGATGAGGCAACATTCAAGGCGATGAGCTATTATGCGACGATAGCGAGGTTGAATAGTCCCTATGGATTACGATCGAGCTTTAATGCCACGACGGGTTGGGTATCGCCTTATAGCTTGGGCTTGGATTTGGGGTTTAATCTGATGATGATTGCCAATTATGAGAATAACCTGATTTGGGACTTAACCAATCGCATTCCGGCTTTTCAAGAGGGATTACGCAAGTTATCTATTAAGTAAAGAGGAAAAAAGGAGGCTCAAAGGCGAGCCTCTTTATTTGGATTAGGATTTAAGTTGATAGATGAGATCGAGCACAGAACCGTCGCGATATTCCACGATGCCCACGATGCGATCAGAGAATTGCGGACGATCGGGCTTACCGGTTAGCTGTTCAATTTCGGCTTTAAGTTGATGGATCTCTTTAAGGGCAATGCCTGCTTCCAAAAATTTCTCTTTGAGATCTTGGCGGCGCGGATTTACTGCCACCCCACGATCGGTAACGACCACGTCAACGCTCTCCCCCGGAGTACAGATTGTGGTAACCGACTCGACGATAATCGGGATACGCTTACGAATGCTCGGAGCAATGGCGACGGTCATTTTTGCACCAGCAGCGGTATCGGGAGCCCCACCAAGTGCGCCCATAATATAGCCTAGGCTATCGGTGAGTGAGTTAATGTTAAAATTAACGTCAATCTCCGTTGCCCCCAACATCATCATATCTAATTGGTGCGCAACACATCCTTTATTATGGGGATTGGCGTACATACTGGCACTCATTTCCAAGTGATTTGCTGGGTTTTTTGCTAGGGATCGCGCTGCCACTGCATCGAAACTTTGCGTGTCTAACAGGGTTTTAAAGAGTCCCGCTTCCAGCGCATCTACTAGCTGACTGGTAATTCCGCCACTAGCAAAACTTCCAGTAATGCCATGTTCTTTCATATACTCTCCAAGATAGGAGAGCACGGCTAAGGACGCCCCACCAGCGCCCGCCTGAAACGAGAAACCCTCTTTGACTAAGCCACTGGCAATCAATACCTCTGTAACTCTTCTTGCTAAAACAAGATCGTTGGGATTTTTAGTCATAGCTGTTGCGCCTGTTGCGATGAGGTTTGGATCGCCAATGGCATCAACAACGACGACATAGTCGACTAAGGTTTGGTTAATCGAGATAAATCCTGAGAGGGGATAGGGAACTAAATTATCTGTGATAGCGATAACTGTTTTCGCATAGTGCGCATCTGCTACGGGATAACCCATCGCACCGAAGGCATTTTTGCCAAATCGCCCGCTCATGTTGCCCATTTCGTCACAAATGGGGGCGCTAATAAAGGCGACATCGATATTGCTTTGCCCATATTCAATGGCTCTGGCACGCCCCCCGTGGGTACGAAAGATGATCGGGTTTGACAAAAAGCCATGTTTACTGACCTCTTTGCCTATCATCCCTCGGATACCAGAGGTCTCTAGCGCGCTAATCGTACCATCTTTAAAGTAGGTAAGGAGCGTTTCATTTTTGTCGGTAAAGAAACTAGAGACAGCAAGACGTAAGTTTTTAATGCCCAGCTTGGCGATTTCTTGCATGACAAGGGCAGGCACGAAGTCGCCACCACGTAGATGATGATGAAAGCTAATGGTCATGCCATCTTGCAGGTTACTACTTTGAATCGCCTCTTGAATGCTTGCGCGAAGCTTACTTATGCCCGGACGAAAGATCGACTTTGCAGGCATCGTTCTGGTGAGCGCTGGTGCGTCGCTAAAGAGCGTAGTGTAGGGAGTTACACGACCATAACCAGAAATTTCAGTGGGTAAGATGCGCCCACAGGCGTTTGTCAATTTATTCATGGCTAGTCTCCTTCATTTCGATGCCTGCTAAGGTGAGGATACGCATTGCTTTAGCAATGACGGGAATATCAATCATTTGCCCATCTAAACTCAATACACCTCCAGAGATGACATCATGTTGGTTGGCAATATGCATGATGCGTTTGGCCTCTTCAATGTCTTTCGTGCTGGGTGTCCAGACCTGATGGAGGAGGTAAATTTGATTAGGATGAAGGCAACTCTTCCCTGTGAAACCTAGAGCAAAGGCATCGTTAGCTTCGGCAAGAAAGCCCGCGTCATCGTCGAGCTTGGTGTAGCTGGTGTCGATGCACTCTATATTGAAGGTACTGGCAAGCAAAACCATCTGGGCGCGAGCGTGAGCCAAGGCGATGTCGCTACGAGAGACGCCAAGTGTTCGCACAAAATCTTCGGCGCCTAAAGTTATGCCCATGATGCGTGGCGATGCCTGAATGATCTCGGTTGCCATCACGATGGCCTTTGGGGTCTCGAAGGTAGCGAGAATTTCTACAGAGCCGATGGGGCGTTGATATTTCTCTTCTAAACGGGACAATTGTTGATCGATGTAGAGGATATCTTGGGCGCATTCGATCATGGGTGGCCGTAAATATTGTACTCCACTTTTGACGACGACTTCAAGATCATCGAGAAAAAATGGCGTGTGGATGGCATTGGTGCGGATAAAAATCGAGAGATGAGAAAAATCTAACTCGCTGAGCGCAAAGTAAAGGAGATCGCGCGCTTGTGCTTTTTGGTGAAGGGGCACGCTATCTTCGAGATCAAAAATAAGAGCATCTGCACCCAGCTGAGGCGCGGTGTAGAACATTTTGGCTTTATTAGCTGGACAAAAGAGAAAACTTCGACGCAGAGGCTTCTTTTTACTTAGGTATTTACTCATGAGATAACTCCTCTTGCTTGGTCTACGGCACTCTTGACTCGTGCCCGAATCATAAAGTCTAAGGCGCCAAAATCCTGCGCTTTGACCATCGCATGTTCTACTTGCATAGCGCTTAGTTGCTCCAAAATCGCCTGCCTAATGTGTCTACCAAAGAGCGTAGCAAATTGGGCTTCTAGCGTGAGCTGAATGCCTCCAATGTTGGTGAGTTCCACTTCGATATAAATATCACTAGCCTTTTTATTTTCGTTGATATCGGAAAAACCAGCTTGTCCAAGTTGTTGCATGTTTGCGCTCCTAGGATTGTAAATTCATAAAGATAGAGGCGAGAATCAGTACGATGCCACCCCCTAAACGGCTAGAAATTTGCGCAAAACTCATTAATGACATGCGTTTTGCCGCCCCTAATACTGCTAGGTCGCCAGAACCGCCACGGTTTGCCATACATAATCCTGCCGAAATTGCACTCTCCACAAAGTAGAATTTAAAGATCATTCCGCCTAGTCCTGCGCCTAATACCGCGCCAGTTACCACGAAGAGTGAAATAACGAGTGTTCCTACATTAAGTACGGAGAGCAGGTGCCCAATATCGGTGTCTGCCAATCCTACGGCAACCATCAAGAGTAAAAGGAAACGACCAGAAACAAAGTCTTGTAGACGTTTGGTGGCATTGCGTAATTCGACATTAATGAGACCAAAGCCGTTGGCAAGGGCAACAAAGAGGACGGTGTAGGCTAGGTTATGGATTTTGAAACCCATGATATCGGGTAGAATTTTTCGGCTAAAGAGTAATCCTAAAATATAAAAGGAGAGTGCAAGCAGTAAGCCTGCTCCCAGTTGCGCAAGCGTGGGAATACTCTTTTCGTCTTTTTTTGTGCTAGCGGTTTCGGTTTGATTGGATTTGAGCAGTTCGCCGTTACCCGTTAGGCTGGGGAATTTATTACCAACTTGATGCAGCAGCGCCCCAAAAATAATCGCAAAAATATTGGCGATAGTAAGGATTGCGATCGCTTGACTATAATACTCAGACTGTTTGGCTTGGGTAAATGAAAGTAACTCTGGTGAGTTGGCTAAGATTGTACCGGCTTTAATGGCTTTGTCGCCTTGAATTTCGGCGTAAATTTGACTCAAGGGAATCGCGCCCGCACCATTGCCACCGCCCATAATTGGTAAGACATATTGTGCGACGATCTCGCTGGGGCTAAATCCAAAGAGCATACCTATGAGCGAACCCAAGATAACCGCGCCAACAAGACCTAAGAGAATTGTGGGGATATAGCCAGCAATAGCTTTGAGGAGGATGGAGCGATTAACGGCTAAAATACTACCAGTAATCAAAACCGCAATAAAAAAATTGAGAAAATCAACTTCATCGAGATAGTGTTCGGCAATTTCTTTACTCCCTGCTGGCATGAGGTTGTAATAAAGAAGAATCGCTGATCCTAGAAAAGCTAAAACTGCTCCGCCACCAATCCAGGTGTTCCAGATGGGGATACGCTCGCCAATTTCGCCCAAAATAATACCAACAACTAACAAGAATGCCGTACCGCCAATTAATCCCATGGGTAGGATTCCACTATACGCACTACCTAAGACGATGGCTGCGATGACTAAAAAGTATGGCGCGGGCATGCCATAAATTGAGAATGGTTTTTTTTCCATAGCTTCCTCTTTTTGCTAAAATTTTATTTAGGATAATTTATCAAAAATATTTCGATGAATGTGGCAATAAGGAGAGGCGTGGTGTTTGGCGTAGTACTTTTGATGGTATTCCTCGGCGCGATAAAAAGGCATAGCGGGTGAGAGCTGGGTGGCGACGTGGTATTTATGCTTTTTTAGGAGATTGATGATAGCTTGGGCGGTAGCGTGTTCGGTCTCATTTTGGTAGAAGATGACACTTTTATACTGCTCGCCGATGTCAGGACCTTGTCCATCTTCTTGGCTAAAGTCATGAATTTCAAAGAAATACTTGAGGATAGCTTCATACGAAATTTGGTCTGCATTATAAGTAACCTTGAGGGTCTCTTTGTGGGCGGTGGTGCCATATTTTACAATATCATAGTGAGCTTGTTCTTCGTTGTCGCCCATGTAGCCGACTTCGGTTTGCATGACTCCTGCTAGTTGATCGAAGAGCGCCTGCGAGCCCCAAAAGCATCCGCAAGCTAGATATGCTTGTTGTTCCATACTTCACATTATAAAATATCCCAAAGAAAATGTAAAGAGAAATTTAGTTAATATTTAGAAGAATAATTAAATTTAATAAAAATGATTGACAGATAGAAAGTATCATGATAAAATAAAATAGAGTAAAGGGGAGTAATGCAATGCGATGGATGCGTATGTTGGGGAGTCTTTTATTGGTGTTGAGTGTTGTTTCTTGTAGTAAATCTACGAGTAAAAGTTATCTGGCAACGGTTGATATTTTTGGCGCGAGTGATGCCACTAAATTAGAACGGCTTGACGGTGAAGCGCTAATCTATGATGTCGATCGGAGTGATCCACACTTTTATCGCTTTTTAGTAACGGCATCGGGCGATAAGCAGACGCTTCGTGTGGTGGATGAGCAAATTACCTCGATTGGCGCATTTAAAGAGGCGAAAACCTTTGTTATCACTCCCCAGTACCATCATGTCTATTTACAAAAGGCGATGCCTGCCACGCATTATCTCTACCCTAACGCGGAGACGGGAACGCTTGCTTTTGTCGCGGTTAAGGCGACAGGAACGGGGATTAATTTTTTCTATTCTAATGAAATAGACGATGTCGAAATTCCCTTTGGCAACGCGATTGCCGATGTGCCCTTAGGCGCGCTTCTTACCCCTGATGGCGTGAGTGGCGAAGGCATGTATGAAATTCATTTGCGTTCTAACGATCCAGCTTGGGGCGAGGTTAGCTTTGCCGCGCGTCATGACATGGGCGATGGTTTTTATAACGAAGGACGATCGCATACCTGGGCAACGATGTTTATGGAAGATAGCGATCTTGCGGGGGATACAGCGGTACGTTCGCCAAAACTTGCGCGTTACTCGATGCCTGCCATGCCTGCACCTGTCGATTTGGGCGATGGCGCGTATCTTTATACGGTCGATCTCTTTAATTACAATGAAGATAATTTGCCCATGTTGTATGATGCTTCCAAGAAAAAGCGTGCACCTTTGGTTGTTCAGCGATCGATTAACCGCACCAACGGGAATTATCGCATGCAGTTGCGTAGCGACAATCCTGCACTATCCCTCGTGATGTACGAAGGCAAGAGTCCAGCGCAGGTGGGTGCGTTTGGCGATGGCAGCTTTGTCCTTACGCCCGATTACGCACATGTCTACTTTGTGGGTGCTATCGCCAACGACTTTATCAGCTCCACGATTAATCCTATCAATCCACGTATCACTTATTATATGTCGGCAACCGATGATGGGCGGGTGAAACTTTCGGCGATAAAAGATAATCCTCTACCCATAACGCTCTTCTACACTAGCCCCAGCACGCAAGTCGATTTTGCTATTACGGAAGATAACGGCATAGCCAGCGAGATGGGGCTTATGCAGGCTTCTGCATTGCTCCCGAAGGGCGCATCGGCGAAGGGCAAGCACCTCGTATCGATCACTACGCATGCGATTATCGCCCCTGCTAGCGATATCTATTTTAAAGCACGCACAGAAATTAACGAGAGAGATAGCGACCCAACTACACTCTTTGGTATCGAGGCGCATGATGATATAACTGTTGCGCTCAAGCATGCGAGCTTTTATATGCCTCCATATGGCAAGGCGATGGTGGATCGTTCGACCTTGTGGCACTATACCCCTGCTATCCGTGAGCATGAAGGGCAAGTTGGGCATGGTGCATTTGGGTCGGCAAAGCAAGGCAACGCGCGCCTATGGCAGAGTGTGCAGACCACGTTTAATGGTGAGTACACACGGCATCTCTTGCGTTATGATTTTTCCCTCAACGATGCTGAACGTTACCAGTCCGCCTACGTTGATTTACACCACCGTGGCGCTATCCGTATCTATCTTAATGGTGTAGATCTTACGGAATATCAAAATACGGTACAGCATGGGGTTAGCCGCCCATTCAATGAGATGAGCCAGACGACGCGTTTTATCAACTTGCCCAGTGATTTGCTTAAAAATGGCGAGAATAGTTTAACCCTTGAGCTACAGGCGCTCCCCAATGATGATATTCTTTATCTCGATGTGAAGAATTTTACGCTCTTTAATGTTCCTTACGCGCTGGAGCCAACGGTGATGCTCAACCTAAATATCCATCTGGGTGTTGATGCTTCCCAGCGTGGGTTCGCTTGGTCTAGCAGTAGCCCTAGCGCAGGCGTTCTCACCTATTGGCAGGAGGGGCAAGCGCCGATGAGCGTGCCTGCAACGCGTAAACCGATGGAGCGTTTACATGGATTTTTTACGAACCATGTTACATTGACCAATCTCGAAACGGGGGCGACCTACTACTATCAGATAGCGCATGATAACGGTAAGTCTGAAGCGTTGGTTAGTGATATTTACTCCTTTAAAACCGACGCGATGTTAGATAGCTTTGCGTTTGTCTCGGTTACAGACGCGCAGCTGGGCAAGAATGGTATGGTCGAACCTGTAGCGATTGCTTGGCATCGCACGCTGGATCATATCTTAACTAAATGGCCTGAGGCAAGTTTTCTGTTGAGTTCTGGTGATCAAATTGAGCACCCTGATCATCAAAATCAGTATAACCTCTTTTTTACCCATCCGCTGATGACTAAGATACCGATAAGTGTTACCTCGGGTAGCCACGATAAGCACGCGATCTATTTAGAACATTTTAATCTACCTGGAACTCTCACCCCGATTGGCGGTTCGCCCACGGGGGGAAATTACGCCTTTACCTATGGCAAGGTGCTCTTCATGTCGTTAGACACCACTGATCGTACGCCTGCCGATACGTCTAAGCATATTCAGTTTATGCAAGATAGCATCGAGAAATACAAGCGCGAAAATAATGGCGAAGAACCACTATGGAAGATTCTTAACTTTCACTATCTGCCTTATGCTACCACCCGTTATGCCATTCACCCTGTGTTACGAGCGCTACGTGCGGATTTATCACCTGCCCTCTCGGTGCTAGATATTGATGTGGTCTTTAACGGACACGATCATGCCTATGGTCGCACCTTGATGTTGGAAGGAGGCTACAACGCCAACGGGGGTACGCTGGAGGACGGTACGGTTGGCGCAAAACCGATTTGGGAGGGATATATTGCCAATGGAAAGAATCTCTTTGCCGAATTTACCAAGCGACGCGGACAATTTTTCCATCACACAGGGAATGCTGCCTCGTTGGGCTTTAATCCGCTCTACCCCACCGACTACCCCTATCACGCCTACACCGAGCAGAATAATCGGCCATCGGTAACACTGGTGGAGGTAACGCCAGATGCGATCACCTTGCGCGCTTATTATAGCGATGTACCGATTAGCGAAGCCTCAATGTTTGATTCCTTTATTCTCCGTAAAGCACGTTGATTAGCATAAATTTTGGATAATATCGGCAAGATAGAAGAGTTTTAGCTGAAAAGCGCTATAGGAATTTTGGTCGCGATAAGGATTACGGTCGTAGATAGGCAGTACGAGTGTCGCTTCTTGTGCGTAGGTTCCTTTGGGGTTGCCTGTGATAACGACTAAGGGAATCTTAAAGGACTGCGCCTCTTCTAGCTTTTTTTTGATGCTAGGGGTGGTCGCTGAGCGCGAAATAACGATGATGAGATCGCACTTTTTGAGGAGTGTCCAATAAATTTCGCTAGGAAGGTTCATGCTAACCGATTGAATGTTGACCCCTTGAATTTGTAGAGAATAGGCTAGATAGTCGGAGGCAAATTGTGAGAAGCCCACCGATAAAATGATGGTAAACTGGCTCTCTTTAAGCATGGTTAGAAAGGTTGTTAAGGGAGCATTTTTGAGATCTTTAACGAAGTGATCGAGGTTGGTTTTGGTAATACTTTGAATACGTGTAATCTCTTCTGTTATGGGATTTCGGTGCGTAGATTTAGGTAGCACACTCTCTTTAACCTCTTGATAAAAGAGCTCTAATGCAAGTTGCATCTCTTTGTAGCTATGGAGATTGAGTTTGGTGATGAGTCTTGAGATGGAGGCGATGGAGACCGTTGCGTGGTTGGTGAGTTCTTTCATTGTCCAGTGGACGGAGGTGGGAAGATGGGTGAAAAACGCCCGCAAAATTTCCTCTTCGCTGAAACTTAATTGCAGGCGTTTTTCTTGCTCTAGGCGCTCTAAAAGTAGATGTAGAAGATCCTCAGACATTATCTTACCTATCGACACTTTTCGCTTATCCTTTACTCTTTTATCCAGAGAAAGGCATAGGCAGGTAGTTGATTGGTGATCTTTACTTTGGGATCGAGGAGATTGATTCCTTGTGGTATTTCGTTTATAAACTGGGATATATTGGAGACGTTGCTTAGGAAATGGATGCGTTCACCGCTGGTTGTGTTGATGCGAATGAGGTGGATGATGGCGGGATTTTCCTCCTGAAGAATCTCTTGTTGTGCGTAGGGCGAAAAGGCGCTATGTTTTTTTCTTATGGTGATAAGTTTAAGGATTCCCTCAAAAATAGCTTTTTTTCGTGTATCATCTTGGAGCGAGGCGATCAGTTGGTTATACTCGAGTTTTTGGCGATTGATGCGACGGTTAATTTGTGTATCCAGAAAGCCCTGATAGTCATTGCGCGAACCAAGGAGACTATGGTAGTAAATCGCCGGAACGCCCACTATCGAAAGGAGTAAGGCATTTGCATTGAGAATTTTTGCTACATGTAAAGAGTCCTCGTCTTGATCATTAATCAGCGCATCATGATAGTTTATGTTCAACTCATAAACTGATTGCGAACCATCGCTATTGGTTTTATAGGAGACTTTTCCCCCATTGTTTAGGGTTTTTTTAACGAGCTTTTCGATCTCCTGCGTAGAGAGAATTCCTTCTACGGGGCGCATTCCAATGCCGTCATGGCTAGATAAAAAGTTGAAGTAGGTTGCCTCAGAAGAAATCGCTTGAATGTCTTTTGCCCAAGTATTGAATTTGGTGGCATTGTGAGTGGTAAACGTGTGTAAGACCAAGGGTGGTAGCGCAAATTGATAGACCATATGTGCTTCATTGTTTTCTCCAAAGTAAGAGATATTCTCTTGATGAGGGACATTTGTCTCGGTAATAATTTGAACATTAGGTGCATAATGCGTTAGTAATAAACGCCAAAATTGTACAATGGCATGGGTTTGTGGGAGATGAAGAGAAGAGGTTCCACTTTCTCGCCATAAAAAGCCAATCGCATCTAAGCGAATGGAGCTTGCCCCACGTTCGACATAGGTAAGGAGAATATCGCTCATATGCATGAGGAGGGGCGGATAGTGATAGTTGAGATCTACTTGATCTTGACTGAAGGTTGTCCATAAATCTTTCGATCCATTGTTGGTGTTAAAGGCATGAAAGAGGGGCGAGGTACGTGGTCGTACAACGCAACTATAATCGAAACCTGCCTCTTTCTCGATGAAATAGTGGCGATAAGGATGCTCTTCGGCAAGATAACCTTTGAGCCAATCGCTTGATTGAGAGATGTGGTTAACGACAAAATCAAACATGAGTCGATAACGCTTCCCTAAGGTTTGCAGATCGTGCCAGTTACCATACGCAGGATTAATAGCTAGATAGTCTACGACAGAGAACCCGTCATCACTGGTAAAGGGGAAGAAGGGTAGTAAGTGAATGTCTGATATCGTGTTAGCTGTCTGGTCTTCTAAAAACCGATTTAAGGTAAGAAACGGGGATTCATCCTTTGTATAGATACTATCAGCATAAGCAATAAGATAAATATTTTTTTCGCTGATGGCTTCACTTTTATGTATGGTTAGGTTGTCCCATTGGGCAAGATGTTCTTCTAACATTGATTGCAGATTACTGGCGGTTTTTTGTGGATAAATGAAGCATAGTTTCTCCATTAATGCATGTATCAGGGTCGATTTAGTCATGATGACTCTCCTTAGGAATGATTTTGATTGTACAAAAGCTAAAGGGTGAAATTTCTATCTGTTCGATCTCTCTTAACTCTTTTTCTAAGAGATTGCATAGATAGATTTTACCTAGCGAATGATCTATTGAGGTGATTTGCGTTTGTGCTGTTGGGTTAAAGAGTCGGATGACGATGTCTTGCGGATTCTCTTCGCTAGGTTTACAGAGATTCATGATGATAGCGTTATTGTGTAAAGTTAATAGCGTTCTCTTGTTGGGCTGATTGCTCTCTTTTAGCGGAATTTCAAAGCGATCGATACGTTCTTTCAGTGAATTGAGCGTTTGTATTTGATAACTCGTAAGAGGCTGTCGGTAGCGATGGAGGTTAGTATACAGATCGCGAATACTATGGTGTTGCCAACTCACGGCATAGTGGAATTCCATACGTTGGTGCAGTTGCGCATGGGGGGTGTATACGACAGTATTATTGATGCCACTGGCCCGTCCAGGGCGGATGGATAAATCGTCTTTGCCGAGTAATCCTACACTGCGAAATAGCGTAAGAGCGATGCTTTGCTTATCCTCTAAGAGGGAGTACTCTTTGATGCCTTGTGTAAAGATACTACACATGTTCTTTTCTTGTTGAACATAGAGCATATTTTCTAAGCCATAGATGGCTTGTGGTGCTTCTACGTAGCCTAGAGCTTGCCAATTTTCTTGATCGATTTGGGTGAGAGGACGTTCTAAAAAGCTAAAGCCTTGATCGCTGTAGCTGGCAGTGGCGGTGAGATTACTATGAATAATGGCACGTAGACGATGGTTAGATGCTGTATTGTCGATGGTGTGGGTAATTTCTAGGAGGGGATTATCTGCATAGAGGGTGAGCGTGGTGCTAGCTTGAATGGATTGATTGTCGAATGTTTGAATGGTATGGCAGAGAGTGAGTGATTGCATCTCTTTTAAGTGGATTGACTGTTGATAATGATAATCCTGAGAAAGGGTGCTCTTTGGTGAGTTAGCTGGGGCGAAGTCGTAAGAGTCCCCAGTATCCTCTTCATCTTGAAAGTGGATAAAATTGCTTAGGTGTTGATGATTTTTCTTATCAAATAGAGAGAGCGAATGATTTTGTAGTTCAATACGATAGTAAGTATTTTCTATGATTGGTTTGGAATTGTTAGCTAGTGGAGTGGCTCTTGGTTGAGTATTCTGTTCGATGAGATAGCTCGTATAGCCAATCTGGGATGGGTAATCGAGTTTGAGTAGTAATGTATGGCGGTAGTAGGGCGGAAGATGTACTTGTTGATCGCCTTGTGCGGTGCTAACGATTTTGCTACCGCCACTGATCTCTTTTACCTGGATGGTTTCAAAGGATAGTGGGTGTTGCTGAAGATCTTTGATATGAATATGACGATGTTCGCTAAAGAGGGTGAGTTTGTGATGTTGTGCACTTGCACTAGCGTGTGTAAAGAAGAGAAGAAACATCTGTTGATTTGGTGGCGATATTGCATGGCTTATCTCTTTTTTCAGGAGATTAATCGCGCCGTCGCAGAGACGCTTGGCCTGATCGAGTCGATGTATGATTTGATCATTTGTCTCATCGCTATTACAGCCACCTAAGCTATCGTGAGATTGTGCGTCAAAGAGTTTTCGCCAAATTTGATCGATGAGTGTTTTGGGATAGTCGATCTGAATGGTGCTGGCGATGACCCCTAGTGGTTCTAGTTGGTGTAGAAGAAGTTGTTCCACTTGATAGCTCTTATATTTAATGTCATAGCGTTGCGACTTAATGGTTGTATGAATGCGCGAGCGTTGGGATGCTGTAAGTTCGCCATGAATAATATTCGTGATCGGATTATTACGCCAACTCTCCTGCATGAATGTTTCGTAATCGCTCAAGATGAAGGTATACTCTTCTTGCATGCTGTTGAGTTTTTCAATGGTTTGGGGAAAGTGAGCTCTTGCCAAAACTTGATCGCCACCGGCAGGAAGCAGGAGTGCTGGCGTATCTTGGTTCATCTCTTGGAGTTTTTGAAGCATAGGGCGAAGCGTTTCTTGATAGTAGGAGGGGGTACTTTGTAAGAATTTACCAGCCCCATAGCCTAAAAAGAGATTGTTCGTGGGGATGCGTTGCGCATCGGGAGATTGCCAATAGAAATGGAGATTTTTTGCTAAATCTGCCGTACGAATTCCGCGTTGCAAAATTGCCCAATCTATTTCCATTTCTAGGAATATGGCAGGTAAGTAAGCATGTTGACCAAAGACATCAGGGAGATAACCAATATTCATGCTGTGCCCTAGATGGTTCGCGATTCTTTTGCCGTGTAGCAGGTTTCGAATGAGCGACTCGGTGTGAACAAGGAGCGTGTCGCACTGGGTGTACCAAGGGCCGATAAAAAGGCGCTTGGCTTTCACGAGAGCTTCTATACGGGATCGCTCTTGGGGGTAGAGGTATAAAAATTCTTCTATAACCGAACTTTGTCCATCAAATGTATAAGAACTAAATTTTGGATCGCTTTCTAGCAGATCTAACAGATAAGGTAAATTTCGATACAAAATAAGGTTCGAGTCCTCTAGCGTAAAGTACCACTCTCTATCCCAATGCGAGTGTGCAACAACGTGGACAGGTCTTTTCATGTAAATAGATCCTCCTTGTAATAAATTTTAGAGTTGATTCTTTTTGAATTTTTTGAGAAGATAAAATCGAACAAACACATTACTAATGGCGATAAATAAGACGCCTGCTAGTAAGCCAACCAGATAGGCCCACAAGTTTTCTACCAAAGGCCATCCCCAGATTGCCGGTAAGGGGTTCCATTGTACTGCGCCCAAAGCTACGGCGGTAGTAGCCCCGATTATGGCGCCAAGAATATTGAGTGGTATGGTAATGAGGGGATTTTTCAACATAAAGGGAATTGCTCCTTCACTTATGGCGATAAATCCTAGGATAATGGATGAGGAACCCACGATGCGTAGCTCTTCGCTGTAGACATGTCTTCCTACGAGATATTTATCGATAACAGTGGAGAGTCCAAGTCCGATGGGGGGAATTACGATAGCTAATACCCGCCCAGTAAGTGGAAAGATCGCATCGGCGGCTAAACCAATGGCAATAGCTCCGGCGGCTTTATTGATAGGTCCACCTAAATCAAATGCGGTGGCTGCGGCAATGATTGCTACCAGCATTAATTCACTGCCTGTATCAAAAGCACGAATGGATTTCTCCATCCAGCTGTTGAGGGCACCAAATACCGGGTCGACAAAGTAGAAGTTCGCAATAAAGATGATCAACACCGAGATGCCAGGAATGAGAAACATCGGCTTCATGGCGACTAAATTTTTGCTTAATTTAATATGTTGATTCAAAAAGCGTGCAACATATCCAGCAAGTAAACCTAAGAACATTGCTCCGAGGAAGCCTGAGGCGACGCCACTAATACCCCATAGGCTAAAGTGGAGTCCTGCAGCAAAGCTTCCTCCGATAAATCCCGGTACAATACCTTGGCGATCGGCAAGAGAATAGGCGGCATAGGCACCAAAAATAGGATAGATAAAGCGAAAAATCAAGCCACCAAATCGATCAAGATTACCCAGTAAAAGATAAAAGGCGTTCTCGCTTTGGAGAAATTGCCCCATATTATCGATTTGCCCCATAGCCATTGCCGTAAGCTTTGCCAACCCCATCATTAACCCCGCGGCAACAATGACGGGAATCATGTAAGAGATACCGGTCATAATGGCTTGCATCATCTCGCTTAATAAAGAGTGCTTCTTGTTTTGATCCGTATCATTCTCCATCGCCGTAGTTTCTACTCTACCATCAGGGTTGGTGAGTACGCGCGTGATTAACTCTTCAGCATGTTTGAGAGGTTGCGCCACCTTTACGGATATATAGGGAAGTCCCACAAAGCGCTCGATCTCTTTGGGGGCGATGTCGCAGGCAATAATGAGTGCATCTGCCTGTGCAATGAGAGTTTGGGTGTGCTTATCTTCTAAGCCATTAGCGCCCTGTTTTTCTACGAGTATATCTATATCGAGCGCTTTTCCTGCTTTAACGAGCGCCTCGGCAGCCATGTATGTATGTGCGATACCCGTAGCGCAGGCGGTAATAGCTAGAACACGTTTTTTTTGGGATATGGTGGCAGATGATTGCGTTCGGTGTTTGTCTTGGATGTCTATTTTATCGAGTGCGTGAAGAATCTCTTTGGGTGTCGTTCCGTGGATAAGATCATCGATGAAATTTTGGTTGAGTAATGCCGTAGAGAGTGTTGCCAAGAGTTTCATTTGCTCATTGCTTTTTCCTTCTTGAGGAATTGCTAATAAGAAGATGAGTTGTACTTGGTTCTCTTCGTCTAAGCTAGGCCAATCTTTAATGACTTTTTTCGTGCGCATAAAGGCGAATCCGCTCTTTATTACAGCAGAAGATCTCCCATGCGGAATGGCAATACCTTGCTCAAAGCCGGTGGGGGACTCTTCTTCTCGCGTGAAAACATCCTGAAGATATTGTTGCTTATTGCTAATATAGCCTGCTTTTTCTAGTTGATCGGCTAAGTGATCTAATACTTGCGCCCGCGTAGAAGCTTCATGTTCTAATAGAATTAAGCTCTCTTGGGTCATATTGCGTATGTGCATAGGAAAAACTCCTCCATTCTCTATAAGGATAGTATACAGGGGGTATCGCCTATGGTTATAAAGTGAGGAGTTTTTTCTTTTTTTAAAAATTTTGGAAAAATTTAATCATACTCGTTAATATAATTGTTGCTCTTCCCTGCCTTTACGATAGAGAATAATGGGGCTCTCTTGCGGTAGGAGAATTTCACCCATATGATAATCGCTTTTGTCGGGGCGTTGGGTCATCACGACGTCGTGATCTTCTTGGAGGATCTTTTGGCTGAATTGTAGTCCAAAGTGCCTTACGATGGAGCCAAATAAGGGAATTTCGTGGTAGTAGCGCATGTAAATGAGGGTGTGATGTTCGTCGATGGGGCTAAAGGCGAGAACGGCGCGCGCTTTGTTGTAGAGATAATTTTGCCAGATGTTGGGCCAGACAAACTCAAGATGAAAGCGCGAGAAGTCGTGCGCAGGATGCTTTTTGTGATCGACAACTTGTCCGGTATCTTGATGAAAATCGGTCTTGGTGAGAAAGCCTCTTTCATTTTTTTCGAGCATAGGCATGTCGATGACGGTTTTATTTCCGCGTCCAATCGTCTTTTTATGGACAATAGGCACATGGGCAAAATCTAGTTGATTCTCTATACAACGTGTATAGTGGCAATTCCACAAATGTGTAGACTCACGGTAGGGCATGGTATCGGGGAGGTTTTCGAACCACGGTACGGGTGGATAATGTTCTAACGCTTCGCCGTACCATAGCCAGATAAAACCGTGGGCTTCTTGCACCGGCCACGATTTAACGCACATGTTTTTGGGAACTTCGGCGGACAATCCATTGGCGGGAATGGCAGTTGCCTTGCCCTCTTGATTAAAGCGAATGGCGTGAAAAGGACAGGCGATTTCATTCTGTTCGGTGAGTTCTCCATGAGCAAGGCTTGCTCCACGGTGAGGACATTTATTGTCTAGGGCGACGATCGTTTTATCTTTTTGTCTAAAAAATAGAATCTCTTCGCCAAAGCGTCGTTTAAGGAGTGGTTTTTTATATTTAATTTCTTCTGCTGATAAGACAGCGTACCATCGATTTATGTTCATACCATACATAATATATAAAATTTCTTTTCACGTCAAGGATGATTTTTTTTCATACTTTTGCTTTACAAATGGCGCGAGTCGATTTATAATGATATTATGAAAAAAGGAAAAATAATAACAAAGGGAGGGCAATGATGCAATATCAAGATGAGGCACAGTTATTATTGGATGCGGTGGGTGGTAGAGAAAATATCATGAGGGTTACGCACTGTGTAACACGGATGCGATTTGTTTTGCGAGATTTGGCATTGGCAGATAAAGATAAGATTCAAAAGATCACGATGGTTAAGGGACTCTTTGCGCAGGCGGGACAGTTTCAAGTGATTATCGGTAATGAGGTTGCCGATTTTTATCAGACATTCATTGCGCTTGCGGGCATCGAAGAGAGCTCTAAAGAGAGCGTGAAAGAGGCAGCCAAGGATAACATGACGATGCTTCAACGGTTGATGGCGAACCTTGCCGAGATCTTTTCGCCGTTAATCCCTGCAATTATTACGGGTGGATTGATTTTAGGATTTCGGAATGTAATTGGCGATATCGCTTTTTTTGACGAAGGCACCCAGACGTTGGTGGATAAATCGCAATTTTGGTCGGGCGTACACGCCTTTCTTTGGCTCATTGGTGAGGCAATTTTTCACTTTCTCCCCGTAGGCATCACGTGGTCTATTACCCGGAAGATGGGTAGTACGCAAATTTTGGGTATCGTCTTAGGATTAACGCTCACTTCGCCACAGCTTCTCAATGCCTACGCGGTTGCCGGTGGGGCGGAGATTCCTTTTTGGGATTTTGGCTTTGCCAAGATGAATATGATTGGCTATCAAGCACAGGTGATTCCGGCGATGTTGGCGGGGTTTGCGTTGGTCTATTTAGAGCGCTTTTGGCGTAAGATTACGCCCGAGGCAATTTCGATGATCATTGTGCCCTTTTTTGCGCTTGTACCAACGGTTATCTTAGCACATGCGTTGCTTGGTCCTATGGGTTGGATCATCGGATCGGCGATTTCTCAGGTGGTGTATAGTGGCTTGACATCTGCATTTGGCTGGCTTTTTGCGTTGATTTTTGGCTTCTTCTATGCTCCACTGGTCATTACTGGTTTGCATCACATGACCAACGCGATCGACTTACAATTGATGGCTGAATTCGGGGGAACGATGCTCTGGCCGATGATCGCGCTCTCTAATATTGCACAAGGCTCGGCGGTTTTAGCGATGATTATGCTACACCGTCAGGATAAAAAAGAGCAACAAGTTGCCATCCCTGCCACCATATCGGCCTACCTAGGAGTAACTGAACCAGCAATGTTTGGAATCAACCTCAAGTACGGCTATCCCTTTTTGATGGGCATGATTGGCTCAGGATTGGCTGGCTTATTCTCGGTAGCTACGGGAGTCATGGCAAATTCGATTGGGGTCGGCGGGCTTCCGGGAATTCTCTCTATTCAACCTAAGTTCATGTTACTCTTCCTTATCGCAATGAGCATTGCGGTGATTGTCCCACTCATCTTGACATTAGGCTGGTCAAAACGCGTAAAAAATTGATAAAGAAGGATAATGTTATGCATTTTAACAAAATGAGCATTTATCAAATTTACCCTCGCTCTTTTTACGACAGTAATGGCGATGGGGTGGGTGACTTGGCGGGAATTACCGCCAAGCTTGACTATCTAAAAGAGCTGGGAATTGATATGATTTGGATTACCCCATTTTTTCTTTCTCCACAACGAGATAATGGCTATGATGTGGCAGATTATTATCAGATCGATCCGCTCTTTGGAACGATGGCAGATTTTGAGGAACTCTTGGCAAAGGGCAAGGCACTTGGCATCGAATTTATGTTGGATATGGTCTTTAATCACACCTCAACGGAACATGCTTGGTTTCAGTCGGCGCTGGCTGGCGATGAAGCGAAGCAAGCATACTATATCTTTCGTGATGGAGCTGAAATTCCAACCAATTGGCTCTCTAAATTTGGTGGGTCAGCTTGGCAATATGTTTCGCATTTAGATAAACATTATCTCCACCTTTTCGATGTTACTCAAGCCGATCTCAACTGGAAAAATGAAGCCGTTCGTCAAGAGTTAATTAAGGTGATTAATTATTGGATCGATAAGGGAGTGATGGGTTTTCGCTTTGATGTGATTAACCTAATCGACAAGGGTGATTTTATTGACGATAATCATGGAGATGGTCGCAAGTATTACACCGATGGTGTGCGAGTAAATGATTACTTAACTGAATTAAACAAATTGAGTTTCGGGAAAAACCCCACGATGGTTACGGTGGGTGAGATGTCTTCTACCACGATTGAGGCTGCCGTTGGCTATAGTGCGAGGTTAGAGAATCGTTTACGTATGATCTTCAATTTTCATCATTTAAAGGTCGATTATGAGGCTGGAGAGAAGTGGAGTGTTAAGCAATTTTCTTTGGTCGAGCTGAAAAAAATCCTCTTTGATTGGCAGTTGGGCGTACAGGCAGGTGATGGTTGGCAGGCGCTCTTTTGGTCGAACCATGATCAACCGCGGGTGGTTTCTCGTTTTGGCGCCAGTGATCCTGCCTATCGAGTTATTTCGGCAAAAATGCTCGCCAACGCGATGTACTTACTACGTGGTACCCCCTTTATCTATCAAGGGGAGGAGATTGGTTTACCTAACGCGAGTTTTATGGATATTCATCAATATAGAGATGTTGAAACGCATAATTATTATCAAATTTTGCGTGAGAAAGGTCTCGTACATGATGCGGTAATGAAGATTTTAGCGGTGAAGTCTCGGGATCACGGTCGCACCCCAATGCCTTGGTCGGGAGGCGATGCCCACGCCGGCTTTTCCACCACAGAACCGTGGCTAGGTCTCATCGAGGCCTATCGAGACATTAATGTGGAAGATGCATTGCAAGATAATAATTCTATTTTCTATCATTATAAAGAGTTAATTGCTATGCGTAAAGCATATTCGATCATCAGCGAAGGCGAGATCATTCCGCATTTAATGGAGCATTCTCAATTAATGGTGTACGAGCGCAGGCTTTTTCCCCAACGACTTTTAGTGATTACTAATTTTAGTAAGAATAACGTTGCTCTAGATTTATCCACCGTGGCATTAGAGGAATTTTTATTTGGTGATATGCTTTTGCATAATTATACATATAGTGTCGTACAAAATTCTACCCTCCATCTGCGCCCCTACGAGAGCCTCTGCTTTGCATTAATCTAAAAAATAGTAGAGACTTTTTATTGCATAATTACCTAAATTGTGTTATGATTATAGGTAGTTATGGCTAAAAAAAGTTCTTATGATATTGATGCCGATCTTTTTGCGATGCAATATTTTAATTGTTATAAGCAGTGGTATCCCTTACTTAGAGAGATATCGCTCTTATCTAATAAGCTCTTGCTGGAAAAGCAGGTTGATACTAATATGCTACTCGAGATAGATCAGCGGATTTATAATCCCATCTTCGTGCGTAATTCCTTGCTCTTTGCCTATAGCATGTACCAGTGGAGAGAACCCAAGTACTCGCTTGAGCCCATCACCGTGAGTGTAGAGCAACGCAAAGAGGCTATCAGTGCTCCCGAACGTTTCTTTTCGCATCATCTTATCTCTTTTGGAAATTTACACCGCGATCATAATGATTTACTCAATATCGACTTACGCGTAACGCCCAGTTCTGTTAATATGTTGGAGGAGTTAATTCCTTTTAACATATCACACCCACATCAAAACTATTTGGATGGCTTTTTCTTCGAAATTCTCTTTACATATTATGTAGATAGGCAGAATCTCTTTCTTAACGCCTATTTTGAGAATCTTGGAGTTACTAAGTCTCAATGTTTGAAGCGGCAAGATTTTGAGTATATCGCCACCGTATTACAAAATTACGAGCTTCCCAACTATATATTGGCGCATCAATCGGTGGTGAACAATTTACGTAAAGCATTAGCGATGATTAAGGTTAATTAGGAGAGATTATGTCAGCAAAAACAATGATTGAGAGCTTCTTATCCATGAACAACGTGGGGAAGATTGACGAAATTGGCACGAGTGTGATTAATAACGTGAAGCCTATCTCTAACGATATTTTGAGTACCATTTCCAAGCGTACTTATGATGTGGAGAAGCAGCAGCTCACCAGTGTGAACGATCAAGCGCGTGAGGCTTTGGCCTCGTTGGAAGCACCGGCACCCTCTAGCGAGCCTTCGCAGGGATTAATTCCCAAGTTTTTAAGTAAACTCGGGCGCACGCTCTTTACTGGCGAGGCTCCTACTGTTGCTAAAGCCGAACTTAAAGCAATTGACATTACCAATAACTTAGAGAACATGCTTTATAAGGTTGCGGATAATTTGAAAGTTGATGAAAAAGATTTGATGAAATTCAATGCTGCAATTGAGAAAGCTATCAGTGATCTTGATAAAATCAACATGGAAGTACGCAGTGTCATTGAGGGCGGTAACACTATGAACGCCAATGAGGAGACTTGGTCTTCATTACTAGAGAAAAATGCAGATTTAACGACACAGGTGGGAGTCTTTAAGACGATTACCCTCTCGATTGAGAATCAACTTAAGATTAACCGCAACCTCCAGCGTTCCACCAAAAAATCGATTAATCAAATTCTTCCTATTTGGCGATCGGTTGTTGCTAATAGTTTGAGTAGTAGTAGTTTAAATGAGGTTGCCGAGTCTGCGAAACAGACTAATGAAGCACTTGATATGTTTTTGGAGAAGTCGATTAATCAACAACAAGAGCTTGCTAGTACAGTGCGAGAGTTGGAGCAGTCGAAATTGGAGATGCCACGTAAAATTGCCTCTTATTTAGATGTGCTCAATGAGATTCAGAATGAGATTGAGGATATCTATATTCAATCCGAAAAAGATCGTATGGAAAACACCAAGATGTTGCAAGACAAATTGGACTTTTTAAATGCCAAAACCATCGATGTTGAAGTAGAAGAGCAGAATCCTCTGTTGTAAAATTGTCTCTAATAAGGAGTAGCCGATGTCTAGCGATACCCTTGGTGCGACGTTCTCTTATGGTCGCTCCATTTTTGACTTAAGTTCCTATAGTACTAAGGTGCAACTCCTTTTAAGTACGGAAAATATGCCTTATGATGAGCAGTATAAAGAGTTCCTTTTACGTGGGCTTGCCCTGAATCAGCGGGTACTGGAGGCAAAGGCGCGTTATCCGTTGGGGGCGGGGGAAATTTCGGAATTCTACCAAAAATTTTTACTCAAAATCAGCAACCAACCGCTCCATTACGATAAGGCCTCTCGCTTTTTTTCCACGTTGGAAACGATGATCGATAACCTAGCAACATCTGGTCCTATGCACGACGACTCTGATGAGATGGACGAGTTAATTGAGTCTTTGAGCTTTAATTTATCGCGAGTAAAACGTCGTGAAGAGCAAACCAATCGCCTAAAAGATCTTCTCCGTAATGCTGAGATGATGAAACGTGATATCATGGCCGGAACGTTCGATGAGGAGGAGGTGTAATACTTGCAAATGAACGAAGATAAAGAGGAAAAAAAAGAAGCCAAGAAAAATTGAGCCTAGTGAGACTGCTCAAGCTATGTGGGGGTTAGTCGGGTATTTAGGGTCTCAAAAGAAAAAGGAAGAGGAGGAAGAATTTGATCCGTTAGACGTAAATGATGATCTACTGGATGACTCTTTTAGCTTATTTGTAGGGTACTTTATATTGATTTTCATTATAGTACTTTATCTTGGGCTATTTTTTCTCGTGTTGGCTCTGTCTATCTATTTTTTAGATGTAAATTCTCGACTAGGCAGGGGCATTATTTATGTTTTAGGCGTAGCCTTTGCTTTTCCTATTATTTATATCAAGCCATTGTGGTACAAGATAGCCAACTATCTAAAAGAGAAATTTCCTAGCGACCGCAAGTAAGATAAAAATCTCTCTTTATCTTGTTGCGATGATAATTTTTTGATTTTTTTGCGATTTAGGAGGAAGCCTTGGTTTATAGCTTGAGGATTGATAATATTTCGAGTGATACGGTATTAGATCCAAAAAAAGAGGCGCTATTGCACCAATTTACTGATTACCTGCTTAATTTAATGGATAAGGAGATTATGCCTAAAATTCATCCGCATTGGTATGAAGCTTGGCAGGCGCAACTGGCTAGCATCCGTACGATTACCATGGAATTTAGTGGCGCGTTTTGCTATCTTCACTTTGTTGATGCGGAAGTGATAGCGAGTAACTATCCTTTTCCAGGCGTGTCGAGTAAGGGAATCTATCGTACGAGCTTGGATGAATCTTTTTGTCTGAATTATCGGGGCGAACTCTTTGTGGCAGTTGATATTATTTTTGAGAATGGCTATATGATTTATTTTGATATCCACGATTTTGGTAATGAGCGTGAAGAGCTTATTCCTAGCCAGATTGATGCGCTTGAACCGCTCTATAGCTTAGAGCAAGAGATCAAAATACGACAATAAACCAAGAGATGAAGAAGCATATGATAAAGAACGATTTGATTGAGAAAAAGGCTTTTTTATTAGACAGAATAATGCTTATGCATTAAATAATATTCGCTATTTTTATCCAACCAAAAGCCTTGAATATTTTGTAAAAACATGTTATTATCCATAAATAGTTTTAATGAAAGGATCGTCTATGCCAAATAAATTGTTTTATCGTAGTTTTGCGGGAGTGCTCTTGGTGGGGTTATTACAGACCCAAGTAGGAGGGATTATTGGGCAGTATTTGTCGCTTTTTTACACCGATGTTATGCATTTCGACTTAACCTTTGTGAAGTGGGTATTGGTTATTGCGATTATGTGGGACGCACTTAACGAACCGATTGAAGGGCTGATTATTGATAATATTAAGCACACGCGCTGGGGAAAGTATCGTAAAATTAGCTTTTTCGGCAATATTTTTTTGGCAATATTTACCATTGCTCTCTTTTGGATGCCTTTTGGTTGGAGCTTACAGCAAAAGATGGTGTACGCGTTTGTTTTGAATATTTTATGGCGCGTAGCCTACAGCTTTGTTCCTTTAATGCCTTTGACGGCGGGAATTACGGCGAATCCTAGGTTGCGTATCTGGGTGGCGAATGGTCAGCGCCTTTTGATTTTAGGCGTAGGGCTGTTGGTGGCGCAATTTTATCCTGTCGTCAGTTATTTTGGTGAGGCGAGTATGGAGGTTGGATTTCGCTATGCGATTGTGATTTATGTGCTTCCATTGTTTTTATTCTCTTTTTTGGGAAGTTGGTTGATTCGTGAACCACAAAGTAGCGCATCGTTGGAGAAATTTCGTTATCGAGATTTTTTTGGTGTGCTCAAAAAGAATCGTCCTTTTCGCATTTTTTTGATCTTTGCATTGCTCAACAGCTTGATTATGCCCTTTATGAATGTCGGGTTTATCTACTATGTGAAGTATCAGTTGGGCGAAGAGGCGATTGGCGGTCTCTTTCGTCTTGCGATGATTGGCTTTGCTACGGGCGTGGCGTTATCGGGGATTTTGGCGCGTTACGTGGAGCGTAAGATTTTATTAAGTTTAACTTATGCATTACTTATAACGATATTTATTCTCTTTTTCTTCTCGATGCAAGGCATGCAAACGTTGATTTATCCGCTATATGGTGCGATTAATTTATTACTAGGTATTGCTTTGGTGGTGAATTCGACTTTACAGATGGAGATCATCGATTACCATGAATTCTCTTTTCATGAACGTCCGGCGGCGATCATTAGTTCGATTACCCAGTTTATCGAGAAGGCGCAGTGGGCGGTTGCTAGCTGGGTTACCTTGAGCGTTTTAAAGTGGAGTGGCTTTGAGCCAAATGTGGCAATGACGCAAGAGACACTTTGGAGCTTAGCCTTAGTCATCTTTATGTTACCTGCCATTTTCAGCCTTTTTACATTGATTACCTTGCAGTTTTACCCGATAACTTATCGAGAGATGGAGGAAATTGGTCATCATTTTGAACAAAAGCGTAGAGATTAGGAGTGAAGAAAGAGGTGTAAGATCAAAATTCCCCACGCCATAAGTACCGCTGGGTAGGTGCGGTGCATGATGGCGCGCAAGGAGATATCTAACTGTTTGCTGGTAACAATCATGACCGCCGCCAGGATCGAAAAGGTACGGCTGGTGTGCGCGGTAACTTCAAGGAGCGTGGCTAATTTCCACCCCTCAACGCCTGAAATGTCGGCAAAGAGCGGAACAAAAGGCGCTAGACCAAAGTAGAGCGCCAAGCCACTCCCGCTGATGAGCGCTACAAAGATAATGCTCATCATGAGAAGGAAGATTAGGGCAATAGCTGGGAGCTGTTGTGCTTGCATAAGCTGGAGCATTTGCTCGATGATGCCTAGCTCCTTAATGGCTTGGACAAAGAGCCCCGCGCTGATCACGATGGAGCCAACTTGTATTAATCCCGTCGCCATGCCTTGCCAGATGTGAGCCAGATGTTGGGTGGCGATTTTGAGGGATCGGTTAAGAAAGAGGTCTACGATCCAGGCAATACCCAACGCCATAAAGAGCATTGCCATGATATCAACTTCTTGCTCTTTGACGACGAGGGCGTAGAAAGTGAAGAGAATCAAGGGGAGAAAGGGCAACGGCGCAAGAAACCATTGGATTGGCGTAATTGACTCTTCTGTTTGGAAATTTTTTTCTTGTAAATCTAATTTTTGTAATGCTTTATCTTGTCGATACTGCCAGATACCATGCGTGATAGCCATAGCAAAGAGCATCGGTAGGGTGATTGTATAGCTAAGTGCGATATAGTCGTTGATACTAAGATTAAGTGCCTGTGCCGAGAGGTGCGTCTCCACCGCAAGGGGGCTGGGTAGAATACCCGTAGCGCTAACGATAACCGCAGCAATTGCTGGCTTACTGATGCCCACTTTTTTCAGAATCGGATAGAAGGTACTGAGAAGCAATATTGCAAGGGCTGCTGCACTGGTAATCACCAAGGAGAGCAGACTGGCTAAGAGAAAAAGCGCGATGAGCAGGATGTAGGGTTGTCTAAGTTTCATCAACGGCCTACTCACGAGGGTGATAAGCGCTTGATTCGCCCCGATACGTTGCATGTAGTGGCTGTAGCCAAAGAGCATCATAATAATGAGGGCGATATTATGAAAGCTATTTTTTATCGATATTAAAATAATCGCCATCGGATCCTTGTCGATAAGACCCAACAGATGCCCAGCATAAAGCAAGCTTGAGGCTATTAAGATTAACCAAACACTTATCTCTAAACCTCGTATTAATCCTATCACCAAAAGAGATAACGCTACACCTAAGAGTATCATGGATAGATTCATGCTCTTTAGTCTAGCCGATTTGATGCATATGATCAATATCGATGAATATATCCAAGTAGGAAACCGATAATGAGAGGAGAATAACTAAAAAAATAAGAGGCGTAGACTTGGTGAAAAGCATATACATAGGTTTACTAAGCGGGTTATTGTGGCTACAGGCATTGCCCAGTTATGCACTATTTAAGATTGGTTTTATCGACATTTTTCCTACCGTTCGCGCAACTTCGCGTAATTTTACCGATGAGCCTATTGATCGCCTATTTTATACGCAATATCACCTCAATCCTAAGGCGGCGATTGTTGGGATTGACTATGAGATTTACGGGATTCATTTTTTTCTAGCACTTGATTTTATGAAGAATCTCGAAGCCGAGTTTGGTAATATGGCTTGGACGAATATCCCTATTGCCAAGAATCTTCCAGCTGCGGGGAGTAGCAATTTTCCCAGTGAAGGATTTATCGGCTATGAAAATAACCTGCTCTCCACAAGTGTTGGGCGACGACGCGCGCACCTAGGACCCGGCACGCACAGCCTGATGCTCTCCTCACAAACGCCTTATTTTGATGGCGTATGGTTGTCGTTTCATCCGGAAACTCGAGAAAACGAGCGCTTCATCTATACCTTTTTTCTGGCTGCTGATGATACGGCAGCGCTAAAACGACTTTGGGGAAGTTTTGATCCTTATGATAGTGATATCAATCAACCCAATCGCTATCGTCAGCGTACTAAGTTTCTGGCAGTACACCGCATTGGCTATCAATTTGAGCATATTCGCTTTGGTATTGCCGAGAGTTCGGTTATTTACGGTACGCCTCTTACTTTTTTTAACGTCAATCCGGCGATGTTCTGGCATAATACCTATGAGGTTGGGCTCAATGTAACCCTAGGTTTTGATGTGGAAGCCCTTGTTGGCGCAAAGAAGAATGTTCGTGTCTATGGCGAATTCTTGCTCGATGATGTCAAGACCGCGGTAGAAGAAGATGGTAATCCGCATGCCTTTGGCTTGAGCTTAGGTGTTGAGTGGCATTTGTTTGATAATGAGGAAATCTATCTTGGGGCAAATTTTGATTACGATCGTAATACGGTAAGGGAGAGGCGCGCCACTTTTACTCAATCTGGGTTGCGCTTAGGCTTTCAAGCAATATGGGCGACGCCCTATCTCTATAGCCGTGCAGATGATGACCCACTGGGCAAACTGACCTTTCACAACCAATTGCAATTGGGCGTAGGGCACTGGAGCGTCTTGGAGAATTATATCGGTTTTACCTACGGGCCAGATACAATCCTACTAGAACTTCAAGCCAACTATCTAAGCGAACGTTGGAAGATTGATGGCGCTTTTGGTATGCTCTTTTGGGGCAAGCACGGCAGTAGTAACAGTGGCTTTTTGCCTGCTTATCAGGGACCTATGCAGATTGGTGGACTTTTTGATCCACTAAATATAGGGAATAATCTCTTTAGTGGTTTGGAACGGCTTCTGTTGATTCCGAATGTGCGCGTATTTTATGCGATGAAGTCGTGGCTCTCGATATATGGTGGATTTTATTCTGAGTTAGACACCTTGAATTTTTCTCGATCGCGTGCTACACTAGAGAGCGGAGTTGCCATGCGTTTTTAAGTGAGGATGTAAATTCATGAAGCGACAAAAATTTAATAAACTTGGCATTGCCTTAGCTGGTGGTGGTGGACGAGGGGCTTATCAAGTGGGCGTATTTCGTGCCCTCTTAGAGCGTCAACTTTTTGATAAGGCGCAAATATTGGCAGGAACGTCGGTGGGTGCGTTGAATAGTGTCCTCTTTCTGCATCGAGATTTTCATTTGGCAAACTATATTTGGCGCTGTAAAATTGAGCAGGCAATCCTCTATTTAGATAAGGGGCGTTTTCGTCAACCATTGGAGAATTTTTGGGGCGATCAAGGTAGTGATAAATCACTTTTTGAGCAAATTAAAGGGCTTTTTCAGGAGAGTGGCTTTAAGGCAGGGATTTTTAGTCGAGAAGGATTAGTTAATATTTTACGCAACGAAATGGATCTATCGGTTGTAAAAAAAAGTCGCCAAAAAGTTTACGCTACAGCGACACGGGCGAGTAATAAGGTTGTAGAATTCTTTTCATTGAATACACTTAAACCCGATGAGTTGATTAATATTCTTTTGGCATCGAGTGCCTTGCCAGGTATTTTTTCGCGTGAGTATATTAATGGTAAGGAGTATTACGACGGGGGGATTCATCATAATGTGCCTATCGATATCCTTTATCAAGAGGGTTGCGATTTGATTTTGGTGGTGCATCTCTTTCGTACACGGGATAAAGTGGCGCATCATCTCTACCCGAATACGACGATTATTGAACTAACACCGGAATCTTCGCTGGGTGGAATGATGGGAGTGTTGGACTTTTCCTCTCGAAATGTGCACGATTTAATTGGGCGAGGATATACGGACAATATTGATATTTTATCGTCTATAAGTCATCGATTTTTGATTAAAAGTCGCCCAAAATTTTTTAGCTAGAGGTTAGCATGCAACAACGAACGTTTACAAAATTAGGCTTAGCCTTGGCAGGCGGTGGTGGTAAGGGTGCTTATCAGGTGGGAGTTTTTCGGGCACTTATCGAGAGCGGTCTCTTTTCTAAAGTGCAAGCTATATCGGGTACTTCGGTGGGTTCGCTCAACGCGGTGCTCTTTGCTCATAAGGATTTAGCGTTAGCACACTACCTATGGTTATCGGTTATTGAAAAGGAGATTATTCAATTTAATAGTAATAAGTGGAGTAAAGATCTTGCATATTGGAAGGGATTGTGGCAACGCTTTCAAAATGAGGAGCAGAGCTTAAATAGTTTTATCGACTTTATGAAGCGATCGCCTTTACCCTTGGGTATGTTTGATCGTGAGGGGCTCTTACATATTATGCGACAAGAGATCGATTGGTCGGTTTTAATAGAGAGTGGTATCGAGCTTTATGCTACAGCGACAAATGTATCGACCAAGTGTCAGGAGAATTTTATTCTCAATAACCTATCTGTAGCAAAAGTAGAGGATATTTTATTGGCATCTAGTGCTATTCCTGGGGTTTTTAGTCCAGTGCTTATCGACGGGTGTCAATATTATGATGGCGGTCTCTATCAAAATTTACCTATCGACATTCTTTACGAAGCAGGATGTGATCTGATTATTACGGTGCCGTTATTTCGTGCTATCGATAAGGTAAAAGATAAAAAGAAGTACCCTCGCGCTAAAATTATCGAACTAATGCCCGAGCAATCATTAGGAGGAATTAATGGTGTATTAGATTTCTCTCCTAAAAGTGTGCGTGCTTTTATGAAAGCGGGATACGATCAACATATTGAATTGCTTCATGCGATAAGCAAACTTTTTAGAGAAATTCCAAAAGAAAAGGACTCCAATCATGCTGGAACCCTTTTAAGGTAATCACGATACAAATGACAATCATGTTGATTGGCTAGAATTGTGGCATGCACACTCTTCTAACCAAACTATCGGAAGTAATCGAGCAAAGATGAGCATTTTTTTATCTTTAACTCGATTTTTTAAAATATCCTAGTTGTTAATAGGAATGACGGTTCCCTTATACGTGTTATTAATAAAGGTGCTCATCTCTTTTGAGGTGAGTGCACGAATCAGTGCTTGCATTTTAGGGGTATTTTGATTTTCCGCGAGCGCGGCAAGAATGTTGCTATACGGATTATTGAGGCCACTTTCGAGTAAAATTGCATCCTCTAGTGGATTAAGTTGTGCAGTAAGCGCAAAATTTCCATTAATAAGGATAAGCTTCGCCTCGTTATTTTTGTACATGCTTACCAAAAGTTCTGGCGCAACATCGTTACGGATAATAAACTGCTTTGCCATGGAGGTAATATCCTCTAAGCGTGCATTTTCTGAGGTAACATTAGGGTTAAGAGTGATAAGATTAGCCTCTTGTAATAGAAACAAGAGACGCCCTTGATCGCTTGGGGAGTTACTCATGATGATAAGATCACCATCAGAAAGTTGATCGAGCAGAGGCTTTCGCTTGTCGATACGCTGCGAGTAGAGCCCGATGGGTTCGATATGAATTTGCGCCACGGGAATAATCGCACTTTGATTTTCTCGGTTAAATTGATTTAAGAAGGGCTCATGCTGAAAGAAGTTAGCATCCGCTGATCGGGTCAATAATGCACGATTTGGGATATTGTAATCATTCACCTCTTCGATTTTGAGGGTATAACCCTCCTTCTTGAGCATCGGAATGGCTTGCTCCAAGATCACGGCATGCGGAACAGAGCTTGCAACCACTCGGATAACTTTTTCATTCTCTTTCTTCGGACAGCTAATCAATGCTAGCGATGCGAGGATAGCAAACAAAATATTACGTTTCATGTTTATATCTCCTTTCATGTAAAAATAGATAAATAATTAGATGTTTGTGTTATCTCTGTTTTTATACAAAGTTAGTTATTACTCTTTCTTTTTAAGAAATTTTACTACCATATCCCCTAAAAATTGTAAAGCAAAGACCAGTAAAATCATAAGTAACGTTGCTGTATACATTAATGGGAGATTATTTCGTAAAAATCCATGATTATAGGCAGTCGCACCTAATCCACCTGTGCCGATAACGGTAGCGGCGGCGATGAATCCCACCAAGGTTACCAGCGTGATGGTGAAGCCTGCGATGATTGCGGATCTTGCCTCTTGGATGAGAAGCCAGAGCATGCGCGCGCGCGCTAATCCCATCGCCTGCATCGCCTCGATAACACCTTTTGGCACGCCATCCAGAGCAAGATAGACAATGCGCGCAAAAAAGGGTACTACCGCCACAATAAGCGCCGGAAGTGCAGCTTTATACCCTAAAATTGTCCCCATGATATGGGCAGTTATCGGTAACATAATAATAAGAAGGATGACGAAAGGAATGGCGCGTAGAGTGTTGATGATCGCATTGAGGAAGATGAAGGCAGGGCGATGGTAGGCGATGCTTCGTTCTTGGCTGGCGAAGAGGATAATGCCCAAAATTGTCCCTAAAACTAAGGCAAATGCTCCCACAATACCGATGAGTAGGAGCGTTTCGCCAAGAGATTGAAATAAAATGCGCCAATGATTTGCACTCATGAAGATTTCCTTTTTCTGTTAAGATTTCTTTTCAAGAAAGCGTTGGTTTTCCAGTGCATGCACGAGAATGCCTTGCTCGCGCAGATAGGTTATTGCTTGCGATTGCTTATCGCCGATGATTTGTAGATAGAGATAGCCCAAGTGCTCTTCGCCAATCAATAAAACCTTAGCATGAATGATATTAACATCAACATGAAAGGTACGAATCATATGGCTTAGAATGGAATCTTCTTGCAAAATTTTCCCCACATAGATAAGCTGATAGACATTATCGTGCTCAATTTGCACGTCGTAAATAACCGCTTTGAGATAGGTTGCCGTTGTCGGATTATCGATGTGAAGGAAGAGATCGAGCGTGGAGGAGCGGTGGATGACTGCGCCTTCTTCCATTAAGATAACTTCTTGACATAGCGCCATAACCGCCTCAATTTGATGGGTAATAAAAACGATAGTAAGCTTGCGCTCTTGGTGAATGCGACGTAATAATTCGAGAATTTCCTTGGCGCTTTTAGGGTCGAGTGCGCTGGTTATTTCGTCGCATAGTAAATACTTGGGCTCGGTAATAAGTGCGCGCGCAATGCCAACGCGTTGTTTTTCTCCTCCTGAGAGCTGGCTAGGATAGCTATCGATTTTGTGTGGTAATCCTACTTCGTTTAAGACCTTGGTGATACGCTTTTGATGTTGATCTTTGGGTACGCCGACGGCTTGGAGTGCGATGGCGATATTTTGGTAGACGGTCTTTGTTGCAAAGAGGTTAAAGTGCTGAAAGATCATGCTCATTTGGTGACGAATGGGACGCAGTTGTGCATCTTTTAGTTGTTGAATCTCTTGCCCATCGATGAGAACTTTGCCTGAGGTTGGACGCACTAGACCATTAATTAGGCGTAAAAGCGTACTTTTGCCCGCACCGCTCTGCCCTAAAATGCCAGTGATCGAACCATCTGGGATGGAGAGAGAGACTTGGTTGAGCGCGAAAAATGGCTCTTTACGCTGGTCGTAACGTTTCGTTATTTGCTGAAATTCGATCATTTTTTGTCCTACGCACTTAGGTAAATATGAGTGATTATACATTATGTTAAGAAAGATGTCAAGCAAAAGGCAATTTTTTTTCAATAATTAGGCATTTTTTGATTTAATGATACTTTTTATGCAGTAGTGGAAAAATTTTGAGAAAAAAGATTGCGTTATCGCATAAGCCGATCTATAATGAATATAGAAAAGAGTAGGAGGTATTACTTATGAGTGGAGATAATGAGCAAAAACGAAGCACCGTTATCTTTGAAAAGGTACAGAAATTTGGTGCAGCGATGTTCGTCTCGGTTATGCTGTTCTTATTTGTGGGTATTTTACTGGCGGTTATTCAGTCTATCGGCTTTACGATTAAGCAGTTGGGGCTTGAGTCATCCATGGCTTGGTTGTTACAATTTTTGGGGATTTTGGAGAGTGGCGCGTGGGCGGTCTTTATCCACATGTCCATCCTCTTTGCGATGGGTATTCCCATCTCCATGGCGCAAAAAGCGCCGGCGCGTGCGGTTTTGGCAACATTTATCACATATTTAACATTTAACTATTTTGTTGGAGCGATTCTCACCACTTGGCCTGGTATTGCCCCAGCTGTCGACTTTACGCAAAACGTGGGTGGCACCTCTGGTTTAACGATGGTTGCTGGCATTAAGACGTTGGATATGAGCATTATTGGTGGCGTGATGGTTGGTTTTATCATGACGGCGATCCACAATAAATTTTACGACAAAAAGCTGCCCGACTATCTAGGCATCTTCCAAGGCGTGGCGCTAGTGGCAATGATTGGCTTCTTTGTGATGCTTCCATTAGCGTTTGCCGTTGTTTTGGTGTGGCCTGTGGTGCAGTCTGGTATTGCGGGTCTACAGGGCTTTTTGATGGGTGCGGGTAACTTAGGGGTATGGCTCTACACCTTCCTCGAGAAGATTTTGCTTCCGTTTGGATTGCATCACTTTATCTATGGTCCGTTTATCTATGGTCCTGCCGCCGTCGATGGTGGAATCAAGGCTTACTGGATTCAGCACATGACAGAATTTGCTAATAATCCATTACCGCTTAAAGAACAATTTACCGTAGGATTCTCTTTGCATGGTAATGGAAAGGTCTTTGGTTTGCCTGCCGCTGCCTTGGCGATGTATCATACGGCTAAACCAGAGAATCGTAAAGCGATGGCTGGTCTCTTGATTCCCGCGGCCTTAACCGCTTTTTTAACCGGAATCACCGAACCAATTGAGTTCACCTTCTTGTTTATCGCCCCAATGCTCTTTGTGGTGCATGCCTTCTTGAGCGCTACGGCTGCGATGACCATGTATATGGTAGGTGTGGTGGGAGACATGGGAGGTGGTGCGCTAGATATGCTCTCTACCTTCTGGTGGCCGATGCTAATGAGTGATTATCATAAAGGCATCGTCTTTACGCATATCGGCGTGGGATTAGTCTTTACGGTGATTTACTACTTTGTCTTTAGATTCATGATTTTACGCTTCGATTTACCCACACCCGGCAGAGGTGAGAGCGAGACCAAGCTCTACAAAAAGGCCGACTACAAAGAGAAGCAAGCCGTAGGCGGTCAAACTCAAGCCGTAGCGCATGAGCTTGCTGATGGAAAGGGAAGCTTCGCGCAACAAGCACGTGGTTATATGGAAGTACTTGGTGGTAAAGAGAATATCGAGACGGTAACCAACTGTATGACCCGTCTACGCGTGAAGGTTAGGGACGCCTCTAAAGCAGAGCAGAGTGTTGATGCCTTCAAGGCGGTGGGTGCTACCAGTGTGGTTATCAAGGGCGAGAGTTATCAAGTGATTATTGGGATGGACGTGCAGAATGTTCGCGATGAATTTGATAAATTGATGCAATAGCTTATTTGTCTTGTAGCTTAGAGATACATTGATAACAGAGAGCTTCATAGAGATCGCTGCCGCCTTCAATCTTGATGGCATCGTTCTTGGGGTGAAGCTCTTTTAAATGGCTAAATCCCGCCTTTACCTTATATCCACAGCGACTGCAATTGGCTTGATAGTGGGTAATTTTTGTGGCAATCGGTAAGAGGGCGCTGATGGTGGGCCATGCTGTTAGTTGATAGGTGCCATTGAGGCCAAAACAGTGAAACTCGCTCTGTGCATAGGGGTGATTGGCGGGCAGGTTGCTCAAGAGGAGCTGGAGCAAGGGCTCTCTGGCGAAGAAGTGCGTCTCGTCAATAAGCACGACATCAATTTTTTCTTCTGGATAATGCAAAGATTGGAGAAAATCCGCCGTTAATTGCGCATCCTCCAAATAGTGAATCGGCACGTTATCGGGAATATGCGTAACTTTTTGACTCTTCTGCGCATTGACCCTACCAGCCTCGCTCATCGGCGGCAGCCAAAGCTCTACCGTGTGTCCTACGGCAAGCGTTCGGCTTGCTAATTGGTTTAAATGCGAGGTTTTACCACTAAACATCGGGCCTAAATGAAGCTCTACATAATGCATAATCCATCCATCTCCTCAAAGAACAAAGTCAAAAATATTCTCTATTCTAGCCGAAAAAATCGCTTTTGCCTAGTGGCAGTAGCCCCTTGACAAAGTTAGAAAATGTGAGTACGATAAAGGCATGAACGATACGCTCAACCAGAGGATTTCTGTGGATAAAAAAGCGGTTTTTTTCTTGACTTTCCTAGCAATGTTGCTGATCTTCAGTAGTTGTCGTCGTCCTGCTTCAAGCTCGGTAAACATCATTGGATCCACCACGGTTACTCCGCTTATGGAGCGCCTTGTTGCTGTCTATGAAGAAGACAAGGAGCATCGCTTTGACATTCAATCCTTAGGCTCGACCATGGGCGTAAACTCGGTACGAGATGGTCATACCCCCATCGGCATGAGTTCCCGATCACTCACCGATGAGGAACGCACCAAGGGGGTCATCGCCCATCAAATTGCGATTGAAGCGCTTGCCGTTGCCGTAAATTACGATAATCCAATCGACTCTCTCTCTCATCAACAAATCCATGACATTTTTAGCGGAAAAATTACCAATTGGAATCAAGTCGGTGGCTTCGATCGTCCGATTGTCGTCATCTCTCGTGAGGCGGGATCTGGCGCGCGCGCCACTTTTGAGGCGCTACTCAAACTTCAAGAGAATAAAGAGAGCTTGATCGATAGCATCAAACTTCTCATTATTGGCGATGGAACAGGGCAGGTGCGTGCCAATGTTGCCAGCAAGATTGAGGGTATCGGCTATATGAGTGTTGCCGTGGTAGATGGGCAACGTGTCAAGGCAATTCGTATTGATGGATATGCCCCCACCATGGAGAATATTCAGCAGGGATTATATCTTTTAAGCGAACCACTTTATCTGCTGACGCGTGCGGATTCTCCAAGAGAAATCACGCAATTTTTAGAGTGGATTTTATCGCCTGCAGGGCAAGCGGTGGTTGTGGAATTCGGGGCTGTACCGGTGAGGATGCCATAATGTTTAAATATCTAGAACCGATTATTGAGTTTACCTTTAAGCTTGTAGCAGGTCTTATTTTTCTGCTTTTACTAGCTATTATTTATGCCATGATGAGCGAGGGGATTCCTGCCATTAGAGCGATTGGCTTATGGAATTTTCTTTCGGGAACGAAGTGGCAGCCTAGTAATCAAGTTTTTGGCATCTTTCCTATGATTATCTCCAGTTTAGGGGTTACCCTTGGTGCCATTCTGCTGGGAGTTCCGACCGGACTGTTGGTGGCTATCTTTATTAATGAAATTTTACCTCGGCGATTTCGTATTTACCTGATCTCTTTGGTCAACTTAATGGCGGCGATTCCTAGTGTTGTCTATGGATTTTGGGGCGTTGCGGTGATAGTTCCTCAAGTTGCTAAGATTCAACTACCGGGCAATAGTATGTTGGCGGCCATCTTGGTGGTCTCTTTGATGATTGTTCCCACCATGGTCTCGATGAGTTTGAGTGGCTTACGCAGTGTATCTTCTGACGAAAAAGCAGCCAGTTTAGCCTTGGGCGAAGGACGTATGCTTACGGTATGGCGTGTCTGTTTACCACGTATTAGATCCACATTGCAGGCAGCTGTTATCTTAGCATTTGGACGTGCCATTGGTGAAGCAACGGCAGTCGTCTTGGTTGCTGGAAATGCGGTACAGATACCCACCTCTCTCTTTGATTCAGTGCGTACGCTTACCGCCAATACGGTTATGGAGATGGGATATGCAACGGGCTTGCATCGGCAGGCACTTATGGCAACGGGTATGACGTTATTTCTCTTTATTATCCTTGTCAATTTATTGTTATCTTGGTTTATGCGCGAAAAACGAGGAGCTAAATCATGAGCACATGGGGTCGAAAAGTTAAGGTTGGTACGCTCTATGGCTTGGTTGTTCTGGCCTTAGTTATCGTTATTGGATCTCTTGGTTTGATCTTTTTTGATATTATTTTTAATGGTATCAAAAGCATCAATGCAACTTTCTTGAAAGGCGTTATTCCTATCCTCATGAACACGTTGCAGTTGGTCTTTTTTAGTTTGCTCTTTAGTGTCCCTATCGCCTTGATGGCAGTGCTTTATCTTGTCGAGTATGCTAAGTCTGAGGGGTTTGTGCGTATTATACGCTTTGCTTCGGGGATTTTGGCGGGAGTCCCCTCGATTATCTACGGGCTTGTTGGTATGGGGCTTTTTGTCCGGGTGATGGGATTTGGCCTATCCCTTTATGCCGGCTCATTAACGGTAGCGCTTCTTATCTTACCCATGCTCATTCGGATGTTTGAGGATGCCATTAAAGCCGTGCCTTCTACCTATAAGAGTGCTGCGTTAAGTTTGGGCGCTAGTCAATTGCGAGCGCTTTTCACTGTAGTTCTCCCAGCTTCGCGCACTTCATTATTAAGTGCGATTATGCTTGCTCTTGGGCGAGTCGTTGGCGAGACGGCGGCGCTCATTTTAACATTGGGTACGGCAAATGCGGTTATCAAGGGAATTTGGGACTCAGGGCGTACATTGAGCATCAATATGTTTGTTCTTGCCAAAGAGTCAGTCTCTCTAAGTGAGGCTTATGCTAGTGCCTTGGTCTTGCTTTTGGCAGTCTTTCTTATCAACACGTTAGCGAACCTATTAACGGGAGGCAAAGAGCATGCCTGATATTATATCGACGGATTTTAATCTCTTTTATGGCGACTTTCAGGCATTAAAAGGGATCAATATGACCTTAAAAGAGAAGCAATTGACGGCTTTTATCGGACCTTCTGGATGTGGAAAGTCAACATTTTTACGCTCGATCAATCGAATGAATGATCTTATCGAAAACGTGCGTGTTACAGGGACGTTGGAGCTAGGTGATCTCAATATTTTGGAGACGACTAAACTCTCTCTCTTGCGTAAGCGGGTGGGAATGGTCTTTCAAAAACCCAATCCTTTTGCTACTTCGATATATAATAATGTCGCCTACGGCCCGCGAACACACGGGACTAAACAGCGATCTATTTTAGATGATATTGTAGAGCAGAGTTTGAAAAGCGCAGCGCTTTGGGATGAACTTAAAGACAACTTACATAAAAGTGCCCTCTCCCTTTCTGGTGGACAGCAACAACGTTTATGTATCGCTCGCTCTCTTGCGGTGGATCCAGAGGTGTTATTATTGGACGAGCCAACTAGCGCGCTTGATCCTGTCTCTACCGCAAAAATCGAAGAATTACTGGAAGATATTAAGAGCAAACATACTATCGTGATGGTAACGCATAATATGCAACAGGCTGCGCGTATTTCTGATAGGGTAGCTTTTTTTCTCAGTGGTGAACTTATTGAAATGGGCGATACATATCAAATTTTTTCCCAACCGCAAAAGGAGAAGACCAGCGATTATATTACCGGACGATTCGGTTAAAAGGAGAATGACATGCGAAAAAGTTTTATGCGTACATTAAAGGTACTTAATGAGGAAATTAGTAAAATGGCGATGCTCGCCAGCAAGGCGCTAGCACAAGCGATGCAAGCACTCGATGCGCGCGATCTTGCTATCGCAAAGCAAGTGGAAGAAGACGATGAAGCGGTAGATCAATTACAGCTTGTGATTGATAAACACTGTTTAGAGGCATTAATTCGCCAACAACCATTGGCTAAAGATATGCGCTTGGTTCTTGCTACGCTTAAAATGACGGGTGAGTTGGAGCGAATTGGCGATCAGGCGGCGGATATTGCGCATTTGGTGGAGCGAATTATTATGCGAGAATATCAGCATTATAGAATTGATACGCTTCGTAAAATGTATGACATTGCGGTGCAAATGTTGGCGACTTTGCAACATCTCTTTTCTCATCAAAGCGAAGAACTTAGCGACCAAATTGATCGCCTTGATGATCAAATGGATGAGCTATATCGTCAAGCAAGACAAGAACTTAAGGCGATTATGCGTGAAAATGCACAGTATGTGGATGAAGGGGTAACCTATTTGTCGATAGCTAAATATTTTGAAAAAATTGGCGATCATATTACAAATGCATCAGAATGGATTGAGTATGTACGTACGGGGCGATTCGCCAAAGAGCGTCGTGCTTTGGACGATCATTTAGAGGAGTAATTTTTTATGTTACATAATACATTAGTTGTTTTTGGGCATCCAGATTGGCAATCATCGCAGGTGAGTAAAGCGTGGTTTGACCAAATTCAAGCTCACCTTCCACAAGTTAAGTTGCATGTCTTAGATCATGCACACCAGAATGGTCAATTTGATATTGCACAAGAACGTGCTCTTGTGCAGAGTGCGGATAAAATCATCTTGATCTATCCTGTATATTGGTTTGATACACCGTGGCTAATGCAAAAGTGGCTGGAGGATGTATTTACGCGAGATTTTTACTTTGAGCAAAAAGCCATGATTAATAAAGAGTTATGTATCGCAATCTCTTTTGGTGGTAATCACGAGATGTATTCTCTTGGTGGTTTAAATCTTTATCCCATAGAATTTTATCTTTTAAAAATACAGGGATTTGCCCATAAATGTGGGATGCGTTATACTGGACATTATGCCCTAGATAGCGCTCGCTTAGCTAATATCAAGGAGAGGATTGTTGAGACTCAAGATCAATTTTTGTCATGGATTAAAAGTTAAATTTATTTAAATCATATGGCAAAAAGAGAAAAAATACACTTTAAATGTCGATCCTGTGGATATGTACAACTCAAATGGAGCGGGCGCTGTCCTGAATGCGAAGCTTGGAATACCTTGGAAGAGAGTGAAGCGGATACCTCTTTAAAAACGATGGTCTCTCAAGAGAAATTTACGAATCGTATTATCGACTTAATTGATGTCCAAATTGGGCAGACGGCACGTCTTAGCTCTGGATTTAAAGAGGTTGATCAAGTTTTGGGTGGCGGTATCGTTACGGGATCGGCGATGCTCTTGGGGGGTGAACCGGGAATTGGAAAGAGTACGCTTTTGTTGCAGATAGCCTATCACTTTCGGGGGCAGGGCGCGACACTCTATATTAGTGGTGAGGAATCTGCCAGTCAAGTAAAGATGCGGGCGGTAAGGCTGGGGGTGGATCACTCTATGCATATTTATGCAGGTTCTGATTTGGCTGGCGTGCTTCATACTATTAAATCTCTTGCGCCAAAACTCGTTATTATTGATAGTGTTCAGACTCTTTATGATGTAGAGATTGGTCTAACACCAGGTACAGTCAATCAAGTAAAACGTTCGGTTCATGAGATTGTAAGTTATATTAAAATACATGATATTGCCCTTTTTTTAGTGGCGCATGTTACCAAGGATGGTTCGATTGCTGGCCCCAAAGTGATTGAGCATTTAGTCGATACGGTACTTTATTTTGAATCTGGCGAGCAGGATTTGCGCTTATTACGTGCGGTTAAAAATCGTTTTGGTGCAGTGGATGAATTAGGAATTTTTCAGATGACGCAGGTGGGGCTTACCGAAATGAGCATACACTTTTATCAGCAATTCGCCGCGAAGGAGAGTGTGGTGGGCAGTATTATGGTCTCTCTTTTAGAGGGATCAAGAATTTTTATTCATGAAATTCAATCCCTTATCACACCTGCTAAAGGAAATTTCTCGCGTATTTATAGTGAACACATTGATCCTCAACGAGTGGCTCGTATAAGTGCGATTTTAGAAAAGTACCTTAACATAACTTTTTCTGACTATGATATTTATATGAATGTCTCCGGTGGGGTTAAATTGCAAGAACCTACGATTGATTTAGCTATTGCCCTTTCGCTCTACTCCGCAAGATTGAATATTTTACTTCCACATACGTTGGTGGCTTGTGGTGAGTTATCGCTTTCTGGATCGGTGCGCTGGGCATCGCAGTTGAGCAAGCGCGTTCGGGTGAGCGAAGAGTTGGGGTTTACTCATTTTGCCGGAGCGACACTTTTAGCATTACCACTTTCCCATACGTTGGAGGAATTTTCCGATCGTCAACACTCTTTGCGCGATCTTATGCGAGATATCGCGATGTTAGGCAGTCAAAATACGCTTAACTCAATAGGGTAATCGCCTTGCGTAGAATTTCTGCTTCACTGGCGCTTTCTCCGAGATCTTTTCTTACCGAAGACAAAATTTCACTGGCAGATTTTTTATCAAATCCCATACCAACAAGGGGTTGTAATAATTCGTCGTAGGTTATTTTTCCACCAGAATTTTCGCCACTTTCCGCGGATAAATCAAGTTTACCTTTAAGGGCGAGCATCACTTTTTGTGCTGTTTTTGTTCCCAACCCAGGGGCTTTTGCTAATAGTTTGACGTCCGGGGCATTGAGCGCTTCTCGAAAGGCTTTGGGAGTAAAAAAAGTTAAAATTTTGAGTGCTGCTTTAGGGCCAACTCCGTCAACTTTGATGAGTTGAAAAAAAATTTCACGCTCCATAAGTTCTTTAAAACCAAAGAGTTGCATGCTATCTTCCTTGTGGTGAAGATAGGTATAAATTTTTACCTCATCCCCAATTTTGAGCTGACTGAGGGATTGTCCACTCATGGAGAGTTGCCATTCAATCGCGCCCATTTGTAACGATGCACTTTCACCATCTAGGGCGGTGATCTGTCCTGTAATACTTTGTATCATATCTATCCAATCTTAAACTTTTTTAAATAGTAATAAGAGGTATAGAAGGTAGCCTAAGAGAAAAATTGTACCTTCTAGTCGGTTAATACGGTGTTCTTTTTTTCGAGAGATAGAGAAAAGGAGGAGAAAGATGCTAAAAGCAATCATCACAGGAATATCGCGATAGATAATCTCTCTATCAATACGGTAAATAGGCGATATCATACCCGCAACACCCACGACGACTAAAGTATTAAAGATGTTAGATCCAATGATGTTACCCAAAGCCATATCGTGTTGACGTTTGATGGAAGCCATGACCGTGGATGCTAATTCGGGTAAAGATGTACCAAGAGAGACAATGGTAAGTCCAATGACGAGATCACTTACCCCTAAATCTTTAGCCAATAGACTGGCTGCGGAGACAAAATATTTGGCACTTATAACCAGTGTGATGAGTCCACCAATAAGATAAAGAACAGTTCGCCATGAAGGTAAAAGATGTGCAGGTTTCTCTTCATGCATATGAGTTTGACTCTTTTTACTCTGTAATAACGTGTAACTCATATACAGGAGGAAAATCAGCAGTAAGATACCAGCTTCCATTCGGGTGAGTGTGCCATTAGCCATAAAGAAAAAGCTCAAGGCGGAGATACCCAGCAGAATGGGCATTTCGATAAAAAGCGTGGTACGATGAACTAAAATAGGACTAATCAGTGCGGCCAGACCCAAAATAATGCCAATATTTACGATGTTAGATCCATAGGCATTGCCTAGCGCAATTCCCGAGGAGCCATCGACGGCAGCAAAAATGGAGACAATGATTTCTGGGGCGGAGGTGCCAAAGCCAATAATAATGACCCCTACAAGAAGCGAAGACATGCCTAAACGTTTGGCGAGAGCAACAGCGCCATCTATAAAAAAATTTGCTCCAAGAAAGAGGAAAATCAGGGTAGCAATAATAATGAGTATTTGCGTCATCACGGTAGTCAATTCTCCTGAAATAGCGTTATATTTGCATCATTTTGTAGGGATTATAGGGCTCTTGATGGGGATTAGGTAGCTTGAGCGTCGCCCGAAAGGGTGAGTAGATGGTGTTGCGTGCAACAAGATAGAGAATTTCATCAAGATAAATATTAATGGTCGCATGAATTTGCATCGCTTCGTAAGGTTGTAGCGTATCCTTCCAGTAACGATCAAAAATATGATAGCGATAGTGCGTGATATGCTCTTGATGATCCACTGTATAGATATCAAGCCACTCGAGTGTACGCTGACTGATACCAATAAAGAATGCTTCACCGTTGCGTAAGTGATCAATCATTCCCGCAATGAAGAAGTAATTTTTATCTTCTTGTTGGACTGTCTTAGCCAGTTGCGGATAGAGACGAGGAAAACGTAGCTCTTGAATGGGAGAAAATGCCGTAAGATTTCGCGGGTTAGTAAAGGTAAAGTGATAGCGCTTCTTTATTTTATTTAGCTTAAGATTAATGCGATAGCTAGAGAATAACGGCACAATGCTTTGCGCGCGCAATCTCTTTTGTTTACGCAGAGATAGCCAGCTTCCTTTATAGCGATACGACTTCATATACTCTATAGTGTACACATTTTTAAAAAATTTTCTAGTGGAAAGAGCAAAAGATTTGGAGAAAGATGCATTTTTTTGTGTTATAAACGTAAAGACGAGAAGACGTTCCCTAGGGTGTCGGTGATGGTGATGGCCGAGGATGCGTGAGGAACTCTATCTTTATTTATGATAAATAAATTTTTTCCTTGGTGATAATGGAGGAGTCCGGCAGCAGGATAGACCGTAAGTGAAGTGCCACCCACGATAAGGAGATCGGCTTGAGTGATGGCTTGGATGGCGGATTCTAGCACGGTTTCGTTGAGCGACTCTTCATATAATATCACATCGGGCTTGATGATGCCGCCACAATGACAGTGAGGCACGCCTTGGCTATTTAGAATAGCGTCGATGGGGTAGAATTCTTGGCACTGCATACAGTGGTTGCGGTGGACAGAGCCATGAAGTTCGTGGACTTTTTTGTTGCCAGCTAGTTGATGTAAGCCGTCGATATTTTGGGTAACGATGGCTTGAAGTTTGCCCATTGCTTCCAGTTTGGCTAAAAAGGTGTGCGTAATATTGGGCTTTGCATCGAGATAGAGCATCTTTTCTCGATAAAATTGATAGAAAATTTCGGGCTGTTGCATAAAAAAGGTGTGGCTAAGAATCGTTTCAGGGGAGTGGGCATAATGTTGATGGTATAAACCATCGACACTGCGAAAATCAGGAATGCCACTCTCGGTAGAGACGCCTGCGCCGCCGAAAAAAAGGATGGACGAGGCTTCATTCATTGCAAGTTGTAGTTGCTCAATCGACATAAAAAACTCCATTACATGACAATATACAAAAAAAGCGTGCTAAGCATCTATACAAAAATCGATGATTATCTTATAATACTCTATATCGTAAAAAGAGAAAAGAGGGTAGCGAAGATGGATTACGAAATTTTAGCACAAGAGATCCTAAAAGCGTTGGGTGGCGAAGAGAATTTAACGAGCGCGACCCACTGCATGACACGCTTGCGGATGAAAGTGAGAGCGAACGATGTGGTGGGTTGGCAAGAGCTAGAAGCAATTTCGGGGGTGATGAGCGTGGTAAAACAAGCCGATGGCGAGATTCATCTGATTGTGGGCGCAGGACACGCGCAAAAAACCCATACCGCGCTACAGAGTATGCTCAAGAGTACATCGACATCGCCCGAGACCCTCGCGCCAAAAGCTAATGGCGCTTTGGCTGCTATCCAGAGAGACTTAAATAAGATGCTTAAAAAGTTGCACGCCATCTTCATTCCACTGCTACCCATGATGACCCTGTTTGGGATGCTCCACTTTATCACACTACTCTTGCCTGCTTCTATGCTGGAGAGCGCTCCCATGCCGTGGAGTATTTTCCCTTTTCTTTTTTCTACGTTAATGATATTGGGCGTTGCTTTTTATTCCAGTCAAGAGCTAGGCGCACATCCGTTGATGGGTTTTGGCTTATTGGTCTTAATTCTCTTTCTTGTTGACCCTCCAACTGATAGAGCCTTTTTGGGTAATATCTTAATATTAACCTTATTCGGATCGTACTTTATGGCCAAGTTAGGACACTTAGTACGTAAATTTGTGCCAAATGTACTGGATTTACTTCTAAGTAATTTGATTACGCTTTTGATTACTTTACAGGTCGTATTTATTCTTCAACCGTTCGCACTGGGGGGCACGCTTGGTATGAACTGGGTGATCTCTTTTCTTTTTTACGATGCACACTTCATGATTCGTGCTGTGGTGGGTTATCTCTTTGTCGCAACGTTTCTCTGGTTAGTGCGTCGTGGGATACATCATCTCTTTGTGCTCTTTTATGCGATGGAATTTCTTGCCCGTGAGGGGCAAGTCTCGCTCTTTCCCATCTTAGCGATGGCCGGAGCAGGACAGGTGGGCATGGCGATGGCGATCTGGGTTAAGGCGCGGACGACGGGCAATGTGGGGTTGGTTAATCATGTGAAAAAAGCATTACCCATGGCAATGCTCGGCATGGGCGAACCGCTCACCTATAATGTAACGCAACCCACGCCACGCGCATTGCTCTTATCGGGCTTGGGCGCGGGTATCGGCGGAGCATGGATTGCGGTGATGCAGGTAAAAATGGTAGCGTGGGGGGCATCGGGTTGGTTGGGAATCTTCTTATTACGCGATCTCTCGATGATTCGACTCTATGCTATTGGCGTGTTATTCGCTTATGTAGGAGCGTTTATTTTAGGTGTTATCTTTATCAAGCGATGGATGGTGCGCCCCTAGTTTAGAAAGATTCCACAAAAGAGTCAAAGCGATCGGCGTAGGTGCGATAGACGGGCATATCTTCTTGCAGGTTATATTGATAGAGGCGAAAGACGACCTCTTGTTGCTTAATGGGTAGATGCTCTTGATAGCTATAGTGATAGCGCATACCCAGCTTCTGCATCACGCGTCCACTCGCTGGATTGAGGATATCATGCGTTGCGGTAAGAAAGGGCAGAGGGGTCGTTTTGAGGTGCGCTAATAATGCCAAGCCAGCCTCTACAAGATAGCCTTGTCGCCAAAAATCTTGCCGAAGTGCATAGCCCAAGTCGTTGCTATCGCCAAGATTACTCACCTTAATAAAGCCCAACCACGCATTATCGGTACGTCTGACCAGTGCATAGTAATAGGCATCCTGTTGTTGATAGTGCCTAAAAATCACCTCGTGCAGATACTCCTTTGTGGCTTGCATCGATGCGAAAGGATATTGCGGGAGAAAGTGCATCACCGCGGGGTCGCTGTAGAGAGCAAACATGCTGGGTAAATCTTCTTCTAAGAAGGGGCGTAAATGTAAACGTGTTGTCAAGAGATCGGGCATCATGCTTATATGATACCCGATTATGGAGAATTCATCAAGAGATATTTATGTTAAAAAGATATAGCGTGCCAAAAAGAGTAGGGCAAGGAGGACGGTGGCAAGTTTGAGTTGTTTGTGGTTTTTGGTGAGGAGTTTGATAAGGACAAAGCTGATGATTCCAAAGGCTAAGCCATCGCTGATGCTGTAGCTTAAGGGCATAATTAACATCACCAAAAAGGCCGGAAGCGCTTCACTAAAGTCGTGCAGATCGATCTCTAAAATGGGCGAGAGCATCAGCAACCCGACCAAAATCAGTGCTGGACTCGTGGCTGCTGCTGGCACAATCATCAGGAGCGGGGAGAGAAAGAGGCTAATCGTAAAGAGTCCCGCAACCGTTAGCGCCGTAAGTCCAGTTCTTCCTCCCACGCTTACACCCGCAGAACTCTCCACAAACGTGGTTACCGTGCTTGATCCGAACATTGCCCCTACGGTAGTTGCAATGGCATCGGTGAGAAAGATCTCCTTAACGTTGGGAATCGTCCCATCTTTTTGGATAAATTTACCCTTCATTGCCACGCCCATCACAGTGCCGGCGGTGTCAAAGAGGTCGACAAAGAGCATGGTAAAGAGAATCACGGCCATGTCCCAACTAAAAATACGATGCCATTCAAATTGAAAAAAGATCGGTGCAATCGAGGCTGGCATGCTTACCGGTGAGCCAGAAATGGGACTAGTTACGCCCATCGGAATGCCAATAATCGTAGTGAGAACAATCCCGATAAGGATCGCACCTTTAACCTGAAGCGTCATCAAAGCGCCAGTGAGAATCAACCCGATCAAGGCTAGTTGGGCACCATGATTGTGGATAAGATCACCCAAAAAGAGGGGCACCGACTCATTTCCCACCGTAATAATTTGTGCGTTGGTTAAGCCGATAAAGGCAATAAAGAGCCCAATACCGACACTAATTGCCTTACGAATGGTCAGCGGTAGGCTCTCGATGATTGCCTCGCGGATGCGAAAGAGGGATAAAAAGATAAAGATAATCCCTTCCAAAAAGACCGCCGTGAGGGCAAATTGCCAGCTATAACCCATCTTTGCGACGACAGTAAAGGCAAAAAAGGCATTTAATCCCATCCCTGGGGCTAGGGCTAGAGGCATGTTTGCCAAAAATGCCATCAATGTGGTAGCAAAGATGCTCACTAAAATCGTGGTGGTCATGACTGCCTCAAAGGGCATCCCCGTCGCGCCCATGATAGCTGGATTGACGACGATGATATACGCCATGGTCATAAAGGTCGTTAGTCCGGCGATCATCTCCTGCTTAACCGAGGTGTTACGTTTTTGCAAGTGAAACATTTTTTCTAATATCATGCAGATCCTCACTCTTTCTCGATAAAATTTAGGAAAGATTGAATTATAGCAAGATTGAGAAAAAGAGTCAAGTGGATTTCTTATTCCCTTCAGATTTCGCAACATTCCGCGTGAATAAGAGACGAAGTATCAGGATAAAGAGGATACTAAATAAAGTATAGGCAAGGACAGAGAGTATTGTAACAAATAATTCAGGCCCTTGATTGTACTTTAATGCTGCACGTGGGTAGCTAAAGGTTAAATTCATTGCTGATACTTGCTTCGGCGTGAGAGATTTCGCGGTGCGCTCTTTGCTATCAACGAGGTAGTACTCTGTAGGTGTCTCTACAACGACGCAATGTTTTTGCTTGGATACTCTGGCAAAGCGATAAAATTCTGTGACGAGTGTCTCCCCGAATTTATTAGATTTTTCTTGGACAACAAGGTTGTATGGACCATAATCGTATGATGCAAAGCCTCTCTCTTGGGGTTCAATGGGGAGCTCCCCTTTTTGATAGCGTCGATAGAGCTGTTCATTAAAGCCAACCACCAAGCCTGATAAGCGCGTCCCATGATAAATATAATAAAGATCAAATGTAAGATAGAGAGTAAAAAGAAGCCATAAGCCAAAGAGGCTAAGAAGGATAGCTTGTATTATTTTCTGTTTAGGAGTCATGTTGTGATTCTAGCATGAATAAAAAGAAATTTCTAGCGAATTAATTGTGTTTTTATCCCAAAGCCACCCCCTTGCACCTAGATAGCAAATGGGAGTATATTGGCAATATCCTTGAATGCATTAATCTTTGTCTTATTATGAAATCATAAGGGAGGACTCTATGGAACATATAGAGGAGAAGCATCAAGGGGACGTTTGGCTATTGCTTAATAGTCAGTTGGTCGATATGCATCGACAACTAAACAACATACAAAAAGATAGGGACGCCGTGCACTCTTTTTTAGAGGAGCATGTGGCAAATCATACCTATCCTTTTAACTCATTGGCTGGACAATTGCAGTTTATGGTTGCCGAAGGTTACTATGAGCGCGAATTTTTAGCGAAGTATACCTTTGAGCAAATCGAAGCGATCTTTACCTACGCGAAGAAACATTTTCGTGGATTTAAATCATTCACTGCCGTAACCAAGGCCTATCAGGAGTATTTGGTAAAAGAGCGGGCGAGTGGTCGGTATTTGGAGAGCTTTTCTGATCGGCTAAGCATTGTGTCGCTGTATCATGCCGATGGCGATTTTTCGTTGGCTCAAATGATGATCCAACGTCTTATTGCACAAGATTTTATCCCTGCAACGCCTACGCTTTTAAATACTGGGCGCAAACAACGTGGGGAATTTGTCTCTTGCTTTTTGTTGGAGATGGGCGATAGTCTTAATGATATTAATCGCACCATCGATTTTGCCGGACAGCTCTCGAAAGTAGGCGGTGGGGTGGCAATAAATTTTAGCAACATTCGCGCTAGAGGCGAGCCTGTTAATGGTTATGAGGGCGCCTCAAAAGGCATTTTACCGTTAGCCAAAATTTTTGATGTGCTCTTTCGCTATGTGGATCAACAAGGGCAACGACCGGGGGCAGGGGTCATCTACTTGCCTGTCTTTCATGCGGATATTTTAGAATTTTTGAGCGCAAAGAAGATCAATACCGATCAAGATAGTCGACTCACCACGCTCTCTATCGGGGTGATTATGCCAAATAAATTTATCGAACTCTTTAAGGCAAAAGAGCCGATTTATCTCTTTTATCCCCATTCGATTACCTTGGAGTATGGCGTTCCCTTTAGCGAAGTGGTTGCGCATATGGATGAGTGGTACGATCGCTTGGTGAACAATACGCATATCAAAAAACGTTTGGTGGAGCCAGCGTTGGTCATGGAGACGATGGTGCAGAGTTGGTCGCAGAGTGGCTATCCATATCTCTTTTTTATCGACAACGCTAACGCTGTCAATATGATTCCTGGAAGCATCAAGCAGAGTAATCTCTGTACGGAAATTATGCAGGTTGCTACGCTCTCTCATTATGGATTTTATCATGAAAAAGAAGATCGTATCGGTATGGATATTACGTGCACATTGTCTTCGGGGCATGTTGAGTCGATGATGGAGCACGATAGCATTAGGGATACGCTCTATAGTGCAATGCAATTGATGAGTCATGTAACCCAGAAGAGCGCGATGGCGCATGTGCCCTCGATTCATGAAGGAAATGCCAAGCTCCATAGCGTGGGATTTGGTATGATGGGTCTGCATGGCTTTTTGGTGAAGCACAATATGGAGTATGGCAGTGCCGAGACGCTCAATTTTGTGGACTGTTTTTTTAATGCGGTCAATTATTGGTCGCTACGTGCCTCTTGTGATTTGGCGAAGAAGTGGGGCGCGTTCGATGGCTTTGCCGATTCGGGGTATGCCGATGGGCGCTACTTTGTCGATCGTGGGGCGATCTATCCATGTTATCCCCAAGTCGAAGAACTTTTTACGTCAATCACCTCACTGCCCAGCGATGAGGATTGGCAAAATCTTGCACAGGAAGTAAAGGAATTTGGTCTCTATAACGCCTATCGTCTGGCGATTGCCCCGACGGGATCGATTGCTTACATTATGTCGGCAACGCCAAGTGTTACTCCTGTAAAGAATATCATTGAGGAGCGAGTTTATAGTCGATCGCGTACCTTTTATCCTGCGCCACATCTCGATAAGGAGGGCTGTCTGGAGCGATACGCTTCGGCATACGATATTAAAAAGAAGCAGATCATCGATACGCTTGCGGTGATTCAGAAGCATGTGGATCAGGGAATTTCCTTTGAAGTCTGTGTGCATTCCTCATGCTTTCGAGCCACAGATTTAGTCAATACGATGCTCTATGCGCATGCTAAAGGGCTCAAATCGATGTATTACATTCGCATTAACAAGGCACAGTTAGAAGAGTGCTTGGTTTGTCAAATTTAAAAGGAGATTTGCATGAAACCCCAAAATAATCTATTACAACAAAAGGAAGAAGAGCGAGAACGCTTTCATCAATTGATTGGATCTAAGCGTACGGCGGTGAACTGGAACGCGTTACCTAAGGATCACTTTTTGCTTCTTGGATGGGAGCAATTGAAGAGTCAACTGTGGTTCGCCGAAGACGTTGCCATCGCACGCGATAAGGATGATTGGCCTCAACTTTTACCTCACGAGCGCGACTGTTATGTCAAAGGATTGGCCGTTTTAACCATGCTCGATACCTACCAAGGCGACCTCGGCGTAGCAACCATCGCGCTCTCGTTAGACGAAGAGGAGCATCATGCCAAGGCTATTCTCAATTTTATGGGGATGAGTGAAAATTTTATTCATGCCAAGTCTTACTCCAATATCTTTCAAACACTCCTAAGCCCAATCGAGGAGGAAGAGCTCTTTGCTTGGGTCAATACGCAAAAGACACCACAGTCGATTATCAATTTGATTTTACGTCAATATATCTGTCTTAAGGAAGATCTACAAAACCCCATTAAACGCTGGAAGGCGATGGTAGCCTCGGTTTACTTGGAGACGTGGCTCTTCTACTCGGGATTCTTCTATCCGCTCTTTCATGCAGCGCATAGTCGCCTTACCGGAGCCGGCGAGATCATCCACCTAATCATTCGCGATGAACAAGTGCACGGACTCATTATCGGAACACTGGCGCAACCGCTCTATCAATCCTTTAGTCACAAGCTACAAGAAGAGCTTTATGCTTGGGCAATCGATTTTATGAAGGAGCTTTACTTGTATCAAGAGCAGTTGATCCGTGAGCTCTATACGCAGGTGCATTTGGTAGATGAAATTATTTTATTTACGCAATACAACGCCGACAAAGCGCTCAAAAATTTGCGCCTTCCCAGTTACTTTCATGTGCAAGAGGAGCGCATCAACCCGATGGTGATGAACGGGCTCTTAAGTAAGTCCAAAGATGTCGACATGTTTTCGATGGTCGGTAATGGCTACATGCACTCATCCAATGTTACACTGGATGAGAAAGATCTTTTAAAAGATGAAGAAGAGTTTGATTTTTAATTAAGTTAAGTAATAAATATAATCTAGGAGCAAGATCGAAGCTGTCTACTTCTAGATTATAGGACATAACTAGACAGAATTACTATTATGTTTATTCTTCATGTTTTCAAATAAATACTTGACACAAATACAAAAATCGCTTAACCTAACAGAAACAAAAAAGGAGAACGAATTAATGCTAGAACATATCTTCTTGCGTTCATTGGTAAGTGATGATTATAACAAAGGGTATTTGGGTCTTTTAGCAGAGCTCACTGAGGTAAATCAAGAGAAAATTACTCCAGAAATATTTAACGCGTTTGTGGCAAAACTAAATAAAGAACATGTTATCATGGTGATTGAGGATCTTGATGATAAAAAAATTATCGCCAGCGGTACGCTTTTTATCGAACCCAAATTGATTCATGGCGCATCGGCAGTTGGACATATTGAAGATGTCGTGGTTACAAAGTCATTACGCAGTAAACACTTAGGTATGCAGATTGTCGAAAAACTTACAGAGCTTGCCAAGAAGGCGGGCTGTTACAAAGTCATTTTAGATGCGGACGTCAAGAATCAACCGTTCTACCAAAAGTGTGGATTCAAAGAGAAAGAGCGCCAGATGGTGCACTATTATTAGTTACTACACTCTTGCCTAGATAGTGTCGGAAATAACACTGGCACTATCTAGGCAAAGCATCATCGATAAATAATATAGCATAGATTACTCTCCCCTTTCTGCTTGAGGATCTTGGCTGGCTTGCTCCTCTCGCGACCAAATGGTATACTTTTTTCTACGACCAAGCTGAATATAATTAATCGATTCACCTACCTCTATGGGTATATCAAACCTAACTCTTCGTTCACTCTCACTAACCTCCATATCGAGCATAATTTGTATATGCCTTAATAACCACCCGATCCCCTCGCTGCTTTATCTGAATATCGTAGATATGAGAGGGAGCTGATGTACTCACCGTAGCTTTTACGTATACAATTTTATTAACATGATCATATTCGATCTTCGTACGATAAACGAGATTGGGGGTTAAAACAACATCAATAAGGGTAAAGTAAAGAACAGTCATCACCATAAAAAAATAAGTGCCAATGCTCCCACGCTCATACCGATAATCTTAAATATTTTTGTCATTCTTGCCATGTTAGGTCTCCTTATATTCTAAATGTTAGCGGCCTTGTCGCCCTGATTTATAAGATCGATACCAAGTTAATCCCAGCGCGTCAAAGGCAAATTTATCGGTTATCGGGGTGAGTACGTGTGTCTCTATATCAAAATGGTAATAATCAGCACCCGATTTGAGATAGATCGTATCATACTCACTCTTTCGCCACGCATAATGATTGATTTCATCTAAAATATATCTCACACAATTTGCATCAGATATCAGACCAAGCCTAACTAAAGTTCCATCTCTACGACGAGAGTTACTACGATCCAATAAAACTCCTTTATTAGCTAAATAATGATTACATGGTGCGGGATAACCAGACTCTTGTTTTAGCACATAATAAGAACACTCATAGGGAGTATCCAAAACTTTCACTATCATCCATACACTATAACCCAAATAGGCACCAAACGCCAAAACTCCCACCAAAATGATAAGCATTAGATATTTAATTACGCGTTTAATGGTTATATTTTCTTTCTTCATAAAAGTATCTTAGCTGATTGGTACTTTAGTGTCAATATTGAACAAAAACGGTTCACAAAATGATCGAAACATTGTATACTTTAGACGTGTGTAAAAGTGGTCGAAAAGGAGAGAAAGGAGTTGTATGAAAAAGCGAAAGATTCGGCGTAAGCGTGTCATTATTAAAACGGAGCAATCATTGCATGTTAGCCCATCGTTGGTGGTAGATGCTTCGGATATTCAGGGGAAAAATGAGTATTCTCTTATCCGATATGATAGTAACATGAATGCCTTTGAGGAGCTCACCATTGCCAGCGAGGATTTACTTATAGCGCAGGTTCAGAGGCTTCACACGTTAAAAATGGAGAAGCCCTTACAAGATTTCGTCTGGGTAGACGTGCGCGGTATGCAGAGCAATGAGGCGTTGATTAAACGGTTAAGCACGCTCTTTCCTCTGGACCCGATGACGCAAGATAATCTTACCGACGCTACCTTGCGCACTAAGTTGGAAGACTTTGATGATTATGGCTTTTTGACACTACAAGCATTTTATCAATTCTCCAAGAAAAGCGACGTTGCACGCTCGTTTGAGCATGCTAAGGTCTCCATTCTTATTAATAATTGGTTACTTCTCACCCTACAGCACTCCGAGTATGACATCTTTGCTAGCCAGAAAAAGCGCATCTTAAGCTCATTTCGTAAGATACTTCCACGCATCCGCACCGACTTTCTTCTCTACTTTTTACTCGATACCTTAGTCGATCAATACTTTACCCTCATGGATGTGCTAAGCGACGAAATCGAACACTTGAGTAATCTGCTCTTTCGTTCGTATAGTTCAGACTTAATTGAACACATGTATACATTTAATCAATATCTCTTCTTGATTCGCCATGAGGTTGTACCGTTGAGTGAAGTGTTGTTACTCTTGCGTAATGGCCTAATGACCTTTGAGGACGACCAGAGCAGTAAATACTTCGCCAATGTCGGCGATCATGTCCTTAAGCTAGTGGAGAACCTCAATTTTCATCGCGATAGCCTCAATAACTTAATGAATCTTTACTATTCGCTCTCCGATCAAAAGCTCAACCAAATCATGAAGACCCTCACGGTGGTCTCCACAGTCTTTATTCCACTTACCTTTATTGTTGGGGTTTATGGCATGAATTTCGCCAAGATGCCTGAGCTTGAGTGGCAGTATGGCTACATAGCGGTTTGGGGATTAATGATTACCGTTGGCGTAGGCATTACGCTTTATATGAAGAAGAAAAAGTGGATATAATATTTTTCAAAGTAAGATGGGTTCTCTGGGCGATTCTGTTGGGGATCATGGTGCAGATCGGTGCATCGCAGGAGTTGGAGACGATTAAGCGCTTGAGTAAAGAGGATGAAAATTTTCGGCTCTTGCTCAAAGATATCGAAATAAATTATCAGCGTATCGCACAAAAAAAGGAGATTTTACCCCTCAAATTCTACTTTTATCGAACGCAAAAAGGCGAATCACTCTTTACTATCGCCGCCCGACTCAATCTCAACTATGATAGTATTGCAAGCCTCAATCGCCTCGCCTCGCCTGCGCTTTTAGAGGAAGGATTTCTCTTGATACTGCCGAACATTCCCGCGCTATATTTATACAATGAGACGACCGAACCGCTTTTTTTAACCATCAAATCGCGCTTGCATACCGAAGAGCGTATGCCATTTTCAGCGGTTTATTATCATCCAGAAGAGAGGCGCGATTTGCATATTAATGTATACATTAATCAAAAATTTAGCACGCAAGAGCGCTTAACATTCTTAAGTGGCTTCTTTCTCTGGCCCATTACCGGCGAGCGTATCATCACCAGCGACTATGGCCGACGCATCGATCCTATCGCCCACCAAAGTTATCACCATCACAACGGTATCGATTTACGTCTAGCCATGGGATCAGATGTCTTTGCCTCAAGAATGGGACGCGTTCGCTATGTTGGCTACAATGACGTATTAGGTCATCACCTCATTTTACAACACGATCAAGGTTTCGAAACCATCTACGGACATCTCACCCGTAGCATTGTTCAGGTCGGCGAAAATATTCATGCCGGACAAAAAATCGCCATCAGTGGCAATAGCGGCCTCTCCACAGGCCCACATTTACACTTTGAGATAAGAAAATATGGAAAACCTATTGATCCAAAACCTTTTTTCGTGAATAATTAAGCGTAAAGTTAATCACTTTTTTGGTCGAAATCTACATTAGTTATATCTACCTATGTTGCATCGTTCAATCTTACGTGTACAAAATGGAGAAATTTATGGCATTGCCACCAGAAAATAAGTCAAAAAAATCCAATAATATAGAAAAAATCAATCAACCGTGGTATCGCTCCTCTGGTGAAACGCCCACTGCTTCCCCGAAAAAAAGGGGAAAAGATAAAACGATGTTAAGTCAAAGAATTTTCGCACTCTCTCTTTGGGGAAGTATTGCAGGTCTTAGCACGTTGCTTTTTCTTCTCTACCCGCTCTTTACCCGAGAGGTTTCTGCCCAAATTATCATTAGTAATCCGATTCAACATACCTTTGAGGAAGATGCGATTCACTCGACACAAATCGCACTTCGTAACGGAGAAGTGTTAGCTAATGCAATTTTACGCCAACTCCCCAATGCACAAGGTGTCTATCAAGCGGTGGCAACGGTTGGCACTGGCTTCGATCTCCGTCGCATTCCTGTTGGTCAAGAAGTGCTCATCACCTATGCCATGGAAGAGGATACGCCGATTATTCAGTCGCTCTTGCTTAAAGAAAATCGCACGTTGCAAACCACCCAAGCCCTACGCAATACCGAACAAGGCTTTTCTCTTAAACAATTTAGCGAATATATCTTGATGGAACAACAACTTGTCTCGGGTACGGTAACCTCTAGTCTATATGTCGATGGCATCGCTGCTGGCGCACCTGCCAACAAGCTCATGGAGATGTTTGATCTCTTTGCCTTCAATGTTGACTTTCAGCGTGATATTCGCGAAAAGGATCAATTTGATCTTATCTATGAACAGTACTTTGACAGCCATGGTAATGCGGTGCGTTCGGGTAATATTATTGCCGCCAAATTGGTAACGCAACAAGGCGTAAACGAATCTTTCCGTTTTGAATACGAACCTGGGGAGGTTGGCTACTTTAATCGTGATGGTAGTAGCCTGAAAAAAGCTCTCCTTTTGATGCCGGTGCAAGGAGGTCGTCTCACCTCAGGCTACTCTGCGCGTCGCAACCCTGTCTACGGATATAGTGAGTTTCATCCTGCATTAGATTTTGCCGCGCCTAAAGGCACCCCCATCATGAGCGCGGGTGATGGCGTGGTCATTCACCGTGGCTGGGATCCCAAAGGCTATGGAAACTACGTTAAAGTTCAACATAATAATGGCTTGATGACTCTCTATGCACACATGTCATCTTTTGCCGCATCGGCGCCAGTTGGAGCAAGGGTGAAGCAGGGACAAACCATTGGTTATGTTGGTAGTACTGGGATGTCAACAGGTCCTCATGTTCATTATGAAGTTTGGGTCAATGGTGTAAGACGCAATCCCAGAACAATAGTAAACACAATGAGCAGTGGTATTGAGCTTAAAGGAGAACAACTTGAACGATTTAAAGAGCACATTCGCACCGTGGAGCCATATTTTTCCTAATAACAACACGCCCTCGAGCGAACAGTTACTCCAATCCAGCCCTTACTTTATCGGATTTTTTCTGGGGCTGATGCTTCTCTCCCTATGGGTGGCACTTACGCGTCGTCCCCTATTGGCGTTGTCTAAAGAAAAAATGAATAGATATCTAAAATATTTAAGATATACATTCTTTTTTACCTATCTTCTCACGGCAATATTGCTTATTCTTATAGTGTTTATGAACACCAAGATTGTTATCTTGGGATTAATGCTGTTAAGCGTATTGCTAGGGTTTCATTTAAGTATCCTATTTGATAAAATCGCAAAAGAGACTCCGCCTCAAAGTGCTGAGCTCCTCGTTATTGATTATATCTATAAGGGTATAGGATGGCCATTGCGATTACTCTCGATAAGTTATGCGCTACTCCTTTTAATGCAACACTTCGCTCTGCCGGCAACGTTTCTCTTTTATTTAGGCACGACGCAAAAAATATTGATTATTTTCTCTTGGGCGCTCTTTTTGCATCACATGATTAAGCTCTTATATGCCTATATGGTCTCGCCACTGTGCAAAACGCCCTCTACACTGGATATTACCGCTGCGCAAGGGATTTCGCTCTCTTTACGGGCACTCTTAATTGTCCTTGTTTTAGCTTCTATTTTACCAATATTTAGCAAAGAGTCGCTCTCCGCGATTATCGCAGGATTAGGAATTGGTGGCGCGGCAATCGCGTTGGCGAGTCAAGATCTCCTTAAGAATATTTTCGGAGGCTTTACGATTATGTTCGATAAGCCGTTCAAAATTGGCGAACGCGTGCAAATTGATCAAATTGACGGTGTTGTCGAAACAATAGGTTTTCGTAGCACCCGTGTTCGACTCCTTAATGGTCAACTCACGACCGTACCCAATCAGGTCATTGCAAATGTCGCGATCAATAATGTTACCAGCCGACCCAATTTACGACGTGATATCATCTTGCTTCTTTCGCTGGATACGCCTCCCGAAAAAATTCTTCGCTTCATTGAGGCACTGAAGAAGCTTTTTGCGGAAAAATATCCCACACTCACCGATCCAGATTCTCCACCGATGATTTTTTTTGAAGATATTCTATCTACAGGATTTTCCATTAAAATTGTGTATCGACAACTAGATTTAAGCTATAATGTCTATGTGGAGCAAGGTCAAGCTATCAATGTGGATATTTTAGCGTTGCTTAAAGAGATGAACATTGATCTTGCGGTACCTGTAAGAAAAATGCTAACGGAGATGGCAGGTGAGTAAACGATTACGGCTATTATTACTGAGCGGGATATTTTTGTTAAGCTGTAAAGTAAAGGAATATACGCTGGATAGACAGGATTTGTTTCAGCTTCAACTGGGTGTTTTTGAGGATGAAATGGATTTTTTCGATCGTAATCAGATACGACTTACCTCGAGTTCTGGATTTGTGATACAGGATGGATTTTTTTACGTCTATAATAGTAATCTTGGTAAAATTATGAAATTCTCTAATAATGGTGATATTTTATCCTTAATTTATACACCTTCACTCAATATTCCTTTGCAAAAGATCATTCCAGAAGGGACGGTTCAGCACAACTTTTCTCAAATTGAGTTAATTAATGTTGATGCATCTGGTCGAATTTATGTGGTGGATCGAACGCTCACCCAAGAGAAATATAACGCGCGAGGTGCTCATCGGCGTATTATTAAAGTCTTTAGCGATAAAGGGAATTATCAATATTTTTTGGGAGAAAATGGGGTTTCTGGCGAACCGTTTCCTTTCGTGCGAAGCATTCATTTTTCTCTAAAAGATGAGGCGACTATCATTAGTCGGGACGAAGAGAGCTGGTTTATTAATCGATTTTCTAGTCAGGGTGAAGTCGCGTATATTGCCGACCCCATTACCGAAAGCCTCTTCTCCAGCGAGGATTCATCGGTGTATATTAATGAAATTCACCCCTCTCCGCTTAATCCTGATATTCTTTATATCAATACCAGTGATTTTTTGACCTCAACCAATACGATTATCCTTTATCATGTGGTCGATCAAATTATTTTAGATAAGATAAAGATAGAGCCATTGAATCAGACCTTCCCCTACTCGATTTTGGGGAATGACCGAGAAGGGAATATTTATTTTTATGCATTTGATTTTATGAATAGTGTCTATAAAATTCTTCTTTACAGCCCGAAAGGTGGATTAAATAATCTTGAATTAACACAAGAATTTAATTTATTATTACCTATTTCTGATTTCCCGACGCTCCATAGTCAATTATTTTTAGCCACTAATGGCTTAGTTGGGGTCATGAGCATAGAAAATCGCTTTGCACAATTCTCTTGGTGGCGCACGGATCAATACTTTAAAGGAGAGGTATCTTAATGCATAAAAATAGAGAAACACGTGGCATTGGTGAGAGTAATTATTATCATTATACGCCAAAAGATGGCTATTACCATAATCGAGAGCGCCCTTCTCTGCTTACCTTACGCAAACGTTCGAGAAAATTGGTGTTTCTCAATCTCACCTTCATTGTCGTAATTGGTTTTGGGGTTCATTTTTATCAAAAACTGCTACAGCCATCCAGCACACTATCAGAGCAATTAAATCCCTATAATATAAGTACATATTTCACTGGAGAGATTGTAAATATTGATGTAAAAATCTATCGACAGCAAGATGATATGACACGAATATTACCGCTGGTGATTGAATTTTTTTGGGAAGGTGCTGATGAATATTTTGCTCGCTATCAAATAGAAGATGCTAAACTTTGGTCAGCAGAACAAGAGTATCTTAGTCTTAGACATCGAGAGCCGGCAATTGCTGGAGCAACTTTATATGTAAGGATAAAAAGTGGGGTTAACCAAGAAATAACTACGTTAATTCAAACGATCTAAAGGATTTGTTTAATAAAAATGCAAGATATATACAATAAAATCGACCATCTTAAACAAGAGATGAATAATGTTATCATTGGTAAATCTCAATTTATCGATTATCTCTTGGTGGGATTTTTCGCAGGTGGGCATGTACTCATCGAAGACGTGCCAGGACTGGGGAAAACGACTACAGCGAAAGCTTTGGGACATACGATTAGTGGGGCGAAAATTTCACGCATTCAATGCACTCCCGATCTCTTGCCCTATGATATTACTGGTGTCGAATTTTATGATGCAAAAAATCAATCTTTTCGTTTTGAACAAGGGCCTATTTTTGCAGATATTATATTAGCCGATGAACTGAATCGGGCAAATCCGCGTACACAAAGTGCGCTACTAGAAGCCATGGCAGAACGACAAGTAACAATTAGCAACCAAACGCATCAACTTTCTGATATTTTTTTTGTGATTGCCACGCAAAATCCTGTTGATACAGATGCCTCCTATCCATTACCCATCGCAGAATTAGATCGATTTCTCTTTAAACTCACCATGGGTTATCCCTCTTTAGAGGACGAGAAGGTGCTTCTACAAATAGCCTTAACTAAATCTTATTTAGAAAAAGAGGTGCAGAGTATGGACATCACAGAAATTCGAGCCATTAAACAAGCCGTCCATACGATTGAATGTAGTGATGGAATTTTGCAGTTAGTGGCAAAAATCATGCATGACTGTCGAAAACATGAAGAGATCTTACTGGGGCCTTCGCCACGCGCTGCAATACAATTAATTCATGCGGCAAAAGCACTTGCTCTTCTCAAGCATCGCGCATTTGTGATTGATGAAGATATTAAAGAGATTCTTCCGATCGCACTGCCCCACCGAATGAAGGCGCAACATGCACAGAGTGATTTAAGTAAAATTATATTAGATATCTATTCGGCTAATTGGCGGGAGATTTTACGACACTAATGTCTCGCTATAGAAAAATTTCTTTACGATCTCTACACGGCGTTATCTTTATGTTTATCGCCGTGATACTCTTTGTCTTTTCTCTTTTACTAAAATTATTACCACTTTTATTGTGGAGCTCGTTTATGATGGCACTCATTATCAGCCTAATTTTACTCATTCTCATCATCTATCCGCTAACTGTTCGCGCGATGAGAAATTTTACCATAACTGTGCCCCATGTGATTGACAGAGCAGAAGGACAGATCAATATTAACCTAAAATTTAATCATTTTTTACCTAATTTATTATTGTTTATGTATGATATACAATTTGTTTGGCATGAATCTTCTATCAAAGAATTTAGCTATGAGCATCTCATTCTCTTTAAAAAAGAGCAATCCTTGAAGATAAATGTACCCAATAGAGGGGTTTATGAACTATTTATTTCTCTACGATTGATGGATATTTTTGGACTATTTCTTTTTGAATTCCCGCTAGATCACAAAAGTGGAATTATTGTTCCCCTTCCTAAAGCGCAATCTTTAAAAGCTAATTATGAAGTACTCTATGAGGAGCTGAAAAATTCTTATTTAGTTAAATCTGGAAAAAGAGAACGTTCTGAAGCTGATTTTTATGATTTTAAACTATATCAAAAAGGTGATGATGTTCGTTATTTAGATTGGCGACTTTTTGCGCGATTTGGTGAGTTGTATATAAAAAACTATCATTTTTTATCCTATATTAAAAATAATGAGTATATTTTTTCTATTATTCCACCAAGCGTAACAACAGAAGGTGAAATTATTCTGGAAAAAATGTTAAATTTCAGCCAAAGCTTAGCTTATTTTTTCTATCAACAGGATAAAAAATCAATTATATTATGGATAGATTCTCATGCACAAATTAGCAATTTTGGTGATCCATCTATACAAAAACGTTCAGAATTGGCACTCTTATCTACAAGGACGATGAAAGAAATAGGGTTAAAAGCTAATGTCTATTTTTTAGAAGAGTCAAAATTAGGGACTATAATAGAAAAAAATATGCATGAATCGTCAACGTTATTTCTATTTACTCCGCATCAAACGCCACTAAGGTCGCAACTGTGCGGGAATAAGGAGACTTACTATGTCTCATATTAATTTTTTTCTTAGATTAAATATTTTTTTCTATGTATATATGCACGCGATTTATTTCTGGCAAGGGGCTGTCTCATTACCATTAGCATGGTTTCTCTTTTTTTTGAGTTATGCAGTTGCATTTTTTTATAAAAAAGATTTTACTCTAAAAATAAAAGTGATATTTTTACTCGCCTTACCTACAATATTTTTACTTATACGTATCATTTTATGGAGTATAGATTTATGGAGAGTGGCTGACTTTTCGACATTACTCGCAAAGTGGGATCTTACATATATGCCCATGAGAATTCCATTACTTTTTATCTTTTATAGCACAATATTATTTAATAAATCTTTGCGTTATCAAATTTTAGAACTAAGCTTACGCCCCTTTTTATTTTTCATTCTCTTTTGGGATATGCGTAATTTTCACTTAGGAATCTATCCTAATCTTATGACACTTTTAGGAAGTCTATTGCTTTATGGCGTGCTAGAAATAACATTTTTATCTCGGCTTCTCAACTCTAAAGCAGGTCGGAAAAACATGTTTTTTATCGCTATGAAGGTTATTATTTTTTCTTTAATAACATCGCTGTTAGCCTTACCTTGGATCTATAAAAAAGCAAATCCGCACATCAAAATGAAAGAAGGATTACTGACCTCTACTCTAAATAGTTTAGATTTTTCGGATCGTTTACCACTGGAGAGTGATATTTCGCTGGGAAATAAACTTCTTTTTTTGGTAAAAAGCAATGAAATTCTCACTAATGATATATTACTAAAACGATTAACATTGAGCGACTACCATGAAAAAAAAGGATTTACAAGAAATCTTATTATTGATGATTATTTTGAAGCAAAACAAGGAACTAAATTATCTTTTGTTGAGGATTTATCCAAAGATCAGAATATAGAGCAAACTTTAGACTTTTATATTTTACAACTTTCAGAGTATATTATTTTAACCCCATATAATCCAGTTAGCTATGAAAAACTTTCATTTCAAGAGAGACACTCCTTTAAACAAATCTTTCAAATTAAAAGCAATAGACCTCAACTGGAAAAAGAAGATATCTATTTACAGGAGAGCACGCTTCCTAAGAACATGGAATTTGCTGAGTCGGTCTATAGAAATGAGAGTGGAATTTCTCCAGAAATAGCGCGCTTAGCCGAAGATATCACAGTTGGCATTGAGGGTGATTATGCCAAAATGTTAGCGATTCAAGCCTATTTTCATGAAAATTTTTACTATACATTAAATCCTGGAGCGCCTGCTTCAAAAGATCTTTTACACTATTTTCTTTTCGAATCAAAACGGGGATATTGTAGCTATTTCGCCACAGCAATGGTATTGATGGCAAGATCACTGGGCATGAATGCGCGTGTAGCGGGAGGATTTAGACTTTTAGCAGATAATCAATTTTTAGATTTTTATGCAGTTACTGCAGCAGAATCTCATGCTTGGGTGGAAATTTACTTTAATGAAAGTGGCTGGGTAACATTTGATCCAACCTCACCACGTTTATATAATCATGATTTATATCTGGATAACACAAGTGAGATTGCCGAGGAAATTTATCAAGTTATTTACAATATAAATAATTTAAACTTGATTAAAAATCAGGATGGTTTTACGTATATTCATGCTCAACATGAGTTTAAAATAAACTATATCTTTATTTTATATATAGTTATTGCGATAATAATGTTTTTTATTATATCAATTGTCGTAAAAATCATGATTTTTAGAAACATAACGGATCTAAATAAAAAATTAAAAATCTGGATTAATCTTTTAAATTATCCACGTGAACCCGATTGGCGCATGATTTTGTATAAAAATAATAAACATAAAGCAACAGTTTATAAATTATTATTCACGAGGAGTCTTTTAACTGTAGACGAAATTAAAGATATAAAAGATCATTTGTATCAGTGCTATCTTTTTTATAGAAAGCTTCCTATTGATAGACAGGTGATAAAATTCTTAAAACTCCCCATGAGGAAACGATAAGATGATTAATAAAAAACGATTATTAATATTTATTTTATTATTTATTACCCCAATATACCTATTTTCCGTAGATAATTATGCAGAGATAGATAAAAATTTTAAAGATAAATTATCTGTTATGCAGAATTCCAGCGAAGTATACGTAGAGTACGCATTATTTTTATTAGAGCATAACTTTCTGCATGAGGCCATAGAACAGTTACGTAAGGGATTATCTTTTCCAGATGCTGAGGAGAGGGATGTTATGTATTGGTTATCTAAAAGTTATGCAATGATTGGTGCCAATGATTTGGCTCTTTTCTATGCAAAAGAGCATTATGAGAGAAATCAGACGAATGAAGAGGCTCTTTTTGAATATATTTGGTTACTCCACAGAAATTTAAAAACAGAAGAAGCTATTGATTTAGCCCATCTAGCTTACGAAAAAAATACTTATTCTTTTATTTTAGCATCATTTTTAGCCATCTTATATGGAGAAATAAATAAATATGAGCTAGCTATTCATTATTATCAAGACGCAGAAGAATTAGCCTATGTATTAGGAATTGATGATTTGAGCTTAATTTCTAATTATTATAATCAATACTTGTTGGAAATTAATTTTTTACAGTTTAAAAAAGCACAAGAAATTCTAGAAAAAGCATTAGCTATTGATCCTATGAATCCGTTATTATTACGTTCTTTTGGCAATTTTTATCATCAACAGATGAACTTTTCTCTAGCTTTAGCCTACTATCAAGAGAGTGAGCGTCAAGAAATTATTTACACAAAAGAAAAAAAAACGCTTCGTACGCCTCTCTCTAAACTAGAATTATTAACACTATATTTAGATTTTAATCTTATAAATGAAGCCGAATCTATTCGAAAAGAGATAAAACGAGAGAAAGAAAATCGTACTTGGATGCGCGGTTATGGTATTAATCATTACTTTTTTGATGCACTCTGGTATGAAGAAGAGTTGCACTACTGGCTTATTACTAAAGAAGAAAATAAACATAAAATTGCTCGGAATTTTTGGCAACAACTTATACAATATAAAAATAAATTCACTCTCTCAATAGATATTCGTCGGGCACGAACAAAACGTGAGCGTAGTCATTTACTGGCACTAGAGTATGCAAAAAAGAATCAGCATCTGGAAAATAGCGCCTACTATTATCTTATGTTAAATGATAGAAGATTGTTTGTTGGACAATTACCGATCACTAGTCATTCTCCCAAATCTTTATTATATAAAGAAATAGATTATGCAACAAAATATCGAGATAAAACTAAGTTGTTCATGTTACTTGATAATCTACAACTTCCCTATCAAAATAAAGAAAAAGTATTAATAATAAAGAATATATTGATAAATACTAAATTGAAGAAGGGGGAGCATAAAATTCTTATTGAAGAGCTATATCGCCTTACCCCTCACCTCTCACAACCTTTTGGCATGTTTTTTGAGATTGATATGGAAAACATTTCATCTAAAAATCAAAAAAAAATAAAACGCGCGCTTAAAAGAATTGGGGTAAAAGAAGAATCTTCTCCTTTTTTATTAAGGATAGAAGAAGCGGAGGAAGAGTTACGTATTCTTTTATTTGAAGACTCTGTATTAAGGAAAGAGTGGCAAGTGAAGCATTACGGCTATCGCCATTGGCGAATATTGGCAGAAAACATACGTAAGGAATTATTCGCTAGTGTTTAATATCGTGTCTAATTTGTTTATTTCATGGGAAATAACGCTATAATAGCGGTGTGTTGAATGAAGCTGTTTAAGTACAAACGCGTAAGTGTCGCGAGCGCTTTCGAGGTGATCGATGCGCTCATAAAATTGCGCTAGACGAATTTTTGGCCAAATATTTTGAGGAGATAATTCTATTTGCTTTAATAAAATAGACTCAGCTTCATCGAACAATGTAATGCGTTCAAAGGCTCGGGCAAGCACGGCTTTGGAGTTAGCACGTAAGATATCGGCGGCAGATTCCTCGGCATTGCCCATTTCGTCGAAAATAACCGATCGGCGAATAAAATAATTGTGATCAAAATTACCATCATAAGAGAGATCTAAATAGTGTAGCGCCTGCTGATAATCTCCCGTATAACGCGCAGCCTGCAGACCAATCCATGCTACATGAGATTTTAACTCATGGAGATCGGCATTTAGGGCGCGGGCTTTTTCAAAATCTTCTAAAAAAGCGATAGATGCATACTTATCATAGCGCGTGAGCAGGAGATAATTTTGGGCTCGTAAGAGATAGGCTTGAGGATCATTCTCTATAATCATTGTATATTTAGTGAGATCTTCAATAGTTTTAAGTAATTTCTTGCGCAATCCAGTGGTATTACCGCTCCCCTTCTTGCTGAGAATTCGTTGATAACGTAAAGTGGCTCGCTGAAGATAGGCCAAAGCATGGCAACTCTCCAGCTCAATGGCACGACTCAAGAGCTGAATGACCACCTTTTGATGTAAAGGTGAAGGCTTTTTTATCATCAAGTCAAGCGCCAACTGATAATGCTCCTGCGCCGATAGTCTGCCAATAACGAATGTAGATAGTTTCAAATGATACGCCATTAATATAATTATCGACGGATTCTGCTATAAACTCCTTGACCTTTTTCATCTTATCTGGTATATTTATATTGGTATTTGGGGGTGTCAAGGTTTCGACTAGGAGATCGGCTTCCGATTGGTCTGCAAGCAGAGCGCGCAACTCTTAAAACTACGCAACAATTTAAATGCCAAAAAGAATGATACAGTAACCATGAATTTGGGTGCTGCTAACATGGCAATCGCTGCTTAATTTAATATAGCGCGACGGGTCTCTAAACACGCGGTTTTGAGGGAATAGAGACTTGACACATTAACCAAAACTCACGAGATGGAGCAACATGCCTCTACTCTCGGACATTCATAGCATGTTGTAGCCGAATGAGGGTTAGATGGTTTCCCTAACATTTGGCGAACACGTAACAATCATCTAAGCTTGTAGAGGGCTCTTCGGGCACTTTTAGGACGCGGGTTCGATTCCCGCCACCTCCATTTTTTAGAAAAATAAATAGTTATACTGTATATATTTGCAATAACTGTTTACCACCTTTGTTTACCAGCTTATTAACAAAAGGTGATAGAATATGCCACAAATCAAAAAATCAATTAAAGTAAAATGGTTTGCTAACCGTAACAAGTATTACGTTTCTTTTGCACACACGCCTGCGCGTTGGATAGCCAGTGAAATAACCGTGAAGAGTGAGCAAGGTACTAAATTAGCCGAGCAGTGGGCTAAATTACATGAGCATCAACTTTTTGCCGTTCAACCCACAACAGAAACCCTAGCTAATTTTGCTACAGGATTTTTTGATGAAGATCGTGAACTGTATAGGCTCAATATGGCGAAAGGGCGTACGCGCAATGGTAATTATTACAAAACGGGTGCGATTTGGCTTAACAACTACATCCTCCCCTCCTTCGGAGAGCATCCCATTCATACGGTTACGGCAATGGCGATTGATGATTGGTTGCTTAAGATTAGGGGGAAAAATGTGAAAGAGTTATCGAGTGCCTCAAAAAATCGTATTATGGAGGTCTTTCGCTTGGTCATGAGTGAGGCTAAACGCCAACGCTTGATTAGCTACAACCCACTGGACGACATTAAACCCTTCAAAGAAAACTCAAGCCGTGCCATCTTCACCAAGCAAGAGATACAACAACTTTTTCCATCCGATAATGAGGCGATGCTTAGGATATGGCTTACCCCGATGTGGTGTGCGTGGGCTTGCATTATGCGAGATACCGGACACCGTCCCAGCGAGCAGATCGCCTTAACATGGCAAGATTATTATCGTGAAAATGGCATGACTGGTTTCCTTATTAATAAGAAGTATGATGTGGGTTACAAGCAGGTAATCCAAGGAACAAAGAGCGGTAAAGACCGAGCAACGTTGATTAGTCAACAAGCCGTCTATTGGCTAGAACAGTGGCACGGGTTATCGCCTCGTACGCTACCAGAAGATTTAATCTTTTTTAGCTTAGAGGGCAAGAACGATTATATTCAAGTGGAGAGCGCCAACAAACATTTTCGCGCGAGCCTAACCAGAGCAGGCATTGAGATAGACGGACGCACCCAATATTGTCTGCGTCATACGCTAAATACGCAACTCAAATCTATCTTAGGACATAGCGATAAATTACGCGCATTAATGGGTCATAGTAGCGAGAGCATGACCAACAACTACAACCACCCCACCGCCGAACATCTCTTTGGGGAAGTAAGCGAAATGAGTGGCATTATTGAAGGGGTTTTTAAATAGCGTCTTCTAAATAACTTTCACCATTTATCCAACCGTAAGTATGGCGCTGATTGCCATTGTAATACTTGCCACGCACAAATGCAACTCTAATATTAGGAAGGAGGGTTAAATAAATTTCTGCTATACCGCTATGATTAGCCATGCTATGCGAACAATCGGGGGAGACAATATTCCCATAGCTATACAGAATACGGATACTATTTTTGTAGCGTAAAAAGGCGGATACCGTGCTTATTGATTCCGATGTGGAGGTTTTCATACGGACGGTATCGCCCTCAATTTCTATCGTCGCATCTATGGCATGCTCGCTAATACGGCTACAATGATACTCATGCGTTTTTCTTTGGCAAAATTTGCACGCACCACAGGCAAAATAGCTTGATAAAAGCTTGCAGGTAAAAACCAATCTCTGTTCAAAGTAGATATTCTTCATTTTTTCTCCTTGTGTTTTAGGTTTAACTATGCTATCATCACTCATGCGTGGAAACGGTCGCGAGTGTATCTACGACCCACGCTAACGCCTTCTGCATGTAATCATCATCTGCTACCAGCGATCGATAGTAGGCAATTTTTTTTTATCCAACGCGTGCTTATACCTAAAGTAGTGGTACTTGTAGATGCTGTACAGCTCTTTGAGTTCAGGATCAATCGCTCTTAACTCTGTTTCTAGGCGCTTTTTTGCTCCTTTTTGTGGTGTAGACATCTCTTATGCGGTAACCTTGGTACGTTTTTGGTTCTTTTGCTTAGGTAAATCCAATGGCGTACGCTCTTCCCAGTTAATATAACTCCCTCGCTCTTCTTTACTCATCATCACCCACGTTTGGCGATGCTGGGGTGCTGCCTTTGCCCATGCAATCACATTGGCTTGCAACCAACGTCTACGCTTAGGATTAATATCTGGAATACCAAAGTTGGGCAACAACCAAGGGCATTGATTGAGCGTGCCCGTACTAATATTGTAAAAGGCCGCCACCTCTGCCAGCCCCCAATATTCGGGCATGATGCCCAAGCTGGATGCCGTGCTTAAAAAGACATTCAATCTGGCTAGCACCTCGTCCATCTCGCTAAACTTAGTCAACTTCTCGGTCAACTCCTTCACACTGATATGATCCATAACAACCTCCCTAATATTACCATACTAAAAGCATGGTAGTAATCTACTATAGAGATAGTGTACATCACATACAAGAATTAGTCAATACTTATTCAATGAATATGTTGTATAAATATTATAAATGTTGCTATCGATACTTGTAGCATGATACTACACCAGATAGAACGATATGCTTGACTTCTGGCTACGCTTTGACCAGCTAGCAAAAGCACGGGGCTTAATTAATAAAGAGATCTACACGCAAGCAGGTATCGCACCTAATACCTTCTCGCAGTGGCGGCTTAACGACCGCATACCGCCAGCCGATCGGGCGCAAGCCTTAGCCCACGTGCTTGATACCACCGTTGAGTACTTGGTAACGGGGCAAAGTACCCTACCCATGGCTAGCAGTAGCAATCTCCCCATCCTTAAGCCACAGTTAAGCAGTGGTACGCAAGAGCAGTGGCAAGAGGCGATAAACATTGCTGGCTATCTGGATATCTTTAGGTTGGAGGATAAAGCGATCAAGCAATATGCCTTTGTCGCCTCTGGTAGCAGTATGCTGGGCGTAGGCATCGCCGAGGGTGATTATATCATCTTTACCCCCCACAACGCACAAGAGCGCCTACACGATGGCTTATATCTCTTTGCTATCGATGAGGTGGTCTATTGTAAACGCTTAGAGTTTGATCTATTAGCCGACACCATTAAGATTTTTAATATGCGCAGTACCGACCCCAAAGAGGCGGAGTTAGTCCGCACGCTTACCGGCATTCACAGTCAGCCGAATGTTCGCTTACTAGGTCGGGTTACCGGTTGCTATCATGTGCATAGCCACAATTAATCCTGCCAAAAGAGATAGGCTTCTTCAGCATTCTCTAAAACAGAAGAGTGCATTACCCCATATAGCATACCAAGCGTTAGTAACCGATCCGCATGGCTCATCCTTGCTAGGTCTGATTTTATCTCTATAGCTAACTCATAAAGATAGCTAAGGATAGCTTGTTGATGTTCACTAAAAAGAGCTAAAGCTTCAGGGGTCAATGCTTCATACCTGCGGATAATTTCATTCGTTGCTTCCGTTAGGATGATAATTAACTCCACTGGGTTATTATGGTCGTACTTGGGAGCAACTTGCCCCCAAACCACGCTACTCCCGCATAACATCGCAATTAGTAATATCTTTTTCATCATATTTATGCCTCTAGCTTAATGTCCAGAAAAAGAGAAACCCAAGGCAAAACTCGCACCGTTAAAAAAGCCTAACATGTTTACACGTTCGCCATGGCTCATGCTAGCTATCTCGGGTTTAAATGCTAAAGCAAATTCATAAAGAGTATTAAACGTCTCTCTTTGCTCTTTTGTGAGTGAATCAATTACTGATCTCTCCTCCTCGCTAAGCGTAGCAGGATCTGCCAAGATCGTTGCCTCATACATCGTAATGACGTTATCTAATACTTGTATCAACTCAATAATCACTTCAGCATGGTTATTATAGTTAATGGGCATGCGTTGTCCCCAAGCTACAGAACTCCAACAGAGTATCGCAAGTAGTAATATCTTTTTCATTTATGCTTGCTCTAGCTTGCTCATATCAGCAATAACTTTAGGTGGTAACAGTACGTTCTTCGCATTAGGCCAAAAACCCACAATTAAAGCTTTGGCAGTAAAAACACTCACCTTAAAACGTAACAAGACCGCCTTACCTCCACTTTTTTTGCTAAAGAGAAGTGTTCGTTTACCCGTATCCACATGAGCGATATCCTTATATTTAAGCTCTTTAATCGTCTTATCAGTGGCATACATTACAATACGCTTGTCGGTGAGGTAGACGCGCCCCGTTCTAAGGACAACCAAGTCCTTAATCGACTCTTGCTGTGTATAACTATTATCTTCATAAAAGCCATAATTACTTACCCTAAAGCCATTACGTCGTCGTTTGTAGCCAATAACGCGCTCTTCTAGCCATTGCACATGGTGATAAATTTTGTAGAGCTCTTCCTTGCTATCTAAAATGTTTTCTGCGTAACTATCTTTATCCAAAGAGCGCACTTGTTGCTTCTCTACCAACGCTTTTAATTCTAGTAAGTCATCGCGATACTCTCTTTTGTACCTTCTGCTATCCATAATCTTATAGATTATTTTAAAGGGTATTAAAATAATGAAAACCGCCAAACTGATCAACAAACCAAGGAGATAAAATGTGTTAGCCACATCCTTTGCCGATACCGTAGATCTCTTCGCCATAGTTACTATCCTTGGTTAGGTTTGTTTATTTCAATTCAATAAAATTATTATAGCATAAACTTGCAAGGAAAGATAAAAAAATATTTCACAAAAAATCATTGTATAAGTATTAACTAATTCTTATACGTGATATACACTATCTCTATAGTAGATTACTACCATGCTTTTAGCATGATAACAAGGAGGGAAATCATGAATAACCTAGAACTAATCAAAGACAAATACGGCTATCGCCTCAACCACCTAGAACATCGCCACCATGCCGATGGCAGCAAGAAGTGGCACGCCTTACGCCGTGCATACATCGGGGGTAGCGATAGTGCCGCGTTGGCGAATAATTTTGCGCATGAGATTGGCATTTCTTACGTTACCACCTATGCCAGCCCCTTAACCCTTTATCGGGCAAAGACGCAAGAGCAACCCGTTCAAGTGGAGAGTGAAGCCATCGCACGGGGTAAGCGACGCGAAGGCGGTTTACGCGCCATTGCCGCACGCACGATTAAAGCAGAGTTAGGCAAGAAGGTTAAGGTGCGTCGCCAAGCCTACACCTATCTCGCGACGCTAGAGGACATCAACCTAGGTGCTAATCTTGATGGTATCGTTATCGAGAGTGATGGTAGCCTCGCTGGACTAGAAATCAAAACGGGTAATGTCTGGGTGGCTAAGGAGTGGGCAAACGATGGCTTGCCAGCCAATTACTATTGCCAAGTGCAACACTACATGATGGTAACGGGTCTACGAACATTCTACTTGCTTGCCGAGATTGGCGATAGCCTCTTATTGCGTGAGGTTCCGTATAACGAAGCATTTTGTGCTAAGTTGATGTACGAGTACAAAGCCTTTCAAGAGGCGCTAGTCTATGAACAACCGCCGATGCCATTGGGTTTGGCTTGTGAGAACACGGTTCTAACACAAGCTCAAACCTCTAGTAAATACATCCAAGCCGACGATCTCTTGAACATTGTGGAGCAACGCAATGCGCTTGACGAACAGATTAAGCTTTTGGAAGCGCAAAAGGATAAGCTAGATGCACAGCTAAAGCTAGCCATTGGCGAGCATGAGGGCTTAGCCGTTGGTGGCTACCTGATTAGCTACAAACAGAGCAAGGCAAGCATCAGTTTTGATAGTAAGAAGTTTGCGCTAGAGCATGAGGATTTATATCAACGCTATTGTTCCTCAAAAGTAGGCAGTCGACGGTTTTTAGTAAAATACGAACAGAGCAAACCTAGTATTACTGGTGATAACAAGCAGTTTGCTCTCGAGAATGAAGAGTTGTATCAACGCTACTGCCAAGAGTTTCAATTCATGCCATAGGGCAACATGATATGATTATATCTTATCAATACAAAAATGTCAACAAAGGAGAAAAGAAAATGGCAAGTATCACCACCCAAGGGCAGGCAATCCATAAGAGTCCCGTTCACCCCCAAAGTAGCATCTATCAGTTAGCCGATAGTGCCAACATTAAGGCGCGCTTTGAGACCGTGCTTAACAAAAATGCTGGTGCTTATTTAGGCAGTGTCTTAAATGTGGTTAAAAATAATAAGGCATTGGCTGATTGCGAGCCAATGAGCATTATGGGTAGTGCCTTAATCGGGGCAACGCTCAATCTACCTATCGACCCTAACCTAGGCTTTGCCGCCATCATCCCTTACAAGGATAAAGGCATAGCAAAGGCACAATTTCAAATCATGACCAAGGGCTTAATTCAGTTAGCTCAACGTAGCGGACAGTATAAGAACATCGGCGTAAATGCGGTGTATGAGGACGAGTTAAAGAGTTACAACCCGATTTTTGATAAAATTGAAGTGGAGGTGGTAGTCGATGGGTATCGTTCTCAAGGGCGCGACGATAAGATTGTTGGTTACCTTGCTTACCTAGAGTTGCTTAACGGCTTTGAGAAGATTCTCTACAAGAGCATTGCCGAGATTGACGCGCATGGTAAGAAGTTTAGCAAGACCTTTGATTTCAAGGGATCTCCTTGGCAAGCCAACCGCGAAGCGATGCGTCGAAAAACCGTGCTTAAAGAGCTGATTAGCAAGTGGGGCGTAATGAGCATTGATTATCAGATGCAACCGATGCAGACCGCCCTCAAGAGCGACCAAGCGATTATGGATGGTATCGATGATGCAAGCCCTCACTATGTGGATAATCCTAACTACGAGGACACGATTCCAGCACCACCCCAAGAGCAATCAGACGAAGCCAAGCTTTTAGATGACAGCTGGGAGAGTCCTATTTAGCTGGTTGCCCTCCATACGAGGGCATGAATTGAAACAATATGACAAGGAGACATTATTATGGATATCAAAGAACTCTTAGTAAGAGCCGAGAAAGATAGAGCTATCCGCGCGGCGTTACTCATGCTTAAGGACATTGTCCACATGGCAAGCGTATTGGGTGGCATCTGCCACATTAGTGCCGACTACTTCGCTAAGAAGTATAACTACAATCCACGCACCTTCTTTCGCCATAAACGGTGCTTGGTTAAGCATGGCTACATCCGCGAAAAGAGCCGTTGGCAAGTGGAGGTAGTAGATCCTATTGAGGTTAAGCATTGCGACACAAATGTCGCTAAGTGCGACAGTAATGTCGGTTTAAACAACAGTAAGAACTGCGACAAAAATGTCAAAAATCGCGACACTTTTGTCCAAAAGAGCGACACAAATGTCATACAAAAACAAATAAACAAAAAGACAAAGGATAATAGAGAGAGGCAAAACGCCTCTAGCTCCTTCGTCGCCCTCCCCCAAAGCCTCAATCCCTTTGGTAATCTCAAGCTTACGCAAAGCCAACTAGAGGCGCTCACTGCCAAGCACTCCGAAACCGTTCTTCAACACGAACTACCCCGAGTATCCGCATGGCTAGCCAACCAAGAACCAAACAAGTGGCGTAATCACTTTGCAGGACTCACCAACTGGCTTAGCAATGAATTTGGCAAAAAAGCCAAAGCTAACTTCAACCCCTATGCCACATCCGCAGGCAACTGGTAACGGAGGACACTCATGCAATTTTTTAGCACCCTAGAGAAGATCGAACACTTTTGCGATACCTGCCAAGAACGCACCTTGCACTACCGTTTTGCGAGCCAAGTCGCGCCCTTTTGTGCCATCTGTAGCGACCGCCTAGCAACCGCCGACCAGCAACAACAAAGAGAGCTTAGCTATCAGCGCTTCAAGCAAAGTTTGTTATCAGAGACGAGCGTTGAGCTAGAGCATGTCGAGCTTACGCGCAAGGAAGGCAAGCAAGAAGTCATCACCTATGCGCACCAAATTGCGTGTAATAGCCAAAATTGCACCACCAAGCCAAATCTTTTGCTCTTTGGGAGTGTGGGTACAGGCAAGACCACGCATGCGCTCTACGTGGCGTTATACGCCTATCAAAAGTTAGGCATCAAAGCGCAGTATGTCAAGAGCTATGCCTTGGTTGCCAACATTCAGCCCTATCTCAACAGCGCGATGTTGATTATCGACGAGCTACACAAAGCCATTAGGCTCTATGGCGAGAAGCCCAGCGAGCAAGACAAAACCGAGCTGTATAAGCTGGTAGAGCATCGGCGCAACCGTAAGCTACCAACCATCTTCATCAGCAACTACGATAAGGATGGTTTGTTGCCAAGCCTTGGCGAAGAGCTATACGATCGCATCAGCGATAAACATAAAACCATCGGCGTACACTTTTGTGGAGAGAGTTATCGCCAAATTATAGTTTGATATTGTGCAAAATTAAGCAATTCCCCCGACTACCGATAAATGCAATAAATGAAACGCAATAAGCCCAACCTCAAACCAGCAGACTATCACCAACTCTTTACACAAGGGTATAACTATAAACAAGTTGCGGGTAAGTTAGGCGTGCATGCAAGCAGTGCGTTTCGTCAATACACTAAGTGGCAAGCATTGCAAAAAGAGGCGGTTGCGCCCTATTTACCCGATACAAATCTTAATGATATCACCCAGCAGAGCTATAAGGGCTATCAGCAAGCGTGGCTAGAGCAAGATGTGATTGATTATGAGGCACTGCGGATTAAGAGTTTGTGTAATCTGTATAACAAGCTCAATCAAGCGGTTTTGTTAGGCAATACCAAGGAGGTGAAAGCATATACGCTAGCCATCGCCAAGATTAACGAGCCACTTAGCACCTTTGCTAACATCAAAGGCATCAAAAGTTAGATTTGACAGCTTCTTGATTTTGTGCTATACTGATAATATAAAACCCACCTTGCGGTGGGGAAACTCTAAAAGAGTTTTTGAGCTAGAAAGAAAAGTAGCAGGGTGATTGAAGCTACTTTTATTAGTAAACGGTACATCATGTACCTCCAAAGAAGCCCCCGAAAGCTGTCAACAATCGGGGGCAAGTTTATGCCAACCGATGTCAACGACATCACTTATCACTCTTCTTTCTTTATGTTCTAATTCTACTCTATTTTATTTACTTTGTCTATTATCACACACGCAACTTTTTAAGGTGCTGTCGATAGCCTTAGCATGACATTTATCGAGCTTATCGACCCCATCAATGACTACCTCAAGACGAATCAAGTACCACCACTCACCGACGGCGAAGTGCATTACTGGCTTAATCAATACAAAGAGTTAGCCAGCCTAGAGCTAGCTAGCGTGGTGGAGAGTATCCTCAACCGCAGGCAAGGGCGCATCGTTAATACACCGTTACCTCGCGATGGGAGCATTGGCTTTAATGCTAGCACCTTCACCTTTAAATGGGGCGTGGGGGTGGATTTCTGATGTTTGGTCTAAATCTTAAAAGAGATAATTTTATTATGAGCGATGCCGAATTTAAGAAACACTTCCCAGCTAAGGAGGTGGGTATCTTCAACCCCAAACCACTTTACAATCAAGATGTTGATGAGCTGGTGCAGGTTACCACGGGACAAAAGATTCGCTTTACCGCCAACAAGCAGAAGTCAAGCTATTATGGTAACCACAACGAAGCCGACAGCCTCGCCTCGGTCTGGGAAGGTACGCCCTTAGCCGAGTATTTTGAGCGCTGGACAAAAGAGTTTCCGCAATTGGTTTATGAAAAGCCAGCAACCACGCTACAAGATGCCTATCTGGACGTCGCGAAAGCGGTGGGCAGAAGTGGCAATAATCGTTATAGGCACAACCTTTATGCGGTAGGTACGGGGCAAACCTTGAGTGCGATTACCGATAGGAGCGTTTGATGAGCAAGCAACTTATCCAACAGGTGATCGATTATCTAAGCCCTGCCTTGGGTGGTGCGGTGTTGTTACACACCCCCGACATTCAGAGTGTGGCAAGCCTAGAGACGGTTACAGGTGCGTATTACATCACCATTGAGAAGATGAAGAAGAATCCCGACCCCGATAGCTACCAAGTGGAGGTGAGCTTGTTTGTGCCAGCCTCAGACTTTTTTGACTTTGAAGGCGATTTATTGCCCTATAGCTACCTCATTCAAAACCGCACGGCTGACTACAACCGCATCAAGGTAGGTACTAAAGTCTATATGCACCAAGTGATTAGTATGAGAGTAGCTAACGATAGCGAAGCCATTAAGCACCAACAAACTCGTATCAAAGTGAATGGGCGACAGTTTCAAGTCAACATAAAAAAAGGAGAATAAAACATGCCAATATTTATCCCCAGTAATGTCTCACGTAGCAATTTTCGAGCCTTTGTGGTTAAGGTGAGCCAAACCACGCCTTTAGCCCCCGTGCCTAGTCGGGTGGGTAATGTGGTAGTGGTAGGCAGGAGTGAGCAAGCCATCTTAGAACCGATCCGCATAGTTAAGGATGTAGCCATACCCGAGGAGATTAAAGCCATCGCTGACCTTGCCGAGTTTAGCACCTTTGAGAGCTATCTTTATGTTACCGCCGTAGCCGATAGCGACGACCTCAAGGCCGTTTTAACCTCTCTCTACCAAGATATCGATAATTATAGCGTTATCGTCTTGACCCATGCGGTGAGTCAGCTCTTCCTAGAAGCGCAAGCCATGCCCTCCCCTACTATCGCCACCATGCTTACGGTAACCGATGAGAGTGCCGTACCCAAAGGGCTACAGCAAAACGATCATATCGGGGTCTTTTTGGATAGCGATTTAGATGGCAAAGTGGTGATGACGATTACGGCAATGGCACAGCGTCAAAGTGGTAAGCCCACGGCAACCAATCGCATTACCAACCCCAGCTACAAGGGCATCACCAGCACCACAGTTGCCGACTTATTAAGTGCCGAAATGTTTAGCTTTTGGATTAAGAGCCACCAAAAGACTTATCCTTTTGCGCTCTTTGTCGGCGGTAGACAACTCTACACGATACTGTATGAGATGTACGCGATTGAAGCGGTGATGGATGCCATCGCTGAATTGACCAATCAAGGCAATAGCCTAGCCGAAAACTTAGAACTCATGCCAGCTACTATCTTAGCCAGTATTGCTAGCTTTTTGCCGGTGTTAAGTGGCAGTCCGAGCATTCGGGTTGCATCGTTGGATAGTATTAGCCAAAGCGACATGGTGCAGGGCATCATTAGCATCGAAGATATTCAGTTTGGCTTTACCGGTGAGCATCGCCAAACCCGTGTCCACATTACTGCAAGCTAAACATATATATTAATTAAGGAGAATAAATTATGCGACGAGACAGTGCGTTTCAATTCATGCCCGTAGGGCAACATGACCATAGTATAGCATGTTTATATCAAAAAGAGAAGGGGGCAGTATGAGAAGGGACAGTGCCAATACCAACCGCTTTAGTATCAGTTTTCAAGTAGGCAGTTTTATGTACTCACCCACCAGTATGAGTGGTGGTGATATCCAGAACGGATCGAGTATGGCGATTACCAAGGATGGCGGTTATATCTACAACAATGCCAACAGCCCCGATAGTTGCACGGTAACGATTAATGCCATGCCTAGTAGCATCTATAATGGTTTGGTTGGAGTATGGAACGATCAACTTAATGGCGTAAGGCGACTAAAGAAGAGCTTTGTGCATAAAGCCTACTTACACAACGATAGCACGAGAAAGTATACGCAACGCACCTTTAGCGACTTTGTGCTAGCAAGCAAGCCAACGGTGAGCATTCCGCAGTTTGGGGGTGAGCCGACGATAACCTTAACCTTTAGCTTAATCAATGAAGTGAGCGATGAAGGAGCAGACATTGAGTAAACGTCAAGCAAGTATCAATTTAAAGAGCAGTTTAGACGCAAGCCAAGAGGCACGAGAAGCCACGCCTTTAGAGCCAGAAGCAAGAAAAACGCCCACGCTCCTCTTTGATCCGCCTGCGGATTTAACCAAAATGCTCTATATGGTGAAGGTGGTGGGTGGGTTTTTGAATCTCTACATTCACCGCAAGACGCTTAGCACACAAAAAGATCCTGAGCTAGAGCCGTATGGTTTGGCTAATTTGATGATGTTTCATCCCGAGCAGATTTGGCTAGCCGTCTCACAGTATGTGCGCGATGAGTACGGTGTCTACTTAGATGCCTACCGCATCGATGACTTGCCTGTTGATGCGGTTTTTAAGGCGATTTTTGTTTTTGCTGAAGGCATTGTCAAGTTGGATATCGTCAATATGTGGACATATTATTGTAAAGGTTTTGATGAAGATTTGGCTTTACACGTGATGGAGGATGTCGCACGCTTGACCAGCCTAGAGAAGATGATGGCAGACGACCCCAGCAAAGGTCTAGCCCACTTTCTAGGCGAAGTACTCAAGCAAACGGCCACCCGTGGAGTCAAATAATGTCCGCCCTTAGGTTTCAATTCATACCACAAGTGGCAACTAGAAACAGTATAGCATGCCTAGAGCAATATTGCAAGGAGTAAAATATGTCCGCCCTTAGTAGCTTTAAAGTCTTTATCGCCCCATTCTTAGATCGCAATGCGAGCCAAAAAGCCTCCAAAGAGCTAGGCAATGATGTAAAGAGTGAGGTAACCGATGCCACCCGCAACATTAGCCTAGAGATTCAAACCAGCATGCGCAAGATGGGTGGTGCGGTGAGTCGTGGACAGGTGGCAGGACAAGCCATCTTTGCGATGCTCAACCGCATCATAGCCAAGTTTGACGAGATGAAGAGTAGCATCAAAGAGGCAAGCGATAGTTTGGGTGCGATGAATGAAACAGCTGGGGAGCTAGATACCACCGTAGAACGGGTGGCACGGCATGAGCTGACCATGGCATCGGCGGGATTGAGTGGGGGACAACAACAAGCCTATGATCAATTTCTGATGCAAGTACAGCGTGTGATGGAGAGTGGCACAATAGGCAGTGGCGATCGTGAACGCGATATCACCTTTGAAAGCGATGATGTTCTCAACAACGCCCTAGAGATACGTAAGTTATTAGATAGTGGGGAAATTACCCTAGATGACTTAGGCATTGCCGGCAAACAACAAGCACGCTTGCAAAATACCTTCAACGCCCTTAGCACCGAGGATTACTTAGCCTTGTTTAATAGCAGTAGATTTAATGGCGTTAATGGCCTCAATCAAGCCGATGCACGCAACGCTGACCTACAAAATCAACATGCGGTGGCAATGATGTTAGCCGAAGCCCAGCGTATTATGCACGTAGTGGGTAGCGGTAGTCAAAGTATGGTGGCAGAAACACTACAGAGCGAACGAGATAGCTATGCGCGCACGAGTAAATCGCTCAATCAGGATGGCTTTAGTAAAGCGATGGAGACTCAAAAAGCAATGGAGGATATGTTTGCATTGCTAAGCGACACCTTCACCAATTTAGCCGTACACGTCTTGCCTCCGCTCACCACCGCTTTAAACTTTGTAGTAGAGGCGATTGGCAACTTGATAGAGCGCCTGCCTAGTCCTAAGGAACTTGCTAATAATTTAGGATTCAATGCCTACGATGGTAAAGATATCAATATTTATGATCATGTAGAAAGAGGTTTTTTAGGAAGCATTAAAGACTGGGGTTTAGAGAATTTCAATACCCAAGAGCTACAGGCATGGATAGCTTGGTATGAAGGCTTGACTGATCTACAAAAGTTCAATGTGCATGCAAGTAATCCCCGTGTGGGTCAAGGCTATGATGCTATCAAAGAGGAATTAGCACGCAGGCAAGTGGAAGATCTAACCGACAGCACCCATGTGCAATAATGCATTTGACAAAATAGCGCAACCGTGGTATACTGAAGATATAAAAAACCCGCCCTCTGGTAAGGACGGGAACTCTAACCTAATAGAGTTTTTGGATAAAGAAGAAGAGTATCGCCATTATCATGACGATTTTCCCAAAGTGGTACATCATGTACCTCCTTAGTAGCCTCTCGAAAGCGTCAACAATCGGGAGGCTTAGTTTTAGCCAACCACTGCCAACGGCATTCTTCCTACTTCTTTCTTATTGCCATCAGTATAACACAAAAACTTATTTTAAACAATTCTTAAACGCAACTTTTTATCGCTTTGTCGATATGCCAAGTATGGTCATGCAAAAGCAAATATTATTAGCCATCAACGGTATTCCTGTCAACCTACCCCAGCATATTGTTGTTACGCAAAAGATGCAACTCCAGTACAGCACCCACGATAGTGCCAGCGAAGAAGAGCCACATGTAACGCCAATTGTCCGCGCCTTAACCTTGGGCTTAAAGTTTCAGCTAGAGCCAATGCTACGCGTGCAACGCCTCACCTTACTACGCTTGCAAACCCAATTTGAGCTTATCGCCCGATTAAAAGAGCCAACCATCCCCACCACGGGTAGCTGGAATGAAATTGTCTCTAGTAAGCACGTGAGCGACTTTCAACAAGCCAGAGCCAGTGGCTCAAGAAAACAGAGCTTTTTGGGTGCAGTCTCCTTTTTTGCTATCCCCTACATGTTTAGCTTTATGGGGCAAGTTGCTATCATGCCCTTGTGCATCTTAGACCAATATAATTGTGATTATGTTGATGATAACAGTGTGATTATTAGTCTGGTGCTGAAAGAGGCAGGTATGGAGTGGCGAAAGCCCGAAACAGAGGTGCCTCAAGAACCGCCTGTCTCTATCGATGTGGGCAATGCCGGCTTGGTGGGAGGCTAGCCATGAAATTAAATATCACCTATATTCTCTCAACCACCTACAACGTTGTCGTACCTTCTTTGCGCATTAGCATCGGTGAACACCTGCTTTTTATCAAGCACTTTGACGACCCAGCAAAAGCCTATGCGTTGGTTGATGGTGCTTTGGTCAAAGGTCTTGATTACTTTAGCCTTGATGAGAGTAACCTCTGGCTAGAGCTAGGAAAAATTTATTTTAAATATTAGAAAAACTATATTGACAAAATAACTATAATAATTATAATAACTAAAGAGAGGTGATACATTATGTGTAATGTAAGTGATGATATTCAATCAAACATAAAATTTGCGATTGATTCTGGAATTGAATCGTTAAAATTCGATATCGATGCAATTCAGAGCTGGCTAGAAGACTACCCAAAATGTAAAGCCATGGTCGACGTAGATAAATTAAACAAACTGTTAGAAAAAGACGACATCGAAGTCAGCTGGGATAATTCAAAAATGTTTGATGACTATGGCGATACAAATAAGCTTGAAGATTATGTCAATAGTTTAGGAAGTGAGTATAAAAACTATTGTGATATGGTTGATACCATAAAAAAAGCCCACGGAAGTAAAGAAGAATATTCTATAAAATTTCATGATAACAAGCATTATTATTATGTTCACACAGTAAATGGCGTAGATAATAATTACTATTTGGATGAGAACAATGAAACTTTAGATTTTACAAGTTGGTTTAAGATCTATAAATCAAAGGAAGATTTTGGTATCAATATGGATCAATAACGTAAATTGTTTCGGCTAGCTAGGTCGAAACAGCCTTAGTTGCCATTCATTCATGGATGGCAACTAATCATCTTTGAGAAAAGCTAGCACATCATTTTCTGCCTCAATTTTGAGCATACGTACATCGCGCGAGCAATCTAAAAACCATGGGTATTTCTTCGCCATTTTACGAATAATCTTTAAGACAATTAAGTTATCTTGAATGCTCTTATCTTTATAGAAGTAGACCGACCCTTGCTTCCATTCAAAGCCATTTTGCTCTAAGTAGCGTCTTACCAGATAGTAAGCCTTTGTATAGGCACGTTTCACTTTTTCCGTGGTTTGCGCGGGTAAGATAATATCCATGTCTAAATCTCTGGCAATATCATCATCACTACTAAAGTGCTTTTCTAAGCAAGCGGTGTCAAAATCAAAGGTTATCGCATACATATTATTCTAGATCCTCTTTAAGGTCATTCATGACATTTTCACGGCTATACTCTTCAATTTTAAAGATACGAAGATCTTTAGTGCAGGCCACAAACCAAGGATTTTGACGCGCAAAGCGTAGTAAATAACGATAGACGGTATATTGTTCAATTTCATCTGTGCCCTTATAGACATAAACCGATCCTTGAATGCGCTGAAAACCCTTACTATTAAGATAGGTACGAATCGCATTATATGCCCCAGTATAGGCGCGTTGTACATCTGGCTCTAAAGGTTCTTCACCAAAGACAGTTAGCACTTCAGGCTCAATGAGACTTTGCACGCTAGGAATTTTACCATAATTCTCTTTTAAACATTTGGTTTTAAAATCAAAACTGATTGCATACATGCCCACAGTATACCAGCCCTTAACTGTTATGTCAACATTGGATCAACTTTTTTAGTCTAAGTCGATCCTATGCTCATGTGGCAATATAGTTTATTTCAATTCATGCCCATAGGGCAACTAAAATAAGTATAGCATACTTACATCAATAGGAGAAGAGGTTTATGTATGTGGCAATATAAAAGTCAAATCGGCTTACCTTTAGACCCATTATTCTTATCGCTAGGGCATGCAACCTTACCCTATCCACACCAGTTGCTTAAAGACGAAGCATTGGGTGGCTTTAGCGCACCTTTTAACCTCACGCCTTTTCATCCTTATACAATTTTTCAATCATTTAACCTATGGCACTCTAGTAAAGGCGTAAATAGACAAGGCGAAGTACACCAGCAAGCCATCCTCCTCTTTAAAGATAACCTAAGCCAAGCCAACGGTTACAATACCATCCTCCATCATCAGCCAATTTTGGTAGGCGATTTTATTTATAGTAAACAGAGCTATTTTACGGTATTGGCAAGCACGGGGCAGTTTAACGCCAAGCGTAAGCAATGGCAGATTACCGCCGTGTTAAGTAAGCCCTCCCCTTCCCCAAGCATCGCCAGCTTGCCAGAGCCTAGACAATTAACTGCCCTTGATTATAGCTATTATCAAGCTCTGTTATTAGCACTTAACAAGAGCTTTGACGCTGATAGCACCCTAGCCGATGCCATCTTAAGCTTAGCCGATAGCACTAAAAGTTATCTGGATAATATCGTACAATACTTGAGCAGTGCTACCGCAGGTGCAGGCACAGCAGGCACTACCTTAATTCCGCCCATCACCAGCATGAGTACCCTTTGGGATACCGCTTGGCAAAGTGATGTTAAGCAGATCCAAAGCGATAACCAAGCTTCCATTGATGATTATCAAGAGGCAATTGACGAGGTAGAGGAGCAAGAACCACACGGCTTTGATCAGGGCGGGGTTTATGATTCATGACATGTTTCAATTCATGCCCTCGCATCGAGGGTAACATAAGATGATGATAGCACAATTAGACGACAAAGACAAGGAGTTATGACGATGATTCACGACATCAGCAAAGAGCTAGCCAAAGATGGCTTACTCGCGTTTGGCTATTATCCGCAAGACATGACCTATAATACGCTTACCCACGAATACACCAGCGCGGTGCAGGCTAACACCGATTTAAGCATCTTTATTGGTACCGACATCGCGCCCAACTTAGTAGAGAATTTCTTTTGGAATAAGCTATCGTACTTTAATCTACAGCCAGCTAGCCTCACCATCGTTTCAACTCATGATCAAGGCTTTGTCTTGACCAATATTGATTTCATTATAGCATGAGTAAATGAATATGACAAGGAGAAAAACATGTACCTACCCGAGACAGGCTTTACGCCGCAAACCCGAAATGATATGCTCATTACCAGCTTTAATTTTTTTAAGGCGCAAGGCTATGCTGGTAGTTATGAGGAGTTTAGCATCAGCAACACGGCAACGTGGCTAGACGGTAACCTCTTTCCCCTCTTAGATCGTTATCAAGATGAGCTGGTTAAGATTCAGGAGGGCATTTGGAGAACCTTGCATGGCATGTATGGCACGATAGAGCAAGGCGTGGGAAGTGCCTTAAATCCCTTTATGCGTGAGTTAGCTAAGCTTGGCGAAGGTGTTTTTATTAGTACGCCTAACGTAGATGCCAACTTGCCTGCTGGGACAATTGGTATCTACCTAGATCATGCTATTGTCAAGATAGAAACCGACCTAACCAAGGTAGAGGCAACCCTAGCCAATATTGCTTGGCCTGGTATGGTGAGTGTGGTCAGTCAACATGCACCGCAAACCAAAGAGAGCCAAACCTACACGGTTAATGTGGAGTTTATTAATGGTCAGTTCTTTAGCTACGATTTTTACAATCTACACCCAAGCGACTACACCGCGATACACATTCGCATCAATCTTGACTACAAGGCTAATGCTACGCGCTATGAGGATGCTGATCTTATCGATTACATAAGGGAGAAATTACATCATGATTTGAAGATAGGAGCATTTCTTTATGTGGATGCTTACCTAAATCATCTACAATTTCCCAATCTTGCGAATTTGACGTTGCAATGGTCAACGGATACGAATCAATGGCACAGCGTCAACTACCAAACCAAACCTTGGCAACGTTTAAGCATCGCAACGCTAAGCGTGGGAGGATTAACTGCGTGAGTAATAGCACCAGCGATGCAACATTAAATGCTCTAGTAGAGCACATACAAAAGGAGTATCATGCCTATTTGGTAAGAATGCAGGATGTACAATATGATCTCTTTTTCTTAGACCATGCGCACATCGCATATAGGGAGATTTTTCGTAATATGTGGAATAAAGAGACAAGCGATAATCTGATTCAAGCCTTTGCAAATAAAGGAACGATTAATAGCCTCATTTACATTTTACGGGCGATTTTTCATAATGATGTTACCATCCTCATGGCGATGGATAAGCCGAATGAAATTGGTCTTGAGATCAGCAACACCAATCAAGAGACACACCTTGGCTTGGCGGTAGAAGAGCGCGTGATGCAGGCCATTAACGAAGATGTCAACTTGGCTTTGCTCATGCTAAGAGATATTCATATTGGCAGTGTACGGACATTAATTTTAGATTTTTTACCTGCGGGAGTAAAACTTTCTCGCATTAATATTAGTTAAGTTTGTTTCGATTCATGCCATAGGGCAACATACCATGATTATAGCATGATTATATTAAAAATACAAGGAGAATTTTATCATGTCAACCTTTCCCACCCCTAATCGGGCAACAACCATTAATCGATTAAACCAAATTAGCCAAATCGAACTAGAGAACACCGTCCAAGCCAACACGGCAATCGCCCTAGACGATGGCACACCCAGAGCATTTGACCTCAAATACCTTTACCAGCGTATCATTCAATTAGAGCAACGTAGTATCGAGGAGCAATTTCCCCTTGGCTATATCTATGTGCAACTGCCACAGCAGAGCGAGCCAAGCGCGCTTTATCCTAAAGCTAACTGGCAAAATATTAGCGCTACCTATGCAGGACAATTTTTCAGAGTGGAAGGAGGGTTAGCCCATCATTTTGATGGTGGGGTGCAGGCAATGAGTCTACCAAAGCCCACCATTACTACCACCATAAGCCAACCCACCGCGACAACAAGCATGAGTCAACTCAGTGCCACAACGACTATCACCCAAGATGGTCAATCCGTCGTTACATCGATTGGCTACAATAATGAAAAAACGGCTACCGTGGGGGCAAACAACAACAATAAACGACTCACGCATGCATGGGCAAATTACGGAAATCTGACAGGTGTTAAAGCAATGACTAGCATCACGCAACCAAGCCTTACCACGACCATAAGTAAGCCCACCGCAACAACAACCATCGCGACAGCGAATGGTTATGGCGAACGCAACGAGGTCGCGCCTGTCAATCAGACCATCCGCATCTGGCAAAAAATTGGATAATAATCATATTATTTGACAAAATAGCGCAACCATGGTATACTTAAAACAAGAGGCTAGCCCTTGCAACAGAGCTAACCTCTCCTCAACACACTAGTATAGCGGTTGAGTTACTACCAAGAGGAACGTCAAAACGAGAAGTCCCCTTAGTAGGTATTGTAGTAGTGTATACATACAGTACCCCCAAGTAAGCCCCCTCAAATGTTTGCCGCATTCAAGGGGGCAATTTTTATGCCTACCTAAATGCCAACGACATTCGCTATTAGTAGCTTAATTATTATAGCACGCTTCTAAGATTTATGCTATCCTATGCTTGGTTACTCTTGGTCATGAATTGAAACAAATCACGCAACTTTTTTAGGCTCTACCGATAGCTCTAGCATGTTTGATAATTTAGTAACCATGGCAAAGTCGCTTGCGCAGAGCTTTAATAAAGAGAGAATTACGCTCACCTTTGATCTCAATAATCCTGCCGAAATCTTCGCTTATCTCTCATCAGCAGGCATTATTGTGGATAAGAACGGCAATGCCTTTGCACTAGCGCCCTTTCAACTAGAGCTACTCACCTTTATCGAAACTAAGCTCAAGCTAAGCCGCAATGGGCATAAGCTAAAGTGCGTGGTGGCAGGCGCAAGAGGTATCGGCAAGACCGAAGTGGGCACAACCTTTGACACCATCCTCACTATCGCGAAAAACCCAGACCATAAAGAGGTGATCGTCTGCCGAGATGATGAACGCGCAAAAGCAATCCTCAAGACGGTAGAGCGCGGACTCACGCTCTTAGGGGTAGCAACCAAACACCATAATGGTGCGCTCTTTACCTTGAACAATCAAACCAGTACGCCAACGCTTAAAGCACTCACCATTAAGAGCAAGGGCATCCGTGGTACGCACATTAATCGTGTTAAAATTGAAGACCCGTTAGATGAATATAACTGCAAAAGCACCGCCGAGTGCGAACTTGTCTCTTTTATTCTCCATGAGTTTAAAGCCAAGGCAGACTGTACCCTCATCCTCACCAACCTCACCAGCAATCATCCCTCCGACCCGATCCATAACCTCATCCAACATAATGATACCTTACGCCTCTTTATCGATCACCCCGAAGTTGCAAAGCTCCTAGCCATGCGTGGTGTAAGCAAAGAGGAAGAACTAAAGGAGCGTACATTAAGAAGTTGGGGACTCAATTATGAAGGCATTTTTTACCCCGATACCGAGACGATTTTTCATGGCATTAGGCTAACCGATAAAACACACTGCACTTCAGCCATTTACTGCGTCATCGACCCCAGCTTTACCGTGGGCAACGACTACACCGCCATGGCGATTGGCGGTATTAATGAAGATAATCAATTAATTGCCTACCTCTACGGTTGGCAAAAACCTTATCATCAAGTGGTCAATCAGATCGCCGAGTTCATCATCAAGAATCATGTACACTACACCCACTACGAGAGCCAAGATAGCAACCCACATCTGCAAACCTTGCTTAGCAACTATGGCATCAAGAGTAGCTTCTTTCGCTCTACCAAAAACAAAACCGAACGTATCTTGAGCTTAAAACCATTGGTCAACAGCGGGGCAATTGCTATCTCTGATGCCACGCCCATTGAGTTCATTACGCTACTGCGAGAGTGGCATCCCACCACGAAGGGACACGACGATATCCCCGATGTTTTACACATGCTAAAAGAGGTAGTTTATGCCCGTGCTTCCATTCATGACCATTAGTCAACTAAGGTAAGTATACCATTATATCAAATATGACAAGGAGATTTTAAATGGAATTAATTAAACAGACCCATCCTGCCCTAGGCGCGGTGATCCATCGCTGGGGTTGTGTCTTTATGGCATTGCTTGCCATGGTGCAGTGGCTAGCTAGGCGCGTCTTTACACCGCAAGAGGTGCTAGAGATTTATCACGCATGTGTCGCGCGTAACATCATCGGCAATAACTGTTACGTGCATGACAACAACGCCGTGATTGCCTTAGCCTGGCAATTTGCCAAGCAAGAGGGCAAACCTCCCATCGTACAGGAGAAGAGCGGACGTTTTGCACGCTTACAATATCGTACCAGTGTTGGCACTCATTTTGTGATAATCGATAGTAAAAATGATGCATTTTACAACCCAGACCCTAGCCTAAACATTCTTCATGTCGAAGGAGTTCGCTTTTATGGATGAACTACATGAAGAAGAGGATTATGAAGAAGATCATGAAGAAAAGCGTATCATCACGCCAAACCGCATTACCTTAGGTGGGAAGCTCTTAGCCATCATCTTAATCACTCTTGCGATCCTTTTACGGCTCTTCACCAGTCTCGAATTTGTCATGGGTGATATCGTTTGGGCATCGGTTGCCTTGGCGAACATCGGCTTGTTGATTGATGGTAGCCACTTTGTTGGCAATCTCGGCAAAGCATTTGGCAGACATTAATTTATTTTGTAAATCAATAGATAGGAGGTTTATATGTATATCGTAGTAACGGCTTTACTCTTTGGCACGCTGGGCATGGCATCGGGCGTGGTCTTAGATCGGCTCTTTTTTAACAAGTGGTTTTAAGCCATGTGGCGTAAGGTAAAACTTGCATTAGGCATGCTAGGGGGCGCGATTGTCGCCCTCTGGCTTTATGCAACAGCGCACAAGCAGGGGCGCAACAAAGGACGTAAAGAGACAATAAAGGAGGTGCTAGATGCCGAACAAAAGCGTCAAAAAAAGCAAGAAACCATCGACACCATCCATAACCAAGCCATTAAGCAGGCGATGGATGTGGATACGCATAATGCTGTTTCTACTTTTAATCGGCTGTTCAACGACAACGACCATCCACCTAAAGCCTAGCCTACCCCCACGCCCCAGCAAACCGCAGATTACTGCATTAGACGAGGGCGAGGCGGTAGGCTTGAGCAAGGCTGATTTTGTCAAACTGACTAGGTACATTATCTTGCTAGAGGGCTATGCCGATGCCTTAGAGATCGCTTTGCAAGAGTAAAGCAAACGGCGATAGAGTTAGCTAATTATCCTTAAAAAAAGTGCTCATGCAGGCACTAGAGAAAGAACAATATGACAGAAATCAACTACTTATGTTAAAATCTCATCCATTATTTAGAGCAACATTATTATTGTCATCAACCTTAGCCAGAGTTATCGTAATAAATTAGAACCTTCTCGCACAAATTGAGAAGGTTCTAATTTAAGAAGCAGATTGTATCTTTAATTTTGTCAAAACTACCTTCATTATGTTCTTATCCGTTATCTCAATGCCTTGCACTGAAAATAATTCTTTTAAGGCATCATGTATAGCAGATTTGGATGTTAATTTCGTTAATACCGTCGTCATATCAATATAGCCATCCTCACTATCTGGGTGCGGGTACATTGCAAATTTTACGTCTTTAAATGCCTGCTTATCTGGATGCCTTCCATCTATGACATCAGAAAGCACCCAGTAATTCTCTTTTTTACAAGGAATATGAGGCGAATTATCTTTAAACTGACTACGGCAATGCGATGATGGCTGATTATAAGGGCAGTTCATATATTTGTTTTTACTACATTCTTTAAAGAAATTACCACTTTGATCGGCTGACCTAAATTTAAACAATGCTTTTTCACAACCCTTCTCTACGCAATATTCTTTGATTGCCTCATTTACTTGTTCTATGTCATAAAAATTATTGCCACGCATTAAGAATAGAATCTCCCATCATGTAGGAATTAGCCTGTTCTGTATGGCTAAAAGCATCTACTTTAGAAAAAAGTTTATCCAATCCTAGCGCGGGAGTGATTTTGTCTTTTTCTATGTTAGACGGTACTTTTTGTTTAATCTCTCTTTTGAGATTTTTTAATTCTTTTGATAAAGTAGATAACGTATTCAAAGAATCATCATTATTAATCAGCGCATTCTTACTTGCTTTATCCAACATTGAAGTACGCTTGAAATCTTTTTGCATATCTCTATATGATTTACGCACCTCAATTACCCGCAGATTTTCTTTAGCTATGAATTGATTAAGACGTTGTGTGATGTTTTTAACACGAGCATGCTGAATGCGCGCAATGGAGCCATAGCTTATTACAAGGCTTTTGAGTTCATTAAACTCTTCGACAATGCTCTTTAGATGGTCATACTCATATTTGCTCCGCAAAATCCAGCCATTTACATGTGTTTTCTTAATGTCATAGAAGAGGTGTTCAATATCTTTGTCATTTTTAACGGCTTGAAGTCGTTCGAACAACAACTCACTGAGCTTATTGATAACTTCAGTATTAATTGCTCTTTCCATGAAAAATGCTTCGAGTAGATTTCTACTGTTCTCGTCGTCAGAGACACCTATTTCTACGATTTTTTCCTCGACTCCTTGCTGCATTTTAAAAACTCTGTCGAGAGATTTTTCTAAATGATTTTTAAGCAACTCTTTGTGAGAAGCGACATGCAAAATATCCGCTAACAAGATCTTGCCTATCATCTGGTGTGTAAGAGTCTCCCCTTCTGGTTCTGGGTTCTTTTCATACCAGAGGTCAGCGAAAGATTTTAGAGACTCGATTTCTTCTTTATCTAAGCGATGATATCTATCATTAGGCTCATGTTGCTCTTTAAAAAGCAAGCTTGGATAATCATTAATATAGAAAATAAACATCGCAATAGCCACGTCCAATTCTGGGTGTTCAGTGAAAAATGAGTATTCGCAGGCATGAACGGCAAAATACTGAAGACTATCTTTTAAGATGACAAATGTTACAACTCGTTCATCAACAATAGCATTGTCCTTCTTGCGCTTTACACACGTCTTACCGGCGTAAACAATAGAACGATAACCTTCTTCGTTCTCTGGCAGGCTAACCCCTACCGTTTCGATCGTATCCTTAGTATAATCAAGGACGGGAGAGTCATAGCGATATGTCTCTTCGTTTTTCTCTCCACCGTTATTCTCTGCTGGTTCGTTCATTTTATTCTCCATCTCAATTCATGCCCTCGCGTGGAGGGCAATATGCAAAAGTAATCAATAGCCTTAGTATGCTATTACTCCTTAGTACCTTAACATATCCTATTTAAAAAGAGTGTTCTGTTGTAGCTTTATGCTTTTTAAAAACATCTCTTTTTCTTTAGTTTACCATGAAGAGCTTCTTTTTTCAATGTATATTTTTGTTTTTTATATCTTTATATGTTTATATATTTATCGTCTGATAACATTTGAATGCATAGATAAGTAAGTGAAAAATATTATTGAAGTATCTTTAAACTCTCAATAAGACGAAGTTTTTGCTCCTCTAGTGTAGGGTTATCGTAATGATGACTCATTGCCTCTTGACTATGACCCATAAGCACGAATTGAAACCTGATACGAATATTTTTCGGGTTAGGCAGGAGGGGAGTTACCCCTCCACGCGAGGGCAACGAGCATAACACGCAACTTTTTTAGGCTCTACCGACAAGTTAAGCATGTTACGTTTCAACTCATGCCGTAGGGCAACTAGCAATAGTATAGCGCGCTTAGACGAAAAACACAAGAGAGGGAGAGAATGTTAGTAACCCGTAACATTGCCATTCCCATCGGCAATCGCCTCAAACTCTTACGTGCCATGCGAGAACTCAATAAACAGGTCTATAGTGCTAGCTCTATGGATTATAACCTCTTTGATGAACTACCCGATAGTATTTTTGAGGATGCTATTGAGAGCCTCAATGTTAGCATGCAACGCGCCATGCCTAAGCTACGCATTGGGTTGGGTAATGTTAGCGGTGCTAAAAATCAACTTATCCATGCCATGCTTGCCGACGTAGAGAAAGCGCACGCCAATAAGTGGAGTAATCAGCAGGCGTTGCAATATGCCAATCAGCGCGCCGCCTTTAGAGCGACACAAACGCTCAATAAGATGCAAGCCAGCCACAAAGAAGAGATCTATACCAACAATAACATTTTATTTTTTCAATGGCAAAGTAAAGAGGATGATCGCGTAAGAGCAAGACATGCGCATTTAGATGGCATGGTCTTTACTTATGCCCAGCCACCCATTGCTAATCTGCTTACAGGGGAGCGGTTTTTACCGGGGGAAGATTGGGGCTGTAGATGTATTGATATTCCTATCATTGAGGAGTTTCAATTCATGCCCATAGGCAACTATAAGTAGTATAGCATACTTACATCAATTTTACAAGGAGATAATGTATTTCAACTCATGCCCGAGGACAACATAAGATGATGATAGCATGATTGTGTCAAATAGTCAAGGAAATAATATGAATAATATAACATATAATATAGGCATTACCAGTACCGTAAGTAATCACTCCTTATGGCCGACGATTGAACCTGCGAGTAGCATCAGTAACCAGCGCGCCATGAAGATGGCGATGTTAGAGCTTGATCACTTTTTTAACGGTGTCTTGCTTAATATCGATATCAAAAACCCGTTGTTTGGCAGTTATCGCCAATATCCGCATGAGCATGCCAACATCTACCAGCTTGCGGTAACCGCCAAGCAGTTTTTAACCAATTATTTACTCTTGCCTTCGTGCAGATATTATAAAATTAAGGTGAATATTGCCAATCTACCCAAAGAGTATGCCCAGTTTATCGTGGAGAATCTACCCGATAAAGCCCAAGTTTCTTACGAAGTGCTAGCTGATGAGATTGTAGAAGGGCATGCCATGGGCAGTAACTTGAGCGAGCAATTAATCTTCTTTTTCAAACTGCTCATTAATGCGTACGACAATTTAGCCAAAGTGTTGCAAGTAGGTAGCAACCCGATTGTCAAGATTGATGGGTTAATCGACCTCTATAAGCAAGGCTCATCGCATAATAGCCAATGGCTAAGCACGGTAGACGAAATTAATCGCAATATCGTTAAAGATATTTTTACAAGGCAAGTGGGTCTGGTGGATGGTAGCGTACAGATCGACATTTTAAGCCCGAGAGCCAGCAGCAGCTTAGAAGGCATTAAGGATATTATGACGGGTATTGCTATGACGCTCAAAGAGAGCCAAGCCGAACTCTTTGGCGAATCGATCCAAGGCTTTAATAGTGCGGGCAAGTTTGAGGCAGAGAAGAGCAATAAACTAGATGAGATGATGCTCTTTAATGTCTTGATACCCTTTTGTCAGCGGATGGGCATTGATTACCTACCACGCTCTAGCCTCAACCTAGAGCGCATCAATAGCTTTCTCGATATTAAGAGTAAAATTATCGAAAATGCAATTAATCCCGAACTCGCCGAAGAACAAATCATGAGCATTGATCGGGAGATTAATAAACTTCTTGGTCTGGTTTCAACTCATGCCAAGAATGGCAACTAAGGTAAGTATAGCATACTTAGACGAAAAATACAAGGAGAAAAGAAATGGACGATGTTCACACTGGAAGAACAGATCATCTCGAGCATTTACAAACAGGAGCTAGCCAGCTTGATGCAGTTGATACCGCAGGAGGTGCTAAAGATAGCCCTAACCCTCTGGTTCATCCTCAAAATCCTCAAGTGGATGCGCAAGAACCACGTGGGCAGGAGATGGAGGCTTATCGTCAAAAGATTGAAGCGGATCATCAAAAAGCTTTGGAATACCAAGCCAAAGTAACCGCCGAGGGCAAAGCCGACAATTGGCTCAACACCGAGCTAGCCAAACATCTGGAGCTATTGGATGATACGACGAAGCAGGTCATCCAATACGCCTCGAGCAAGAGCTATGCCAGCTTGGTGGAGAAAGAAGCCGAGCTAAAAAGAGAGATTGCCAAAGGCTATCTTAAAGGCAAAGATTATAGCCACCTTGATTTGACCTCGGCACAAAAGAGTCGCATTGAGGCGATGAGCTTTGAGGGCTATCAAGAGTTGCGCGAGGCCGAAGAGAGGCACCATCAACGCCAAGCCACCCAAGAACTCAACAACGGCTTAAAAACCGAAGCCGAACTAAAGCGGATGAGTAGCCACGATAAAGCCATCTACCAAGCGGAACGTCGTGGCTTAGATAGCTACAAAGCCCGCTATGAAAATGCAGTTCATGCCAAGTTTCAATTCATGCCGTAGGGCAACTAGAAACAGTTTAATACATTTAGCAAAAAAGAACAAGGAGAAGATAAAATGTTAGGAACAGCCTATAAAGAGCCCACCCAAATCAGTGAATTTAGCGTAGCATCTGGCTATATCCCCAAGGCAGGCGACATTGTCTATTTAACGGCGAATGGCGTAACCACAGATAAGGCGAGTGGCAATGCGATTGGCGTAGTTGCGGTATTACCCACCACCGTAGCAACAGAGCCGATTAAAACCGTACCCGTCCACATCTGGGGCGAGGTGCGCGTAGCTACCCAAAGCGGTAATGTTGGCGATAGCGTAGCAGGTTTTACCATCACAAGGCGCATCGGCAATCAAGATGTCATCTTGATCTGCTAGCCGTTTCTATTCATGCTATTGGGTTTCAATTCATGCCCGTAGGCAACGAACAATAGTCTAACATAGTTAGACGAAAAGAACAAGGAGAAAATAAAATGAGTTTAGGAACAAACCAACAGAGCATTAAGAAGTATCAGTATAAACCCACGCCGATTATGGTAGACCGCACCTTTCTCGACATGGCCGCCCTTAATGCCGACACCGAACCGTTTCTTGGCACTACCGTTAATTACGAAATGCCCATCAACAGTAGTAGTGAAGATCCCATTGGCGAAGCCGTCCACTTAATCACCAATCAGTTTAAAGCCATATCGGCACAATATCGCGAGAATGGCTTTCGCTCTACCCCCGTGGTGGCAATCGCTAGAGAGAGTACCCAGCGCGGTGCTATCCCTGTCATGAATGAGGCATTTGATCAACAAGTCATCGATACCATGACCAATCAGCTTAACAACGCCCTTGCCAAAACCATGCAAGATAACGCGGTGGCGGTGGGTACGAGTCATGCTATCACGGCGCAAGAGATGGTGAGCGCAATTGTTGCCCAAGCCAATACCGCAACTGCGAATCTTAACCTACCACAAAACATGCCGATAACGCTCTACCTGCCCCGTAAAATGGCAACCTTCCTACGAGGGCAACTGGTGGGCAGTACCGAACAGCTGTGGTTTCATATGCTCTTTCGACAAACGGATAATCCACTCATGATTATTACCCACGATCTTGATAGCCAAAGTGTCTACTTTATGGTAGACCAATTTATCTTCTCTACCTATCGAGCCGAAGCTTTTGTGGAGAAGACTACCGAGATTGGACTTGATCGAGTACGTTATTATAGTTACGTGTTGCCTGCTTTGGATATTCGTAACAACGAAAAGGGCGATGTCTTAGGAGTATTAACCTTTACGGGAACGCTGCCTTTTGCCGGACAAAACCAACCTAGCCAACAACTCCAATCCCTCAACGCTACCATACCTGACAAAATAAACCTAACAGAATTACAAACGGAGCTAGCCGAGGCAAAAGCACAAAAAGAACAAGCTACTTTGGCATTAGAAGCAGAGCGTGTCAAAGCAAGTACCCTACACGCCAAATTAAACCAAAGTAAAAAAGATAGAGAGCTTGCCTTAGAAGCCGAGTTAGCTGAAGTCAAAGCAAAACTAGCCTCCATGGTTTCAACTCACGCCACGGATGGTAACTAGCAACAGAATACCAAAATCACAAGGAGAATGTCTATTTACATATGCCTGCCCTCATATAGAGGGCAGCTTTTATCTCTTTTATCGCAATAGGTAAACATGTTTACTTATTGACAAACGTATATGAATATGCTAACCTATGTACCATAAAAGTAGACAAGGTATTAATGGAATGTAGAGGGATTTTAATAACATATCTTCCCGCCACCTCCATTTTTTAGAAAAATAAATAGTTATGCTGTATATATTTGCAATAACTGTTTACCACCTTTGTTTACTTTGGCACGCCTTCCTCACACTGTTGTTAGCGTGTACAGGTAATAACAATGAAGATGACATAAGATCTAAAAAGCAAAAAATTTGCTGCTATTGCTATAGAAAAAAATATAAAAGTATGTTATAGTTTTTATATGAAAAAAATATCAATTTTTATGTTTTTATTAATTGTGGGTAGTCCTCTTTTCTCTCAAAGTTTTTTTGGTTCTAGTGCTAACACACTTGAAATCAGCTATCCTGGGTTAAACATTAACGATGAAGTTGCTACTGCTGTGGCATTAACCGAGGTGGTAAATAATACGCTTCTCCTTTCTCTTCTTATGGAAGATCCTGAAGTAAGAACAGAGATTTTGAGAGAATTGTCTAGAGCATGCACAAATCTCATTTATGAAGCAATAGAAGAGATCGTAGCTTTAGCGATAGAAATTAAACCAAAAATTACGCGTATGTCCCATATCGAGCGGGTATACTACTTAGGTTACTTTCAAGATATTGCTGTCATGATGCAATACTTTTAATGAAAGCAGTATTAAAAATAAACTAATCTTTATTTAGTTATGGCTATCACTATCCTCTTTATAGCGCTTTAATTCTATTAAGATTTTGAGCTGATTAAAGGTAGGCACAGCTTGCCCTAGCTCCCAGCTTTCAATTTGGGTAATAATATGTAAATGACCTTTGTTGCTGGCATAATAATGATTAAGATTAGCGATAGATAAACCTAAGTGCGCGCGTAGCTCTCTTAGCCTTTCTACTGTTAATCCGTACTCTTCTATGCTCGTAGACTTAACCAATGTCCCCCACTCCTCAATCTAATATACCACGAATGGAGATCTCTTGTATAGATGGTTGTATCCTTTAAGTTACCAATCCTCCCAGCTAGGGAAGGATCGCGCTAGGGTTTGGCGCTATTAGCAACCGCCTTAACTAACGCGATCTCCTCATCAGTTAAGCCATACAAAACAAAGATTAGGGTTTGGTAAAAAAATCCCTGAATCTTAAGCATCATTTAGCAAAATAATGCTCTCTCCCTTGACACACAAAAAGAGAATATTGTACAATAAATACCATCTATGCGCAAGATTATCCCAAGGAGTTGCTCTGTACATGCTTTTCGCTCATTTTGATGACCCAGTAACTCACCCTAGCCATCAAGAGGCGTGGCAATTGGTTGAGCGCATTAACCAAGGCGATAAGCTCACTTACGAGGAATTTCGCTTTCTTATTGCACATCTTCATGCCAGCCAGTTGCCTCATCTTCAAGCCCTCGCCGTGCAAAAACGTAAAGCTGTTTATGGCGATCAGCTCTTTATTCGTGGGTTGATGGAGATCTCCAACATTTGTCATCAAGATTGTTACTACTGTGGTATTCGCGCAAGTAATCGGCAGGTGGCGCGGTACGCCTATCGTTATGAAGAGTTATCGGCGATGATTAACCGTGCCTATGACAAAGGCTATCGCACCATTGTGATGCAAGGTGGTGAGAACGAACACTTTGAACATCGCCAATTTTGCACTTTTTTACGAAATATCACCCAACAATACCCTAACTTAATCATCACCTTATCTTTAGGACAAAAGAGCAAAGAGAGCTATCAGGATTATTACGATGCGGGGGCAAGGCGCTATCTTTTACGCCACGAGAGTGCCGACGCAACGCACTACGCCAAACTTCATCCGCCTAAGCAGACCCTTGCATCGCGCATGGAGTGCTTGACCAACCTCAAGGCGATAGGTTTTCAAACGGGGGCGGGATTTATGGTGGGTAGCCCCTATCAAACCAGCGCAAATTTGGCGCACGACTTGCTTTTTTTACAAGATTTTCAACCGCACATGGTCGGCATCGGCCCTTACATGCACCATCCAGATACGCCTTTTCACGATGCGAGCGATGGACGTTTAGAGCATGTGCTCGCCTGCTATGCCCTTGCTAGGCTCATCGTGCCACAAGCGCTCTTGCCTAGCACGACGGCAACGTCTAGCCTCCATCCACAGGGGCGACTACGTGCCCTACAGTCAGGGTGTAATGTCATCATGATTAACCTCTCGCCCGAGGAGCAACGCACGCAATATAGTTTATATCATAATAAGACATACAAAGGCGATGAGTCGGATGAGTACCTATCGCTCATTGCAGACGATGTCGCCAAGGCTGGTATGGAAATCTGCATGCAACAAGGCAACCATTCGGCATATATCGAGAGCAAAATAATTAAGGAGTAATCATGAGGCATTTTATCGACAAGGATTATATTCATGCACTATTAGCAGAAGCGCAAACGACCTCGGCAAGCGAAATTGATGAAATTTTAACGCGGGCTAGCCTGATGAAAGGGTTGTCGCATCGGGATGTGGCTAAGTTGTTGCAGATCAAAGACGAAGGACAACGTCAAACCATGCGTAACCTTGCGAGTCAGGTGAAAGATAAATTTTACGGCAATCGTCTTGTCCTCTTTGCTCCGCTTTACATCAGTGATTACTGCAAAAATAATTGCACCTACTGTGGCTACCGTCGAGACAATGATTTTGCCAGACGTACGCTTAGTATTGAGGAGATTATCAAAGAAGTTACCATTTTAGAGAAGCTAGGACACAAACGCCTTGCATTAGAAGTAGGCGAAGATGCCGATCACTGTAGTATGGATCACATCATCGAGACGATTGAGGCGATTTATAGCCAGACGGGGATTCGTCGCTTAAATGTGAACATTGCCGCCACCACCAAAGAGAATTATGAACGGTTAAGCAACGCTGACATTGGCACGCTGATTCTCTTTCAAGAGACCTATGACCAAGCGCGTTATTATGAGGTACATCCTGCTTCGCTCAAGGGCGATTACGAGCGTCAATTACTGGCGCATCACCGCGCCATCGAGGGCGGCTTGCACGATGTGGGCGGTGGCGTTTTGCTGGGCTTAAGCGATTATCGCTTTGACATTACCGCCCTTATGATCCATAATGAAGAGCTTCTCGAGCGCTTTGGAATGGAATTTCATACCTTTAGTTTACCACGACTGATGCCCGCCTACAACGTGAGCCTTGATGACTACCCTAATCTGATCAGCGACGAGCAATTTATCGATATCGTGGCAATCTTGCGTTTGGCTGCGCCCCACGTTGGCATTATTCTCTCCACGCGCGAGAGCAAAGAGATGCGCGACTACCTCATTCAACACGGTGTTTCGCAAATTTCGGCAAACTCCAAAGCCACGGTTGGCGGTTACAGCGATGAAGAACAGGTCAGTCAATTTAGCCTTAGCGACGAGCGCTCGCTTTACCAAACTATCTACGATCTTATTGCCGACAATCAACTGCCAAGCTACTGCACCGCCTGCTATCGGCGTGGACGGGTGGGCAAGGTCTTTCACGAGGAGGTAAGCAGTGGGCGCATTGCCAAGCTATGTAAACCCAATGCTGTGCTCACCACGCTGGAGTATGTCTTGGACTACGGCGATGAAGCGATGCAAAAAATCGCTCTGCCCTTCTTAATTAAACAAGTGAACGCCATTGAGGACGATCAAATTCGTGCCGTGGCGATTCAATTTTACACCCGCATGCTCCAAGGTGAGCGCGATCTCTATCTTTAGGAGAAACCGATGCAGACGGCCATTCCCTCCCTTGTCCCAAATGTTGTCTTGACAGGCTTAGTCAATGCTGGTAAATCGAGCTTGATCAACGCGATGACCAGAGAGAGTATCTCGATTGTGAGTGAGCAAGCTGGCACCACCTCCGACCCGATCAAAAAGCGCTTCGAGCTCTTAGGCGTGGGGGCAATCAACCTTATCGACACCGCAGGGTTTGGCGACACCACCCATCTCTCCCATGCACGTTACCAAAAGAGTATCGCCTGCATCCAAGAAGCCCATTTAGTCTTACATATTATAGATGCCCAAACTTGGCACATATTTGATCAAAAAAAAGATCTCTCTTATGTCACAAAAAAATCGCTTCTGGTTTTTAGCAAGATCGATCTTATCTCGCCAGACGAAGAGATGAAATTGAGAGAACAATACCCTCAAGCCCTCTGCGTCAGTGTAGAAAATGAGGCAAGCATAGAGGCGCTCCTTAAGGCGATGGCTAATCAATTACATCAGCAAACGCCTTTATTACTAGACGGAATAAAGTTAGCCTATCCCCTCCTTGTGCATGTCATTCCTATCGACAGCGAAGCCCCCAAAGGGCGTCTCATCCTTCCACAAATGCAACTGTTGCGCGAGGCGCTCGATCTTCATCTCACCTCGGTGGTGCTACAGGTGGAAGAGTTGGCCACTTATCTTACCAAGCACCAAGAGATCGGCTTGATTGTAACCGATTCCCAAGCCTTTAAAGAAGTGAGCGCGATTAATACCAAGCGTCATCCCCTTACCTCCTACTCCATTTTACAAGCCAGGCAAAAGGGCGATTTTTCTTACTTTCTACAGAGCCTAGAGGCCATTGCTAAATTACCCAACCCAGCCGAAATCTTAATGATGGAGAGCTGTTCGCATAATGTGAATCATGAGGATATTGGCCGCATAAAAATTCCTAAACTCTTACAAAAACTCTTGCCCCACCACACCTTAAATTTCCACTTTTTTATGGGGCAAAGTTTCCCCCAGTCGTTAGAAACATACGACCTCATTATTCATTGTGGTAGCTGTATGCTCCCTGCCATCACGTTGCAACAGCGCACCAAGCAAGCGCAATTGGCGAAGATACCCATGCTCAATTACGGACTCTTTTTAGCCCACGCAAATCATATTGTGGAAGAAGCTATCGCGGTGTTTAGTGAAGAATATCCATAAGCTAAACAATGTCAATTATTCCGTAACCCTAATTTGAAAGGAACCTTCGTATGTAATATCTTTATAGTTAACGATATAGGTAACCTTGGTTACACCCACACTTTCAGCAGAAATTGCTCCCAACCACTCCATGAAAGTTTCTATGTCAAAGTCAGCGATCGGGATTATTCGAACAATGGATGAATTTGCTACGATAAACTTAATAGAGGTGTTTTTAAGAATATCAACAAAATGAGGATCTTCATTAATGGATGAATCTTCAAGGATATCAGACAAATTGCGGTTATTAATGAGAGGAACAAGCTGAATTAGATCATCTATGGTCATGCTAATATCTGCATAAGAGAAGAGATACTCTAACGTAGGCGTAGCTGACTGGCTAACCGACAATGGCTCGTTAGACGCTTCCGATGGAGAAGCCACAATATCTTCCGCAATAGTAGGCGCTGGCCGATAGATAAAGGGAATAACGAGCGTCTGCTCTGTCAAGCCAGTATCACTACTACTTTTATATATATTAAGAAGTAACTTAAAAAGATACTCATCTCTTTTTTCTACATTCATGGAATAGTGGTAGGTGCGTCTTCGCATCGTGGGTATGATTCCCACTGCACTTACACTATTGTTCATAAATTCACCATCGATAACAAAGAAGACATTAACACCAATTAATTGAACACGATTATGTAGCATGACAGTGAAGCTGAAACCATCCCCACTCCACTGAAAATGATCAAAGAGTACCTCTAAGACAGACTCAGGATCGTCCCAGCCCATAATGCTAACAAGCGAACCATTGTCGATGAGATAGCCTGTTTCAGAGAGCTCATTAATATCTATGGTGCTTGCCGTAATAGGACTACTTGGCGGTAGCGCCTCTCTAGCTAAACGTGGAGGAAGCTCGACTCGATCTTCGTAAGATGGATTGATGTTAGCAGGAACGGGGGGGGTATAAAGTAAAGGAATAACTATCGACTCAAAAAGTCTCCCGCGGTAGCTGGTTCCTCTCTGCGCAATTGATAAAACAAGCTCATGATCTGCTTGGTTGGTAACATCAAATAATGTCTTCTCTTTCAGACGTTTTCGTGGGCTCACATAAGTAAACCCCCAAGGCTTTTCGATATATCTATCTTCAGTCTTAAAGTTGACTTCAAAGTAATAATTTGTCTTATTGTTGACAGTAATAGGCACCTCTAAAAATGCATCACGCGAAGGATACCTAGTAATACCATTTTTACGTAAACTGGGAATCCACTTAAAATTCTCAAAGTGTACCTCAAGCGCCTCATCATTAGCATCCCAACCAACAATACGTAAGATGCTACCATTCGTAATGGCATAACCACTTATAGCCACGTCGTTAACATCGATGGTGATATTTTTTTCTATGGCTTGTGGAGAAGCGACAGGCTTGGCAGTAGTCGGCTGAAGAACAGGGCTCTCACTCGTAGGAGCAGAGCTATATTCAGGGGAATTATAGCTTGGCAGCGCACCGTAGCGTAGTGCAAAATAGAGGATACCCATGGCGATGCCAATGATATTAAGGCGTTGGTAGAGGCTAAATTTAACGCTATCCATATGATTTATTATATATAAATTAACACCTCATGTCAAGCGATGTTAAGCGAATTGATTATTATCTAATAAAAATTTAGTAAAAATGAATAACTATGAGTGGTACACTCATAGTTATTCTAAAGATAATTAAGCTATTAGCTTGCTTTTTTCTTATTTATCTGATATAGTAGAAGAATATCAGGAGGGATTATGTCTAAAAATATCACTCGCAAGCGACCATTAATCGTCTTTGCTTTAGTCTTCTTTATCTTCCTAGTTAGCTTTATGCTACTACCACAAAGAAATTATATTTTATCTAATGCAACGAAAGCCATAAACACACTTAAATTCGCTTTATTTTACAATCCAAAACAATTCGATGAATTAGACAAAGAAATGCGCAACTGGCTAAAACAGCAACGATTTAGCCTTAAAAATGGTTGGTTTCATGTTGATTGGAACACAGTAGAGCTTGCTACCATAAATTCAAATAGCTCTTCAACCACTGATAATATAGGGCTCAATATTGCAGAACTATTAAACACCGCATTTATGCAAGATGCACCTTTGAGCGACCAAACCCCAGGATTTATTAATCGTGGAGTTTTTGTTCATGGCTTGGATGAATTTGACGAAAATGGTAATATTTTTACTCCTAAAATGCTAACTACTGCCACTTCTTATGTTCAGAAAGATTTATCCTATAAGAACAAATATCCTATATGGAATGATACCTTTCACGTTTATGAATTGGGACTTGGAAGCCCTGGCATTATTTACTTTCCGGCAACCAATCAAAATTCTTCCCCGGATGTCTATAGTGTCTTTGCTCTCTTTCCCATAGATGCAATGAGTAATCAGCGATTTATGCAAGTTAATACAGTCGATTATGAGATCGAAGATGGCTTCCATGACTATCGAGAAGTTGTCATTCAGGCGTGGGAAGAGCATAAAAGCGTCAATTTAGCAAAACTTGAAGGAATGACTGATTTTATCTCTTACATGAGAGGAGATCCCAATAGACGCTTTGCTCCATTACCCTTATCTGCTGATAAAGAGGGTTATGAAACATTCTTCACTTATGGAAGAGAGTTAATCAAGCATAAAAATTTTAAGTGGAATGAAGCTATTCTTCGCCTACCAGAAGATAATTTTCCGAATCAGGTGGCTGCCATTTTTTATCTTTCTGCTAAAAAACACCGATATTACCGTGCACCTAGTGGTAAGATTAAAAAATATAATGTTCACTTAATGGAGGCGCAAAAATTACAATTAGAACTTTTTGAAACAAGTGGTATCTTTAAGCCAATTATAGAGATAAACATTGATTTTCTAATCAATAGACAGGCCCCATTTTTCTATCATAGTGAAGATCAAGTAGTACTGCTTTAATAGAGAAAACAGATATCTATGGATGAGCAAATGCAGAGTCAATTGAGCCGAGCGCAAGGCTGTTTGATGGGGCAAGTTGCCGGAGACTCGCTGGGGAGCTTGGTAGAATTTAAGAATCCCAAGATGATCCGTCAGCTTTACCCCAATGGCGTACGCAAGCTCGAAGATGGCGGGGTATGGCGTACGCTTGCCGGGCAACCCACCGACGACTCAGAGCTGGCTTTAGCCTTGTGGCACGATCCTTGATAAAAGAGAAGCGTTACGATGCTTCGTCGGTCTTAACCAGCTACCATCATTGGCTTGAATCCGATCCTTTTGACTGCGGATCCACTATCCATAGAGCCTTACAAGGCTACCACAATCAGGAGAGCCAAGCCAACGGTGCACTGATGCGTATTAGTCCTTTAGCGATTTTTGGCGTTCATACTAGCTTGGTAGAGGTTGCCACTTGGGCAAAGATGGACGCCTGCCTGACCCACCCACATAAAATTTGTCAAGAGATTAATATGCTCTACGTGATGGCGCTAAGCACCGCGATCAAGCGCTCGATAGCGCCAGACCAGCTCTATCAACAGATTCGCTTTTGGGCAGAACAACTTAGCGTCGACCCCATCATTATCGAGACGATCTATCTGGCAAAAACAGAAAATCAGGAGAATTTCATCCATCAACAAGGCTGGGTTATCATCGCTTTTCATAACGCGCTCTATCAGTTATTACATGCGCCCAACCTCGAGGAAGGCGTGGTGGATACCGTGATGCGTGGGGGCGATACCAACACCAATGCCGCCATTGTCGGGGCGCTATTGGGTGCGGTTTATGGCATCGAGGTTATTCCTGCGCAGTGGCAAGAGTCGGTACTAAATTGCCGTCCGCAGGCTGGCAAAGCAGGCGTCTATCAACCGCGACCAGAAGAGTACTGGCCCGTCGATATCCTCATGCTAGCGGAACAACTTCTTTAGCCTACCACCACGGGTAGCTCTAACAGCGTCTGTATTAATACCTTCTTTACTCGATCTCTTTGCCTCTTCACGCAGTAAGTATAGCGTAATTACTTGGCGCTGTCAAGCCAAGGGAGTAGTTTACATTCTTATCGAATTGTGCTATGATACTGCTATGGACGCAACCGATGAATCGCCCCTCTTTTACCTAAAAAGCGATACGCTAGGCTACAATGCCACAGGCATCTACCACCCAAATACGGGGGAATTTACCGTGTTAAAAGGAAGTCAAATTAGGCAAGATGAAATGCCTGGATTATCGAGAGATGGTAAAAGAGTTTCCTTACCTCAAGAACGCAAAAAATTATTTGACGAATTTCCAAATGGAATTCTACTTCGCGATTTTCGCTATAAAAAGCCCTCGACGGCGGCACAAATAGTCGCAGGAAGATCTATCAGTGGATTGGATGCATGGAAAGATCAAGCGGGAAAAACACTCAAAGAGATATTTCCGCGCGAGGCGCAAGCGTATGCGGAGGCTGAAGAAGCAACCCGAATTCCTGAAACGATTCCTTACTGTTGGTTGCTTGCCGTTAAGGAGAGCCAGTGGCAGGCGCCCATTGAGCAAGGCAACTGGCAATATGGCTCTAACGTAGAGCAACAGCTCCAGAAGTTGCGTAACATCCAACCCGATGACTTGGTGGTGTTGCACTGGACAAAGAATAGCACCCTTACCCACAACGATCAGACGTTTCCGAACGTCTCTACCATCTATATTAAGGCGCTCGGTAGCGTTACGCAGTCGGCAAATGCGCAAAACAACATCGAGGTGGATTGGTTTAAGATCTATGACACGCCTCGCGAGTGGTATTTTTACTCCTTGCCCGGCGCGCTTATTTGGAAGATTGACTACAATCACCATAAAGAAAAGGCGTATCATCCCAAGCTTATCGACTTTATTTTTCATGATACGCCACAAGATATTGATTGGTTTAGAAATCAACCTTTTTGGCAATCGCGCTATGGAGATTCCTTAGAGACGGAAGAGGAATCGCCCGCGGTGGAGCAGATAACGCTCTTCTTACCAGAAGAAGAGTTCGCCATGTTTGTGCGTCGGTTGCAGGAGAAGAAGAGTATCATTTTGAAAGGGCCACCAGGTACGGGTAAGACGCTCATCACCAAGCACTTAGCCCATGCACTCTCGCCTGATGTTCAATGTGAGACGGTGCAGTTTCATCAAAATTTCTCCTATGAAGATTTTGTGCAGGGGCTACGGGTGAATGAGGAGCAAAAATTAGCATTAAGAAGAGGCAAAATGCTCACCTTTATAGACCGCGCGAATAAACTACCAGAGATTCCCCATGTGCTTATTATTGATGAGATTAACCGCGGAAACCCCAGCAGTATTTTCGGTGAGATGCTTAGCATTATCGAGCACACCAAGCGCTCTCTCCAGCATGCCATTACCCTCGCCTACTCGACAGAGCCAACGTACTTACCAGCAAATCTCTATCTTATCGGTACAATGAATCTTGCCGATCACTCGATTGCACCCTTAGACTTTGCCTTTCGTCGACGCTTTGCCTTTCTCGAGTTAAAACCACTTTTTAATGAGACTTGGCAGGCCTATCTTAAAGAGAAGAGTAAGCCCGAAGAGCATGCACTTATTAATGAGATTCAAACGAGATTAGAAAATCTTAATCTAGCGATTGCTGAGGATACGGATTTAGGGAAAAATTTCTTAATTGGACACAGCTTTTTCACCCCTAACAACCCGATTGATTCCCTGCACCAATGGTTCAACGACATTGTGGAGAGTGAGCTTAAACCGCTTTTAGAAGAGTATTGGCCGCATAATATCGCCAAGGCTACCGAGCAAACCAACAAGCTCTCTATATCTGTAGATGTAGATTCTCCTACCCCATGAGCATCGATACACAAGCGGAGAGCGACCATTTTTTTATAAATAAAATACCGCTTAACAACATCTGGTGGCTCTTGCTCTATGATAGCATGCGCGAGCATGATTTTACGCAACTCGCTTATTTTAATAAAGAGAATTATTACAACGAGATGCTACCGCTTCTTTTCTTGAGGCTTTTTAAAAGTGCACTCGCCAAGCGATATAAAGAGGGATTGAGCCGAGACTATCTGCATACCCGAGAGGTTAATACACGAGTTCGTGGAAAAATTGATATCGCCTCGACTTATCAAAAGCAGTTGCTCCAGCAGGGTAGCGTTGCTATTCGCTATGACGTATTGGAGCTCAACCACACCCTCAATCAACTGCTCCTTACGGCACTTACATACATTCTAAAGGAGATTAAAAAATCGCCCACACTCATGGAGTTTCATACAACGCCCAATTTACTACAAGAGAGCGAAGCTCTTTTGAAACGATTAGCGCGACTGGGTATCCAAGCCAAGAACGCACGCGAAGTAAAACGATTAAAGATAAAGGTTATCCCGCGTAATCAAGACGATCGACGGCTAGTGAATTTGGCACAGCTTGCCCTCCACTTGAGCCAATTGATGCAACATACGCATCAACATAGCACACAAAGTCTCTACTCGATATCGCGCGACCCAAAATATCTTTATGGTATTTATGAGCGAGCGATTCGTAACTTTTTTCGATACAATTTAGCCAGCTACACGGTTGAGGCTCAACATGTGCCTATTATGTGGCAAGTTGCCCCCGAGTATCCAACAAAGCAAAACATTCTGCCTAGTATGTATTGCGATATTTTGATTAAAAAAGAAGCATTTTCGTTAATTGTCGACACGAAATTTACCTCGATGTATAGTGGCTCTCGCTCGGCACATCTTTATCAAATTTATACCTATGTGCACGAGCATCATGCCTCGGCTGGATTACTCCTTTATCCCTCAGTAAGCACGAACGAGGAGGAAGCGATGTCTCTTGAGGTTATTCCCAAAAAGAACGGTAAATACTTTTTTATCGCACAATTTTCTTTAATGGAAAAGAATTACACCAAGATAGAGTCAAACCTATGCGCTATCATTGAGGAAATCTTTTCTCAATTAAAACAAGCGACCCCCTATCGATAGCCCTCCTCCAATACCGCCGTGTATAACTCTTCTAAAATATTATAATAGGGATTTAAAATATGCTCAAAAGCACTTGCATACTGCTCAAATCTTGTACCTTTAATCTTTTCTGATTCAACGGTGGCTGTTAGATAAATCAAAAATTGTTCACTACCCACAGCCTCCACGATATCGCGGCCATAACTCCACGCATCAAGATACCGGATAAAATCTCTTGTTAAATTCCTAAAAATACGGAGCTGATCCACCAAGTTTTCGCTAGATGATTGATTCTCTTTGGTTAACACGAAATCATTATAATAAGAGGCAAAGCCAATATGCTCATTATGATAGGCTAGCACCTGAATCAGTGCCTCGTTAACTCGCTCATTCTCAATGGTTTCTCTTGATAAAAGATCTCGCAATAACATTAAGCGTCGCTCTTCGGCCATTTTATATAAGTCACGTCGAAAATTAATAGCATACCAATACATTTCATGTTCTGAAAAGTACCCTTCTTCCTCCGAGGTTGTATTTTCTAGAGTCTCTAAAAGTGCTAGCCAAGCACTTCCATCTAGCTCATTAAACCATTTATTTTCTTCAACAAAGGTACGACTGCCATAGATACGCGCTAATGCCTCCGTCCAAAAGTTGTCAGGCGATAAGGCGAGAGGAATATCGGGATACCACGCGTGAAAATGCTCTGCAGACTGCTCGCGAAGCATCCAGCCAATCAACAAGAGTCCGGGAATGGTATCGGGGCTAGTAAGATCCATCTCTTTTAACATGGCAATTTCTTTAGTAGAGAATACATTCTGCATCATCACGTCTACAACACGCGCGTCATAACCCCGATAATCTGCATAGTCTGCAGGATAGCCCAACTTCTCCCGATGCTGTACCGCAACGTAATAACGGTTATTCCAGTCAATCTCCTCTAACACCAGATGATTACTATGAGATTCCACCGATGGCATAACTCTAGTTAAGCGCATCGCCTGCTGATAGAGCGGATGTTTATCGGCAAGCCTAGCCAAATAGAGAATTGTTTCAGGATCGCCCTCACCTCCGCGCCAGCGATAATCAACCTCCTCCATCATTTTATAGAGATTTTCCACCTCTTTGAGATAGGTCTCTTTTTCTTGATGGCTATAGCGCAGTCGTTGCTCGATGAATTGCTGACTGCCCAGTAATCCTTTTAATGCCTCGAGATATCCATCCCAATCAAACCAGTGAATGTAATCGATAAATTGAATCGCGAGCAACTGCCCCGGAATCGTGTTTGGGTTGGATAAATTATATTTATCGATTAAATGATAGGAGATGTTCATGTCGATAAAGGTGGGCGCACCGCTTGCCGTTGACCACCACTCTCTCTTTTGCTTGGGTTGATAATCATCAAAGTGAGAGGGAAAGCCTACGGCAATTCGGTGATAGGCAAGAAAGTTAGCCAGCGCCTCGTAAAGCTTTGGCGGAAGAGGTCTCTTCGCTTGATAATCCTCCATCAACTGCGCTAACAAAAGTGCATGGCGGATATCTATAGTCTTTTTTATCGCAACTTCATAATCTGTCCAAAACCACCACACGCTTAAATCATTCTCTTGCCATTCCTCTGTCATTCTTTCTATCATCTCTAACCAAGTCATGCCACTGGTATCCATCTTTTTGGTAAATTCGGCGCTACCATAATAGCGAGTAAAAAATTCAGACCAAAAGCCGTTGCCAGCATAGGCGATATCGGGGTACCATGCGCCAAAAAAGTCGACTGGGGGATACATGATAAGCCAACTCATGAGCAACTGCCCAGCCAAGGTGTCGGGCGAGGTTAAGCCGTAATAGTGCAGGTTGTTGATCTCGGCATCGCTGAGTGTATACGCCATTAAGGTAGCGAGCAACGCCGCGTCAAAGCCTTGATAGTCGGCGTACATTTGCGGACGCTTAATCTCTTCGCGGTGGTGCAATAGCTCGTAACCAACCTCTTTCGTTTTATCGAAATCTGCTAGCGTTCGCCCCGTTAGCGACGCGTTAAGCGCTTCGGTCGTCGTATGGATCGACAAGACTTGTTGATAGACCCAGTGCGGGGATTCAGTTAATTCGATAAGCTCGGTTGGTTTCTCGAGGATAATCGCCCCATCAGAAGGAGGGATCGCGCTATCCGTGGGCGAAGGCGTGCAACTCACAATAAGCAGTAGCCATGGCAAAAACTTTCTCATGGCTACATTATATCTTCTTTACCCTAAAAAAACAATCCCATTAAAGCGCGTCGTCCTCGTCCGTATCCTCTTCTTGCTTATCTAGTTCGGCTTGGATACGCTGGCTATCCACACGTTCCACATCATTTAAAGTGCGTCCATCAGGGGTTTTCCACATGATCTTTCCATTGACCGAACCATTGAAAACAAATTTAGCCGCGGCAGAAGCCGTTCGGAAAAGAATATCTTCTTTCAAAATTTCATCATCATTTAACTTGTCTCTTAATAATCGTACCTTCGCTGGTATATAAGGACTATGCTCCTCTACCAAATCCACATAACTGCCTTTAAGCACAAGAAATCCATCGTTGGTAGGATAGCCATAAGCCTTACCACGATTATTTTTTGCTGTCAACTCATAGATAATATTATCGCTCTCTTCGTCATCGGAAGGCGTTGTCGGCGACTGCGTAATGGTATTATCCACGGGATTGATTACCACTTTACGGGTATTAATCGGCTCGAAGAGTTTATGCGCGAGCGCTCCGCCAAGGATAAGAATCACATTCTCGGCAAATTCATTCAGCGTGGAGATTTCTGATTCCGAAAGGGGGCTTCCCGACGGTGTCTGACTATTCATTATTTTATAACGATTTACCTCTTTCGCCCGTCGATGAAAGAGCTCTTCCAAGTAACGCACCCCTGCTTTATTGAGTGAATTTTTACTCGCCACCACCGCGACGGCTTCTTGCCAAAATTCCTTCTTTTCGTCGCTATAATGTTGCATGAGGCGCTTGTAAACATTATCGGTCTCCCCAATATAGACCATCATTTTGTCGTTTTCGTCCAAGCCAAAGAGAAAGTAGACGCCCGTACTTTGGATATCCTTACGGTGCGAAAGCTCTGGCAGGCGCGGGCGCGGAATGCGCATTAATTGCCCCGTCCAGTTAGATAGCTCGGCAATGGCAACGCCGTCTGGTCTGCCATTAAGTAAAAAGAGTTGAATTGGCTTCCCCATCATCGCTCCCTGTATAAAAAATTAGCATGACACGCTCGATGTCATGCTATTATAGATGATTATTTCGCTAATGTCAAGATCGCATGGATCATCGTGCTATCGACTTGACCATCCTCACCAAATCGATCGCCACGCTTGGCAACTTTAGCGCTTACGGCTTCCACGGCATCAGCTGGGATATCAGCTTGACTTAGTTTAATGGGCATATTAATGGATACAAAGAATTTTTCAGTCTCGATAATCGCAGCATCGGCGACTTCGCTATCGCTACCGGTTAAATCTAGAACATTACGGCCATATTGTGCCAAGCGACCCATCTTAATCTCCCGACGTACGCGCCAAAGATTAGGCATCACGATGGTCAAGGTGCGCCCGTGATCGGTGCCATAGAGAATCGTTAGCTCATGCCCAATCATGTGCGTCGCCCAGTCACTGGTTACGCCCATGCTAATCATCCCGTTCAGCGCCATCGTCGCTGCGTGCATAAAGATGGCGCGCGCTTCGAGATCCGCTAAATTTGCCATCAACTTAGGAGCAACCTGAAGAATCGTCTTTAAGACACCTTCTGCCCAATACGATTGCAACGTCTCGCCCTTATCTGTGGTAAGATATTGCTCCAATACATGCACATAAGCATCGGCAATGCCATTACTGGTTTGACGCAGATCACAACTTGCCGTCGCACTTGGTTCCATGATGGCAAATTGGGGGATAACCAGAGGATTGCCTCCCGCGCGCTTCTCGGTTAACCCAACGTTGGAGATCACAAAGCCGGCATTCATCTCGCTACCCGTTGCCGCCAAGGTAGGAATTACCGCAACAGGCACAGCATCTTGCCGACGATGACTATGCAACACAGCATCTTGCCAAGCGTCGCTCCCCGATGGAAGTTTGGCGGCCAAGCCAATAAATTTAGCAGCATCCATGACACTACCGCCACCCACGGCTAAAATCAAGGAAATCTTCTCGGCTTGCACCACTTCCACAGCCTTCATGCAGGTTTCGTAGTGAGGATTGGGTTCAATCCCTGCAAACTCCACAAGGTGATAGCCCGCCAAAGCTTTTTTTGTGCGATCGTAAATCCCATTCTTTTTGATGCTACCACCGCCATAAAGCATCAAGATGCGCTCGCTTTTCTGCACCAACGAAGGAAGTTCTTCAATCTTTCCCTCGCCAAAAAGCAGATTAGTGGGGCGATAAAAATTAAATGTCAACATACAGTTCTCCTCTCTCTTTACATTATAATATATGCGAACTCTTTAATCAATAGGTGCTAACACAAAAAACCGAATTCCCTATTCCCGCTTCACCGCTTGACAAGAAAAAGAAGGCGTGGTATAATTTAAGTAAATTTTTACTATTTTTCACTAAAAAGGAGATTCGCATGCCCACACTCCAACAACAGATCCAAAATAATGCTTTTCAGGAGACCTTCAATCAACTCTATCGCTATCCAGAAACCGCAAAAGAGCGTTATCTACTCCTAGTGCACTCCTTTAAGGAGCACTTTAAAACCGAGCCCACTGCCCTCTTTAGTACCCCAGGACGTAGTGAGCTTATCGGTAATCACACCGATCATCAGCAAGGAAAAGTCATCGCCACCGCCATCGATCTCGACATGATTGCCGTGGTTGCCCCAAACCAGCAGAACATCATCCGCGTTCAAACAGAAGGCTTTAACATCCCTCCGCTAAATCTCGATAACTTAGCCATCAATCCCGATGAGTTTGGCACATCCCTCGCCCTCATTCGCGGTATTTGCGCCCGATTCCAACAGTTAGGCTACGCCATTGGTGGATTCAGTGCATCCATTCAAAGCGATATTTTGGAAGGATCTGGACTCTCCTCTTCGGCAGCATTTGAGGTGCTTATCGCAACTATTTTATCGCATCTCTACAATCATGCAATGATTGATCCAATTACCATTGCACAAATAAGTCAATACAGCGAAAATCATTACTTTAATAAACCCTGTGGTCTCATGGATCAGCTGGCCTGTAGTGTGGGAGGTGTTATCGCTATCGATTTTTACAATCCAAAGATACCAAAAGTTACACCGATTCCTTTTAATCTGGCGCAAACGGATTATGAGCTCTGCATTATTAACACTGGCGGATCGCATGCCGATCTTACAGAAGATTATCGAGCGATAAAAGATGAAATGCAAGCCGTGGCGCAATTTTTTCAAAAAGAGCGATTAAGTGAGGTTGATCCGAGGCACTTTACGCAAAATTTACCTGACTTACGCCAGAAAGTAAGCGATCGCAGTCTCTTACGTACAATGCATTTTTTTGGAGAAAATATGCGGGTAGAGCAATCAATTAAATATTTACAAAAAAATAATCTACCAGAATTTCTTCGTCTTTTTGCTGATTCTGGCGCAAGCTCTTTTAAATATTTACAAAACATCTACTCTTCAAAAGATCCTCTTCATCAACATTTAGCACTAGCCTTAGCGTTAGCAGAAGATTTTTTATCCAAAAATGGCATCGCCCGTGTACATGGCGGTGGCTTCGCAGGGACAATCCAAGTATTTCTCAAGAGTGATAATTTACAAGAATTTAAAGAAAAGATGGACAATATTTTTGGACAAGATGCCAGTATCGTTCTTAACATACGCCCAATTGGAAGCATACAACTGCAACCACAAGATAATCATGGATAACAAGATACTAGAACCTCTACTCCAAACACTGCTAGGTTATGGCGAAGCTCATCAGCTTTTTTCTCGCGACGAACGGGACTATTGCTATAATCAATTACTCTTTTTCTTTGAGGTTGAGAAACTCAATAGCATCGATAATCAAGCGGTAGCCTTTACAACACTAAGCGAACTACTCTCTATGCTATATCCATTTGATAAAAATCATTTACCTCAAGAGTTGTTTGAATCCGCAGTCATGAACATCCTCATGCCAAGACCTCATGCCATTAATGATCGCTTTTGGCATCTTTATCGACAAAACCCAGAAGAGGCCACCAGCTATTTTTATCATTTAGCAATTGCTTCCCATTACATTAATAAGGATCGATTAAACTTAGATAAAAAGTGGAAGTATACCAGCCCCTTTGGCCTTCTAGACATCACCATAAATCTAGCTAAACCTGAAAAAGATCCTAAGGCTATTCTTCAAGCACATCAAAATAAGGAGAAAAAATATCCCACTTGCCCCCTCTGTAAAGAGAATGTCGGCTATGCTGGAACATGTAACCAAGCACCTCGGCAACAGCATCGTATTGTCCGATTAACCCTAGGGGAGCAACCCTATTATTTGCAATATTCTCCTTACTTATATTATGATGAGCATGCCATTGTTTTTCATGAGGAACACCGACCGATGCGTATTGATCGACAGGCATTTACCATGATGTTCGATTTTGTTGATCAATTTCCGCACTACTTTATTGGCTTCAATGCCGACTTACCGATCGTCGGTGGGAGTATTTTAAGTCATGACCACGCCCAAGCTGGGCGCTACACATTTGCCATGCATCGGGCCTCTACCATCGATAGGTATGAGACAAAAAGATATCCTTCGATAAAAATCGGACGACTCCATTGGCCCATCAGTACGCTACGCCTAGAGTCAACAAATCGCACCGAACTTATCGCTCTTGCCAATCAAATATTAACCCATTGGCGCAACTACAGTGATCCGCAAGTAGAGCTTCTGGCATCTACGGAAAAGACTAGGCACAACACCATTACGCCCATATTACGCAAAGAAAAAAAGATCTATATCCTCGATCTTGCCTTACGTAACAATCGTACCAATGACGCACATCCAGATGGAATTTTTCATCCACATCGTCCTTGGCACGCCATTAAAAAAGAGAATATCGGTCTCATCGAGGTGATGGGGCTAGCCATCTTACCAGGGCGACTGCTATCTGAATTGAGCATATTGAAAAGCTGGTTATTAGGCGATAATGTCTCAACCGATTTTATGCATAAATTTAGAGATATTTATGACTATGTTAATAAAAATTATCTAAATATAACCCAAGATAGTGTCGATAAGATTCTAGACCATGCCGTAGGCGCGGTATTTTTTCATGTGCTAGAAGATGTAGGAATTTTTAAGCAACATCCCTTAGCACAAGAGCGATTTTTACGTTGCTTATCGGCTCTTCTCGAAGGAGATTTACATGTCAGCTAAAGAGCTTACAAAAAATATTTACTTATATCAATTAACTAATGATTATCTTACCATTCAGGCGATAAATTTGGGCGCAATAATTACCGATATTCACCTGAAAGAGCAGAATAATGCATGCCCTAATATGATTGCATCTTATGATAATACCATGAATTACATTGAGCATTCTTATCATTATCTCAATACAATGATTGGTCCTATTGCGGGGCGTATCGCTTATGGTGGCGGGGATAAAATATTTTCGATTAATCAAGGATTACATCACTTACATGGTGGGTTTAATGGCATATCCGAACAGCTCTTTAACGTAGAAAAACACAAAGAGCCAAACAAAGAAATCTTGCGCTTCACACTAGAGAGCGAGCATCATAAAGATGGTTATAAAGGGCGATTTTTTTATCAAATTGACTATATTTTGGAGGCAAATACATTTAGTATCATCAGTCACTGTTATCCTAGCGTGCCTCAACATGTGAGTCTAACCTCTCACCTCTACTTCAATTTAAGTGGAGATCTCGCCTATCCAATAAGCGAGCATCTGCTGACATTACCGGCAAAAAAGAGACTTCGTATTCATCTCCATGGACATCCTGATGCCATCTTGCCTATCCAACAAGGTGATGCCTATGATTTTAGGAGTCCAAAAACAATCGGGGCGAACCTAGCTCTTGATGATTCAATTTTGAAGCGATTAAATGGGTATGACACGCCCTTTCTTCTTGAGCAAGGAGGCGTGATAAGCTTAGAAGATCCTACTAGTAAACGCAGGTTAGAGATGCGCACCAACGCACCTTCCGTGGTGGTCTATACGGCAAATCATTTCAATCATAAAATGATTCTAAATCAACACAAAAAGGGAGAGCCCTTAGATGCGATTGCTTTAGAGACACAACATATTCCCAATGCCTACCAACTTAATCCCCACTTTGCGCCCACCTATTCAGCAGATAATCCCTATCAACAAGCCACACACTATACCTTTTCAAGCCCGAATTTTCTCATGCCGGAGCGGTAGAGTCTCGTACTTTAAGCTCCGTCGCCAACATAATCTTTTGGGCAATCGGACTGGCATCTTGAAGCAAGCGTAATGCGTGATCTAAGGCAAGCCCACCCATCCAATGTGTATGTACCTTAATCGTGGTGAGGGCAGGCGTTACATATTGCGCAACGCTAATATCATTAAAACCGATAATGGATATCTCTTGAGGAATCTTGATACCCTCTTCTTGTAGCGCCTGAATGGCACCAATGGCAAGGGCATCACTAGAGGCGAAGAATATGGTGGGTAAATTATCGGTGTGTTGCAGAAATTCTTGCATCGCCTGATACCCATCTTGTACATGAAAAGGCGCTTGAATAATCCATTGTGGATTAAAAAGTCCCAAGGGTTCTGCTAGCGTGCGAAATGCAATATAGCGCTGATCGGTAAGCCAGAGATCGCTCTCTTTTGTCGACTCAATACCTGCAAGCATGCCGATCTTAGTATGCCCTAGTGCTTGCGCATAATCCAACACTAACCCTAAACTATAAGAAAAATCGATCACCAGAGAGTGCGCGCCATAGCGCATGGCGTCAAAGTCAACAAAGAGCAACAACCCTGATAGTCGCTGTAACCGTCGCACTTGAGGCTCGTCAAATTTACCCAAGGCAATCGTAATCTGCATCGCGTTATCGCTAAGGGCTTCTAGTGATTCCCGCACTATCGTAATACCTAGCTCCTGCGCCCGCTCATTGAGTCCGAGGCGAATCGACATATAATAGAGATCTTCAAGCTCCTCTGATTCGTTGTACCACTGGACTAAACGCACCAAAATCTTCCCAACTTGCGCTTTCTTTTTATGCTTGGTATACTCTAGCGTTTCGGCTGCTTCAAAAATACGTTTTCGCGTACTCTCGGCAACGCTCAATGTTGCATCATAAGCCAACACACGAGAAACGGTGGCGGGGGAGACCCCAGCCATGATCGCGATATCTTTTATTGTTGCCACCTATCACTCCTTGTTTAATCAACCCAAATCGACGAGACATTCTGGGTTGATTATCGACATCTACATGCAGATTGTCTATACGACAGCTTTACTTTTTCGCCAGTAATTGATAGATGCGTGCCGTAAAATCCCCCTTATCCGTGCCACTCATGCCGGTAAATTCGGGTTCACTTAGCCAGCCTACATGCATCAACTCATCACCATAGTACGATAATTCTCGTTCTGGACAGTAGTAAAGCAAGTTTGGATTGAGTCCTTGTAGGTTAAATCTTTTGAGCGCAGGATTAGCTCTCGCTAAAATTTTATACGATGCAACCAACGCCTGCTCTTTATCTTGCGAAACAACCATCCAGTAATAATAATTCGGATCGGCACTCTCCAAACGATAGAATTTGCCCAAAGCGATCACGCTCTGCCACTGTTTAAAAAAGGCAATTTGACGCACAATTTCGGTGCGCTCATCAGCAGAAATTTTAGTGATATCCAACTCATAGCCAAAAGTACCAAAATAGGCTACACTCGCCCGCATTGCCAATGATGTATGGCGATCGACTTGATGATTCGGCGACGTGGGCACATGCGATCCCATACTAATCAACGGGTATAGCATCGAGGTACCATGCTGAATCGCCAAGCGCTCGATGGGATCCATGTTATCACTCGTCCAAGCTTGCGGTGCATAGAAGAGCATGCCCGCATCAAAACGACCGCCACCACTTGCGCAAGATTCAAAGAGAATATTTGGATATTTCGTAATGAGACGATCGTAGAGCTGATAGACTCCCAAAATATAGCGATGAAAAAATTCTCCTTGCCGATCTGCCGGTAGGGAGGCAGAGTATGCCTCCGTAATATTACGATTCATATCCCATTTGATGTAATCGATGAGTCCATCAGCCAGAATTTTATCCATCATCGTAAAGACGGTATCGACCACCACTGCTTGCGAAAAGTCGAGCACATATTGATGGCGACTATAGGTTTTATGCCGATTAGGCACGCCAATTGTCCATTCTGGATGCATACGATAAAGCTTACTCACCTCATTGACCATCTCGGGTTCAAACCACAGACCAAACTTCAATCCTAATGCTTTAATCTCCCTAGCCAACGCCGACAACCCTTGTGGCAGCTTCTCTTTGTGGACAAACCAATCGCCAAGAGAACTTTTATCATTGTCGCGATGCCCAAACCACCCATCGTCCAAGACAAAGAGTTCGATGCCCACCTCTTTTGCTTGTTGGGCAATAGCGATAATTTTGTGATGATCAAAATCAAAGTAAGTCGCCTCCCAGTTATTAATCAAGATCGGGCGAAGCTCCCTTGCCCAACGCTTAGGCATCAGGTGATCTTGAAAGAGCTGATGGAAGGTCTGGCTCATCTGGTTGAGACCGCCATCGCTATAGACCATTACTGCCTCAGGGCTTTGAAAGTGCTCATTGGTCGTTAAATTCCAACCAAAACCAAAAGGATGAATGCCCAGTAACAGCCGACTCACATCATAGCTATCTACCTCGACCTGCGCTAAAAAGTTCCCGCTATACACTAACGTAAAGCCGTAAACCTCACCCTGACTCTCGGTGGTTTGGGGTCGTCGTAGCGCCAAAAATGGATTATGAAACGCCCCACTAGCACCACGCGCGCTGGATATCGCCTGTATACCATTAAGCAAAGGCCGCTCTTGTACATGGCGTTCGCGACTCCAAGCCCCATCTAACTGCATCATAACAAAATGATTATCATAAAAATCGATGCTCGTAGACATAAGCCGATCGATCTTGATAGGTTGCGCTCCTTTATTTTCTACCCTTGACGAACGCGTAATCACGGCTAAATCGTGGAAAATCGTATAGTACAACGTCAGCTCACATGCGATAAGTTCATCGTAGAGCGTGATAGCTAAAGTCTGTGCCTCCCCACCATCGCTAAAGGTCGCAGGGAGCCCATCGAACCTAGGCTTCCCCTCCATCATGGTGTGCTCCTTGTAGATAAAATGCGAAATTTTATCACCAATTGACGTAGTAATTTGTACGGCAGGCTCACGAAAATCGCCGGTGCCATAACTAGGATACTCCTGCTTAATCACCTCCAAAGAGAAGGAGAGGTCATCGCGATAGGCCACCGGCGCTAAAGCCCTTGCCTGCAAGACAAAAAGATGCGCAAAGGACTCTCGGTCTCTAATTGCTTTACCATAATAGAGATGCCCAAGTTCTCCGTTGGCTAAAATCATAAAAATATAACTTATTTCATCGTTAAATAGATGAAATGTTTTGCTTGATGCATGATACTGAATTGGCATAGTTCCTCCTACCTGTTCTCTTTAAGAATGATATACGCAAAGCCTGTTAGCCGAACAAGATTGATTGCTTGATTATCGAGCGTATAGTGCGTTTTTTGTAGCGGAAGCGCATGCTCTTGTTGGGTAAAATTCATGATAAAAAGATAGCGATGGTTAGCAATTTCTCGATGCGTGGCGATGAGCGGTAGACCAGCGAGTTCCAAGGTTTTCTCTATATGATGCTTGGTAAAAATGGCGTGAATTAGCTCTGTTAAACCAGCCTCAACTAAACCGCCAGCCACATGATAATGTCCCTGATGATGCGTAATACAAGGTTCTCCTTGGTAAAAATCTGCTTGGTAACGACTCATAACCTCGGCTCCAGCGAGTTTATTCAACTCACAAAAATGCTCCACAGCATAGCAATTATCGCCAATAACCGTGCTATTTTTATCCGCCTCTTCTAGTGCATCTAACTCGTGATAAACTAACCCTAAACTCGCCTCAAAGAGCGGATGGCGCGAGCGTGGATAGATCAGATCATCGTCATTGGCATAACCACTCATGTACGTAGAGAGGATGATACCTCCTTTCTCTTTAAAGAGATGGAGCTTCTGCCAAAAGGCATCGGGAGCGCTGTAGACCATTGGTAAAACGATCACTTTATAACGATCCAAAGAGCTATCGTAATTGACAAAATCAACGCCATATCCTTGCGAAACAATTGCCTTATAGTACATTTGGATAGTATCGAGATCGCCTACGCCAACCATGCGTGGGCCTTTATTGGCGCGAATCGCCACATGATTCGACCAATCCAAATAGATGGCGATGGAGTGCTTCGGCGTACTGCCTAAAATAGGGGCGAGATCTTTAAGCGATGCGCCCAAGGCTTTAACATCTTGATAGACGCGATTGTCGTCAGTGGAGTCGTGATCGAGTACGGCGGAGTGGAATTTTTCGGTCTGACCGCGCCCTTTTCGCATCTGAAAATAGCCAACCATATCAGCACCGTGAGCAACAGCCTGTATCGAACTTAGCGCGTGCATTTTTGGGCGCTTAAGCTTACACGCATTACGCCAGTTGGCGGCCGAAGGCGCTGACTCCATCAATAAGAAGGGGCGATTCCCTTTGAGCGATCGCATTAAGTCGTAGAGCATGCTGGTGTTGAGTCCAATCTGATAATCATCGCCACTGTGCCACTGTGGATAACTATCATAGGCGACCATATCTAAATGTTTAGCAAAGGCAAAACAGTCCAGATGCAAGAGATCCAATGAGAGTGGTTCGGTGGAGATCGGTGGGAAATTCGTGGTGGTGGGTAGAGTTGAATATTGCCGAATCGCGCGTACCTCTTCTTTGTAAAAATCGATTGTATTCTCGGTGGTAAAGCGATGCCAATCGAGCTCTAGTGGCACACTATTCTGCTCCCCAATGGGCATCGGTGGATGGATCTCCTCAAAGCTGGTAAAGTCGTGCGACCAAAATGCATTCCACCAACGCTGGTTGAGTGTCTCGATAGTTTGGTACTTTTCTTGCAAGAAATTTCTGAATTTAGCTTGGCAGAGATCACAATAGCAAAATCCCGAAAATTCATTGGAGATATGCCAAAGCATCACCGCAGGATGCTCACCATAACGCTTAGCAAGAGCACTATCAAGGGCGAACACTTTCTCTCGATAACTTGGCGAAGTCATGCAGTGATTGTGGCGATTGCCATGATAGGCGCGTCGCCCATAAGCATCAACCCGAGCGCTATCAGGGTAGCGACGCGTCAACCACGCGGGCTTACTGCCCGATGGCGTAGCTAAGACAATCTTAAAGCCATGCTCGTGTAAGCGATTAATTGTTTGATCTAACCAATCAAAGGTGTAAATGCCCTCTTCACGCTCTAGTTGTATCCAACTAAAAATATTGATAGAGACAAAATTGATATTCGCTGCCTTCAATAAGCGCATATCTTGCTCCAAAATTTCTGGATAATCCTTCCATTGATCTGGATTATAATCCCCGCCATGTAAGATCATCTCTACATCTAAAATTTTCATCTTTTATGCCTCCCTAGCTAGATGAGATCGTTTCGCACGATCGCGTTTTTCTAATAACATCACAATAATCACGGTCAATCCTGCAACTAAAATCAAAGTCAACCACGTAATCGCATTAACTCCGCCTGCCTGTGCAAAGCCCAGTGGCGAAAAGAAAACATACATCGCTATCATTGAGTAGATGACCCCTGCCCCCACTCTAAATCGATTAACCCAAGGCTCAATATTAACGGCGCGAGCGTTTGGCATGATAAAATCTTCTTTCATTGGAGCAATGCGTCCAATCAATAACATTAAAATCGTAGTAAGCACAAAGAGTATCGCCGAGATATGCAGAAAGTGTAACCCCGTATCCCAAAACAACTGTGTAATGCCGTAAATTACCACAAAGAAACTGATACCAATCTTAGCGGCGATGGCAGGTACGCGTTTGGTCATATATCCTACTAAAATAATCGTAAAGATTGGGACATTAAAAAAGCCTGCAACTTTCTGTAAATATTGAAATAAACCATCGCTACTATACATCAACATGGGGGCGATGAAAAGCGAGATAATCGCCACAAAAAGACCAAAAAATTTACCCATATTTACAACTTTTTTATCATCAGCCTTCCTACCCCAGATGGGCTTATAGATATCCAAGGCAAAGATCGTCGAGGCGCTATTAAGAATGCTATTAAGCGAACTCATGATGACGCTAAACATCGCTGCGGCAAAAAATCCGGTTAAAGGTTTGGGTAATACCAAATTAACTAATCGCGGATAAACAGTGTCAGGATTATCGATATTACCGCCGAAAATCTGAAATGCCATGATTCCTGGAAGTACAACGAAAAAGGGCGTTAACACCTTTAAGAATCCCGCATAAATGACTCCGGCTTGTCCTTCTTTTAGATTCTTTGCCGCTAGTCCGCGTTGAATAATGCCTTGATCCGTGCCCCAATAGTACAAATTTACTAAGAGTAAACCCGTGAAGAGCGTACTAAACGGTAAGGGATCGCTACTAGCACCAATGCCATTGAATTTCTCTGGCGTTGCCTCTAAAAAGTGACTAAACCCCGCGGATAAACTGCCATCACCTAAGTGGAGAATCGCATAAAGCGGAACAAGTAATCCACCGATGACAACCACAATACCGATAATTGTATCCGATACAGCCACCGCGCGTAAGCCACCTGCTATCGCGTAGATCGCACTAACAATGCCGATCAGCCAGACCATAATCCAAATACCTTGCTCATAACTTACGCCCAGCGTTCGCTCGATGTCAAAGAGCTGATGCATTGCCAGTGCTCCGGCATACAGCGTAATAGGATAGCCATTTACCACCAAACTTATCAAAAAGAAGATTGCCAGAAACTTACGGGTACTCTCCCCATAACGATTACCTACAAATTCTGGGATTGTCGTAATGCCTTGTTGCAAATAGCGAGGCATCAAAAAGATAGCCACCAAGACCAACGTAATACCAGAGACAACCTCCCAGCCCATCACCGACATATTGTGCGTATAAGACTGTGCCGACATACCGACAAAGTTTGCAGCGCTAATATTCGTCATTAGTAACGACGCCATAATTACCGTTGCACTCAAACTGCGCCCAGCCAAAAAGAATCCCTCACTACTCTCTAAATTAGTTTTTCGCGTCTTAAAATAGGTAAAGACGCCCACTGATAATAGAAATAAGATAAAGGATCCTAACATTAAAATATCCATTTTATAAATCTCCTTTTAAGTAAAAAATAGGTAAATATTTTACTAATAAATTACTTCATATTTTATTATAGAGCCACTTCTTTCTTATTGTCAAGTAAAAAAGAGACAACTTTTGCATTTATTAGTCATTTGTGGTATAGTGTAAGGCATGAAGAAAGAAGAACTCTCCCTGCGTACCAAAGAAGAGCTAGCATTAAGCTTAAAAATCTTGATGCAGAAAAAGGAATTTAAGAAGATTACCGTTACGGATTTAATTACCGAATGTAATATTAGTCGACCTACTTTTTACTATCATTTTAAAGATATTTACGCATTGATGCGCTGGGCATTTGAATACAATATTCTCACTGCGGTGCGCCAAAGTAGCCATACCGAATCATGGAAGGTTGGTTTGACGCTCTTTTTGGAGCATATCAAAGAGAATAGACCTTTTGTGATGATTGTCTATCAAAGCTTAGGCATGGATACGCTACACCAAATTTTTTCGGGCGATGTCTCAAGAGTGATTAATAATGTGGTACGAAAATTGATCGATGCATCACGCTATAGCCCCAAGCAACATCAATTTTTGGTCGACTTTTACAGCCACGCAATTATGGCATCGATTATGCATTGGGTCTTTACCGATATGCAAAATTCCGTGGAAGAAATGATTCAGCTGTTGGAATTAGCCTTAGAATCACCACACTTGGTATAAAAAAAGTCAGATTACTCTGACTTTTTCTCGCATACTACAAAACATATTTACCTAAATCATTGGCTTCGCGCTCTTTGGTCTTTAGCTCGCGATCAACGTAAGTAGCATCAATCAAAATATGTTCGCCACCCCGATCGGTAGCCTCGAAGCTTAGCGTCTCTAAAATTCGCTCCAGAATATTATGTAAGCGTCTTGCCCCAATATTCTCTTGCAAACGATTCTCCTCATAAGCAATCTCGGCAATGCGTTTAATCGCACTTTCATCAAATTCGATAAAGAGATCTTCAGTCTTGAGCAGTTCAATATACTGCTGGGTAATGGCATTTTGTGGCTTAATTAAGATCTGCTCAAACATCGCTACACTCATCTCTTCCAACTGCACACGGATAGGAAATCGTCCTTGTAATTCAGGGATAAGATCGCTTGGCTTACTATTGCTAAAAGCCCCAGCAGCGATAAAGAGAATGTAGGTTGTATCAATCATACCATACTTGGTGTTGACCATCGAGCCTTCGACAATCGGGAGGATATCACGCTGTACGCCCTCGCGACTCACCTCTCCGCCCTGTTTATTGCTTCCGGAGCTGATAATTTTATCGATCTCGTCGATAAAGATAATGCCACGACGCTCCACCCGCTCTTTAGCGATTTCGATGACCGCATCTTGATCAATGAGCTGTTCTCGCTCCTCTTGCATCAGGATATTATACGCGCGCTTTACCGAGACAACCTTCTTCTTACCACCGCCAAACATCGCGCTAATTTGACTACTAATTTGTTGACCCATATCAGAAAAGTCCGGTCCATCACCCATACCACCCAAGCCTACAGGAAAGACTTCCACACCAGGCATAATAGATCCACCCTTGCCACCCTTAGAGGAAAGCTCTACTTTATGATCGTCCATCTGACCACTCTTAATGCGCTCCAAAAGTTTCGCACGCGTGCGTGCAATTACCGCCTCCTCACTCTCTTGGGCTTCTTCGTTTTCAGATAATAACGAGATACGAGGTGGCTCATCTTCCTCGCTTTGCTCTTTATGATGCGATTTTGTTCCCGGTAAAAGGAGATCAAGCAGTCGATCATACGTTCGCTTTTCGGCTTCGGCTTGAATATTCTTCTCCATTTCGGCTTTAACCAGAGAAATCGCCGCGTTCATCAAATCGCGCACCATGCTCTCGACATCGCGCCCTACATAGCCAACTTCGGTGAATTTTGTCGCCTCCACCTTGATAAACGGCGCACCCGATAGCTTGGTCAACCGACGCGCAATTTCCGTTTTCCCCACGCCCGTGGATCCCACCATAATGATGTTTTTAGGCGATACTTCGTCACGCATCGCCTCTGGCAACCGCCCACGACGCACCCGATTACGCAGAGCAACGGCAACCGCGCGCTTCGCCTCGTCTTGCCCAATAATGTACTTGTCTAACTCCGCAACTAACTGCTTTGGCGTCATTGTCTCGTAATCAAACATCTACAGCTCCTCCACGATAATATTATGATTGGTATAAACGCAGAGATCGCCTGCAACGCGTAAGCTTCGTAGTGCAATCTCTCTTGCTGAGAGCGACGATCCATCCAGATACGCCAAGGCCGCCGAGTAAGCAAAATTCCCACCAGATCCAATTGCCATGGCATTATGCTCGGGTTCGATTACGTCGCCTGAACCCGATATCAATAACGTTTTTTGGCTATCGGCTACCAAGAGCATCGCCTCAAGCTTTCGCAATCGACGATCACTACGCCACTCTTTAGCCACCTCAATAGCAGCACGCGTTAAATCAAAACCACGCTCCTTCATCTTCGCCTCAAAGAGCTCTTCTAGGGTAAATGCATCGGCGGTACTACCTGCAAACCCACAGAGCACCTTACCATCAAACAACTTACGTACCTTCTTTGCCGTCGCCTTCATCACCACACTCTGCCCAAAGGTAACTTGTCCATCGCCAGCCATGGCAACATTTCCATCTTTACGCACCACTAAAATCGTGGTTGCCTTCATGCTATATTCCATCTTTAACTCCTTCTTGCGTGGGGATGCGCCTGTCGATAGGCCTGTTTGAGGCGCTCGACACTGACATGCGTGTAAATTTGAGTGCTACTTAACTGTTCATGACCCAATAACTCTTGAACTTCACGTAAATTAGCCCCTTCGTCTAGCAGATGGGTGGCGAAGGTGTGGCGAAAGAGGTGCACCGTTAGACGTGTACGCTCGGCCAACTTGTTTTCATATTTACGGATAAGATAATACAATGCTCGACGCGAGAGACGCTCACCTTTAAGCGTGATAAAGAGCGCTGGTTGACTGCTGGAAGCAAGTTCTTTGCGCTTGTAGTAATAATTTTCTAATGCTTGGCGGGCAACGTCAACCAAGAAGACAATGCGTTGTTTATCGCCTTTGCCACGAATCAAGACCTCGGTGCGACCTTCTACCTCTTTACAGTCTAAGTCGACCAGCTCTTGCGCCCGACAGCCCGTACTATAGAGTACTTCTAAAATTGCACGATCGCGCACTCCTTCAAAATCGTCGCTGGTGCAAAGCGAAACCAACTCACTAAATTGTTCATAAGTGAGATATTGAGGCAATCGCCCTTTACGTTTGGGTGCGCGCATCATCTGAAAAATATTATCCTCAATGTAGCTACGCTCTTGTAAGAAACGAAAAAAATTCTTTAAAGAGGAGAGTTTTCGCGCAATACTACTACTATCTTTGCCCTTTCTGGCGAGATCAATCATATAGGCAGAGGCCTCATGTTTACTGGTGGCGAGTGCGTCAATTTGATGAAGCTGATTATATGCAATCCACTGCTCAATGTCTCGCCGATACGCAGCAATCGTATGCTCGCTATAGCTACCAATCTGCAGAGACAACATGTACTCTTCTAATAACTGTTCAATCATCATTACAATATCGACCTATAAAGAAGAAGTATTAAGCATCTTGACAAAAAAAGAAATCTCCATAGAATGAAATTTGTGCCAAAGCCGATCGCTACGACAATTAAGCATCTTTTTGTAACCTTTTTTGCAAGGCATGGCTCGTTTACGATTTTATTATTGACATTAGAATTGCTCTTTATCCCAATTTTATGGCTACTTCACCTAGCCATCACGGCGATGCTCTCGATAAAGCAACACCGTCTCAAGCTTTTTATAGGGATGATAACTATTCACCTGCTTCTTAGTTTTCACCTCTATCGATATCTACACCCCACCATTGCGATACCCATAAATGCCATCAGCCAGATGCGTCTCACCCTCCAACAAGATGCCATCCCTAATGCTCTTGAACGCGCTACCGTACAAGCTTATAGCCTTACTTTAGGGGCAACCGAAATACAGGTCTATCAACGCTTACCCCTACGTGTATCCTTTCGAAATTTAGATAAAGTCCTGCCACGAGGAAGCGTACTCTCTGCGCCGATTAAGATGTATCAAGAAAAAAATGGTACGCTCTACATTAGTGTGGATGCTCGCCAGATGACACTAGAAAGATTCGCCTCTCCGCTCTGGCAATGGCGCGAGAAAACCATGCAACAGATCAAGCATCTACTGGAGAGTCGCCTACAATCGAGTGCCGGACTCTATTTAGCCGTAACCCTAGGCGATCGCTCCTTACTCTCGCCCCACACCGCGCGCCTCTTTCAAGCCACAGGATTAGCGCACTTACTAGCACTCTCGGGCATGCACGCCACCTTTTTAATCGCTACGATCTTTTTTCTTTTAAAGAAATTCTCTCTGCGCCAACGCTTTATCCTCCTCCTACCCATCGTCATACTGCACGCGCTTCTTGCCGGCATGCTCTACACCTTGCTTCGCGCGTACATCATGGCGATAACCCTCTTAATCGGACGCCTCGATTATCGCCACTTATCGGTTCTTGATACCCTCGCCTTTAGTAGTATTCTCCTGCTCCTTTATGATCCGCAAGTGCTCCTCTCCCTCTCTTTTCACTTGAGCTTCGTATCGGTGCTGGGCATTATCCTCTTTTATCGGCCTATCTTTAAACTCTTTAAACAATTAGCGAAACCTCTACCAAAGAAAGTCCGTAACCACTCCCTCACACAGGTCATTTTTGGATCGCTAGCCATCAGCTTTGCCGTAGAGCTTCTGCTTAATCCGCTTATTTTATTTCATTTTAAAGAGATGCAACTCTTCTCCTTTTTAAGTAACCTCCTCTTTCCGATACTATTTCTAGGCTTTCTTTTATTAGGAAGCCTCACCCTTATCGCCCCAGTGCTACTCCCTTTTCTCACCTTTTTTGACACCTTGATGCACCATGCTTTACAGCATTTAGATATCTATCGAATCTCCCCATCATGGCAATTTATCGCCATCATTCACCTGCCCCTTGCACTAAGCCTCCTTTTTTGGCATAATAGAAGACGATGAATGCGCCACTCAATTATGACTCACCGCAAGAAATTGCTCAATTTCTCGACTCTTTTGGCATTGCCGCGCGCAAGCGTTGGGGGCAAAATTTTCTCATTAATCGTGGTGCAAGAGAGAAATTGATCGATCTACTTTGCCTTTCGCCAAACGATCATCTACTGGAGATTGGGCCAGGTCTAGGTGCGATGACCTATCAAGCAATGACACATCAGCTTGCTGGCGTAACGCTCTTTGAGATCGATCCTGCCTATCAAAAGATCCTAAGAGAATTCTTCTCCCGTCACCCCCATTTTCAGGTGATCGATGGCGACGTTCTCCAAACATGGCAACCCTTTATCGCGCAAAACAACAAAGAAATTTCTTACAAAATTCTCGGAAACCTCCCATACAATATCTCGAGTGCCATCATCCAACTTCTTGCGCATACGCCCTTTAGCATTGCCGTACTTACCGTACAAAAAGAGCTTGCTCAACGCCTTATGGCTTCGCCCAAGAGTAAAAATTACAGTAGTCTATCGGTCTGGAGCCAGTGCAATTTTTCCATACAACATCACGTCAACCTCAAGGCAGGCTCCTTCTATCCTCAACCCAATGTCGATTCGGCGATCATCTCGCTAACTCCGCGTCAACCATTACAACCACAGTTACTGGCAATTCTCGATCACCTCTTAAAATCAGCGTTCGCTCACCGACGCAAAATCTTACGCCACAACTGGCAAAATCTCCTACAAGGTGTGATGCTAGCGTTACCTCAAGAAGAATTTGATGCCATTCTACGCGATCAGAATATATCCTACCATATGCGCGCCGAAGAGATCGATAGCGAAACCTACCTATCCATTGCCAAGGCCATAGCAATCTCATTAGAGGAGAAAAATCACCATGAATCTAACTAATCTTCATATTGCCATTGTTGCAGGTAGTACCAGTAGCGAGCACGATGTCTCTCTCACCTCTGCGACAAATATTTATCGTGCACTCAAGGAGATAACACCTAATCTCTATCCGCTCTACTTAGATAAAACAAATCAATGGATGCTCTTGGACGCAACATTAGAAGCGCCCTATCAAGACATCTCTCGTGCTAAGCCAATTTTACTTCAAAAAGAAGATATGAGGCTTGATATTCTCTCAAAAAAGCAACAAAAAATCGGTCAAATCGATCTCTTCTTTCCTGCCTTACATGGTAAATTTGGGGAAGATGGGGCGATTCAGGGCTATTTTGAACTCCTAGGTATTTCCTATGTCGGCGCAGACGTTACTGCCTCTGCCCTTGCGATGGACAAGGAATTTACTAAAATCATCCTCGCGGACGCAGGTATTCCTGTCTTACCCCATCTCGTTATCAATAAAAGAGATAATGAGTATCCCTCCTTTAGTGATGCATGTAAAGAACTCTCTCGCGATATACTTTTTGTCAAGCCAGCCAGAGCAGGATCCAGCGTAGGAATCAGCAAAGTACAGGATCAAATGCAGTGGGAAGAGGCATTAACTCTCGCACTTCTCCATGATGATAAAATTCTTATCGAACCTGCACTAGCAGTTCGAGAGGTGGAAATTGGTATCTTAGACGATGGCGAGCAAGTTCACGCATCAATTGCCGGAGAGATCGCGTATGAAAAAGGCTTCTATGATTATGAGCAAAAGTATTCCGCTGAAAGTCAGGTTCAACTGCATATTCCCGCGCTTATTCATGAGACAATCTTAGCAGAGTTCCAACAGCTCGCCATCAAGGCGCACCAAAAATTAGGCATTAAAGGGTTAAGCCGTGTTGACTTCTTTCTCACCAAAGATAGCAATGAAATTTTCCTTAATGAAATCAATACACTACCAGGATTTACGGATAAAAGTATGTATCCGTTACTTTGGCAAAGCATGGGTTTATCGCAAAGTCATCTCTTAAAAAAATTAATCGAATCCAGCCTTAAATCATAAGTAGCATGTTCACTAAAATTCTCTTTTTCAGTAGTACCATTCTTCTCTTTTTTTGGCTTCTACTTAAAGGCTTCAAATTTTCTTTACTACAGAATATTTATGCATTTTTTTTATCTTTTTTTATTTTTATTTTTGCATTTTTCGCTTCATGGAGCGTTAATCTCCTTCAACTTCCCGATATAATCACGCTATTTAGTGCACCGCTCATCGAAGAAAGTAGTCGATTTTTACTCTTTAGCTTATTACTCAAAGGCCATCCCTTTCACACCGCGCAACAAAAACTCCAACTCGCCCTCATTGCTGGGTTGCTCTTCTCGATTCTTGAAGGTGCTGGCTACTTGTTCACAACCTCAACCAGTGCATTCCTCTTGCGTCAAAATTTAACCACCCCATTACATATCTTTCTTTCTATGCTCCAAATAAGGTATAAATTAAAAGGATTTATTTTATCCATAATCATACACTCTTTATATAATATTTCGATAAATACTCATATAATATTTCTCTCTTTAGTGCAATTTCTTGTAATAAGTCTCTGGCTAATCATCTTCTACTGGCTCTATCAAAGTAAACCAAAACAATTTCGTGTCTTTTAAACTGGCTCAAAAAAAGATTTTAGTAAATGTAGTAAGGTATTTTTATACTGATTACTTGGTAAAATTGTATCAAGTTGATCAAGTGATTCTTTTAATAATTTACTACCATAATCCCTGGCTTGGTCGACCACGCCACTGGCTAATAAAAGATCTGCAACCTCTAAAGCAATCTCTTTATCATATTTAGATTGCAATAAAAGGGAATAAAGTTCTACTTTTTTCATAGGAAACTGCTCGGTATAGAAGATGATAGGTAAACTTTTTTTCCCTTCAACGAGATCATCTGCACGCTCTTTTCCAGCAATGCCTCCGTCAAGGTTAAAAACATCATCTAAAATTTGAAATCCTAAGCCAATATTAAACCAAATATCCCGAAGAGTCAAACGAGTATCAGCTGATAAATTACCCACGGTAGCGACAAGATCTATCCCCATAACCGCAAGCGCAGAGGTTTTCAATTTAGCCATGGTCTCATACTCATTTTGATTTGGAATAAGATCGCTGTTGTGCCAAGTGATATCAAGTGCTTGCCCCATATGCACTCGACGCATCGCTAAATGCCAAACCTGATAGCACGCTAGCTTATCTTTTGGGTTTAACTCCATCTTATCCAAGGCAACCAAGGGTAAAAAATAACCAAAGTTAGCACTATTGATGGCATTATCCTCACCGTAAATTAAATGCACCGCGCTTTCACCACGCCGTACCGATGATTTATCCTCAATATCATCAACAATAAGACTTGCATTGTGTGGGATTTCTACCAAAACCGCTAAGTCAAGCAAAGTTTCTAGCGATAAACCATAGGTTAATCCCAGTAATACGGTAGATAATGCTCGCCAACGTTTTCCCCCACGTGTTAATAAATCGTGCATGGGTGCAAGTAAATTCTGATGAGACTCCTGCCATTCGGCACGCCATGAGTCAGCATTAATGCCACCGGTATGAAGATCCCACCATTGCGGGTAGATCTCTTTGGGAATGAAATAAGCAAGACGTTGTTCGATTTTTTCTTGTAAAAAAGTGATATCTTCTCGATTTTCTTTCATTTAGTTACTCCTTTTCAATAATAATTGAATTCCAGTATCAGCAAGAAGTGCCCCAGCAACCATCACGGAAGCAACATAACTACCCAAAGATTTTTCACCCAGTTGCTTGGGCACATCATGTGGGCTTTTTGTAGGGATTTCTTTACTAAAGATTGCTTTAACATTGCGATAAATACCCAATTTTTTCACAGCAGTACGAAGCGCTCGAGCCAACGGATCTTGATAGGTAGAAAAGAGATCGACTACATGAAAATCGTGAGGATGTGTGCGTTGCGCAGCACCTAATGCACTTACAATTTCAATGTCATGTGTTTTTGCATAATGAATAAGATGTGCTTTACTGCCAACACTATCAATCGCATCTAAAATAAGATCTAAGTTGTAATTGCCTAAAATCATCGAAATATTATCTTTATGCATGACTTCTTGTATTGCAATAATTTCAAGATCTGGGCGAATTTTGCTTGCTCGCTCTCGAAATTCCTCTGCTTTACTTTTACCGATATTTTCTTGTGAGGTGATGATTTGTCTATTAATATTACTGCGAGTAATGATATCCCCATCAATAATAAGCAATTTTTTCACTCCTAGGCGTACCAAGACTTCGCAAGCATAACCACCCACCCCACCTAGACCAATCACAGCGACAAATGCTGACTGTATTTTAGCAAGCTCTTCTTCTCCGAAAAGTAAAGAGCTACGCGAATCCTCTTCAAGGAGACTCACGAAAGAAAAACCTTTGTCTTCGCAATGGTAATACCCCAACTCTCAAAACGCTCCAGATAACTACTGGCTAATCCTTGAAACCCCTGTACCGCAGACGTGCAATCACTAAGCAATACGATTTTTTCCAAGACACGAGGATCCTCTACATGCGCATGAAGATCGATCAAGGTCTGTCCCACACAGTGCGAGAGAGCTTGTCCTCCGACATAAAGTCGATCACAGTCAAGAAGTTTCTTCGCAAAAGTATCATTAAATTGAGTAGAAGCATCGGTAGGATCTGGAATAAGCGCAGAGAAGACACTGAAGTGTTCACTATAAGGATTTAACCCTTTGAGTAGCGCCTCTGGAGCTTTTTGGTGCGCTACTTGGAATTTTTCTAAAAATAAGATAACCTCGTCAGCCAGCGCATGACCCCATGTAGATAATATACAATGTTCAGGCCAGAGAGTATGTTTTGATCCTTTATCCTCTAAAGCCTTAATATAGCTCTCCGCACGTGCTTGATCTATGGGATTAATCGCCACAATATCACCATTTAACAGATTTTCTAAAGTAACATGCGAAAACGGTTCTGGCGACAAGCCATTATCCTTACGCCAAAAACGCGGATGCGCAATATCATAAACCCAATGGCTATCTAAACTGACAAAAACTTGATCAATATCACCTATTTTCTTATCTAAAAATTGCATCAAATGTGCTAAATCTTCGCGTGCATGCGGTACGTACAACGCGCCATCAGGATGACAAAAATCATTTTGTACGTCAACTAAAAGAACATGCTCTTTCATATGTTACTCACCTTTCCAAACAGGGATATCCCATTTTTTAATACGATCACGTTTAAACTCAGGGTCTTTACCCAGTTTAAGCTGTTGCGTAAAGTCATCCAGCGTTTCTTTTGCGACAGGAAAGAGGCGAACAATTGCATAGAGATTAACAAATGCCATCAAGATAACAAAGAGATCCCCTAAGTTCCAAACTAAAAGATTCTCCGCCAAAGGTCCAATAAAGACCATTAAGGCTACCGTAACCTTGAATACATTTAACATCAATCGATTCTCTTTGGTTAGGTAGGCTAAACTACTCTCGGCATAAAAATAGTTACCGATCACGCTGGTAAAAGCAAAGATAAAGATCAAAATAGAGACATAATAATTACTCAAACTACCAATCGATTGGGCAAGGGCCTCTTGCATAAGAACAATGCCTTGCGCCTCACTTACCCCCCAAATGCCACTGCCAAGAATGATAAAAGCCGTTACCGAGCAGACCACAAACGTATCGGTAAAGACGGAAAAACTCTGAATCAATCCCTGCTTAACAGGATGCGAGGTATTGGCAGCTGCAGCTGCAGCCGGAGCACTACCCATCCCCGCCTCGTTACTAAAAAGTCCACGACGAACACCCACCATCATCGTTCCCAAAAATCCCCCAAAAGCTGCGTCTGCTCTGAATGCACTGCTAAAAATAAGGGTAATCACCGATGGAATGTTTTTATAATTCATGATCACAACAATAAACCCCACCACAATATAACTCAATGCCATCACAGGTACAAAGAGGCTGGAGAAGTTGGCAATACGTTTAGCTCCACCCATCAAAATTAATATTGTCATGATGGCGAGAACAATCGCACTAATCTTAGGGCTAAGATTAAATGTCTCTTGAAAAGAGAGCGCAATCGTATTAACCTGAATCATATTGAGTACATATCCAAAAGTAATAACCATTAAAATAGAGAAGAGAATAGCAATACCGTTACTGTTTAATGCATTACGTAAATAATAGGCCGGACCGCCTCTAAAGTGTCCAGACTCACTAGAGGGAACTTTAAAAACTTGCGCAAGGGTACTCTCCACAAAGGCAGTAGCCATGCCCAAGAAGGCCATAACCCACATCCAAAAGATAGCCCCAGGACCACCTAGAGAGATAGCCATCGCGACGCCAGCAAGGTTACCCGTACCTACACGACTAGCAATACTAATAGCAAAAGCCTCAAAGCCTGAGATACCCGCCTTTTTTTTACCACTATCGTCGGTGTGATGGAATCCTTCCCCCAACATAGCTAACATTTTAGGAAAAAGTCGCAGTTGTACGAAGCCAGAAGAGAGCGTAAAATAGAGTCCAACTAAAATAATAATAGGAACGCCTAAGTACTGCCAAAGATTATCCACAATAAGGCTAATCAGTGCAGCTAGTTGATTAATGGTTTCTTGCATGTCTACCCCTTTAATATGCCCTCCAAGTAAAAAAGCATATCAGTATAATTATTATATTTTTTTTGATGAATGTCAAGCTTTTTTGATTTATTTTATGATAATAATAGATAAAAATAGGGAATATTATTTAATGCATAAGTATTATTCTGTCTAATAAAAAAGCCTTTTTTCTCAATCAAATCATTCTTTATCATATGCTTCTTCATCTCTTAGGTTTATTGTCGTATTTTGATCTCTTGCTCTAAGCTATAGAGCGGTTCAAGCACACTCTCTTAAAGAAGCTTAAATATAGGTAGAAATCAGCTAAAAAATATTAAAAAATGCCCCTTCCCTGTTCATCATCAAGAATAATGCGATGATGCTCTTCATCTTCGGTAATCACATCAACGCCCTGTGCATCCCAAGCGAGATGAAGAATCCTCTGGCTAAAGGGTATCTCTTGAATAATTTTACCCTCAACCGTAATGAGATAAAGGACTCTCTCACAATCCACCAGAAAAGTGCCGTTATCGAGAATGTGGAGACCCGCAATATACCATTGGCAAGCTACCACTTGGACCTTTTTCTCCAACATATCGATAAAAATAAGCTTATCGTGGATAGCAATAAGCGCCACACGCTGATCGGCGGTAATGTGTAGCATTAAATTGTCATCGCTCTCGGCACTAAAGGTAACACAGAGATAGCTATCGCCTCCCGTTAGTTCAAAGAGATAATGATGCGCGCCCCACGTCTCCACCAGATGCAGATACTCTGGCGTATGATGTCTTGCTTGAAAGTCGGTGATATCCTTGGCTAAGCTGATTTTATGCAACGCACAAACTTGATTATTAGGTAAAATGTATTTCATAATAATCTCCTTTCACTGTTCATTTTAATAAGAATAAGAGCACGCCGACAATCACGCCATTTAAAGATATGTTCATACGTTATTCCCTGCCTTTAGTAATTATTAATCTTTATATACTGACAATTTTTCTATATCATTGGGGATAAACTGTTTATTTGTATTAAAATAAGCAACCACATTGATATGAAGCAAAACACCGCGACGAAACCATAGCGTAGCTTGACCAAAGATATCCCCAAACTCTGCGCACACACCTAAATCATCTTCTAGTCCTTCATAATATAGGTAGGCACAGGAATGAAATCCATCCTCCGCGTAATAACCATCAAAATAAGTCGGAAACAGCGCTTCTGCTTGACTGGTCTCCTTCTCAGTAAACTGAATGTAGCAAAATGCCCCCGTATAGACGATATGAAGATGTTTCACCGCAGAAATTTGCGCCTGCCATACCGTATACCATTGAGGATTATACCATTGCATATGTTCATCAAACAGTACGATGAGACGTTGAGCAAACGCCCGCAGATGCGTCTGTTGTTCTAAGCTCAAAAAATAATTAGAGACGTTCTCTAAAACATACTTGTATTCCAATCATTACCTCCCGAAAAGAAAAAAGGTGAGTAAATAGATGATTGCCAGTACGATTGCTCCTTTTAAAAGAAGAGGACGCGCTTCACGTCGCATACGATGGCGATGCGCTTTTAATTGCGCCTCGAAGTGCGAATTTTGCAAATAGATCGTGCGCAATGGTTCTTTACAAAGCGAAAAACCAGCGAAAAAGCCTCGTCTAATGCTCTCTTTCGTTACTCCGTACTTGCCTAAAAATTGATACCAAGCGCGGTAATGCAACATCTGCACCCGAATCACCTACCAGAAAAAAAGATAAGAGCTACTAATCTCAACAATGCACTAATTAAATCAAACTCCATCTCTACCTCCTAAAAAAAGAAAAAAGGTATCGGCAAACCTATCGCCATACCTTTTTTTCTTCATTACATCATACATTCTTTTTTCTAAACAATGTTACTCTTTATATTCCTCTAGCAATGCGCGTAGTGCTTCCATCTCTTTTTGTAACGCTTGAATTTTACGCATGTTTTGCCAATAGATCAATCCAAAAGCCATCAAGAAGAGGGGGAGCAAGAATATTAGCCATGAAGAACTTTTTACCACCGCTGTAGGTTGATTGAGTAACGCCACCTTAAAGGCGTAATACTCCTGCTCTAACTTCTCTACCCGCGTGCTAAGATCCTCCACCAAGAGAACCACTTGTTCTTGCGACTCGCTCCTACGACGATTGCTTCGTTGACTTGCATAAAGCCACGTACTTAGTATCACCATCGCCACAATACCCACCAAAAAGAGCTTCATCTTCGTTTGCATAACACAACCTCCGCCTTTATTATAGCACAAAAGAAAAAAAATAACTATTCTTTTTCTTTATCTCTTGACATTTTTTTATCATTCTGCTATGATAGAGTTATCAAGAGCCTGTAGCTCAGCTGGATAGAGCATCAGTTTGCGGTACTGAGGGTCGGAGGTTCGAATCCTTTCAGGCTCGTTTTTTAAAACCAAGATTAATCTCTTGGTTTTTTTATTTATCCCTCCCCCAAATTTAACCACCTGTCACCTCATCAAAAAGAGATACCCAACAAACGCTAGGTATCTCTTCTCCTCTTTATCATTTTGTCATTTAACTCAAGCCTAATCGCTTGATCTTCCAGTAATCAAAAAGCACCAACGAAATTACCGTTACAATATAAGGAAGCGCCAAGAAGAACTCGCGCGGAATAACGCCACTGTTACTGCTACTCATCAGCGCGTAAGTCATTGCTGAACCAAAGAGAATCGAGGCCAAACTTACTCCGCCCACTGTCCAACGACCAAAGCCAATCGCAGCAAGCGCGATAAATCCCGTACCGTTAATCAGCGAACCGGTATATTGAATGGTTTGTGTAAGCACCAGCGTCGCCCCACCAATACCAGCCAATGCGCCACCAGCAACCACGCCGATATATTGCATGCGTTTGACATTCACTCCCGCCCCAGAAGCAGCCTGAGGATTCTCACCACATGCGCGCAGACGCAACCCGAACACCCGTTTATTCAAAAGATACCAAACCCCCACCATTACTGCCAAAGCGATAAACGCGCTCGGATAAATCTTGTAAGAGGTTAATCCAGACATACCGCTCTTAAAGGGATTGGTGCGCTCTTGATTGAAGATCAATTGTGCAAGGAAAATGGTGAGTCCTGAAGAGAGAAAGTTTAATCCCGTGCCCGAGATAATTTGATTTCCTTTAAGCGATATCGTGGCAAATGCATGGATGAGGCTAAAGAGCATACCGATCAACGCCGCCCCCAGTAGAGCAACGCTCACCGATAGACCATTACTCAATTGAGGCTCCAAAGTAACATGAATCGCTGCAGCCGTAAATGCACCAAAACCCATCAAGCCTTCCAAGCCAATATTGACAATCCCGCTCTTCTCATTAATTAATCCCCCCAGCGCCGTCAAGATAATTGGAGCGGAGATCATCAGCATCGAGGGTAAAAATGTCTGCCAAAAACTTATATCAAAAATATTCATGCTAGGCTCCTTCCTTATCTTTGTGTTCTGATGTTGATTGTGCACGCTTCACCTGCTCGCCAATGAGCCAACTCTGCATGCGCTTTTTAATACCAAATTCTAAGGCGATCAAAATAACCACAAAGGCGCTAATCATACTGGTAATCTCACGCGGAATGCCTCGAGATTGCATCAAGGGAGAAGCTGCGTTGAGTAGACCAAAGAAGAGTCCCGACAAAAGCGTACCAATCGCCGATCCCCCGGAGACTAAGCCCACCGCGATACCAGTAAAGCCATAACCATCTTGCCCTTGGATAACGCGTCCAAAGGTAAAGCTACCCAAGTAGACAATTCCCCCAGCAAGTCCAGCAAACGCCCCCGCCCCCGCCATCGCGATAAAAGCGGAACGCACTGGCGCTATCCCTGAAAATTTCGCAGCCATGGGATTAAATCCCGATGCGCGTAAGCTAAAGCCGTGCACCGTCTTCTCCATCACTAAATGATAAACCAACAACGCGATAAGCGCGATAAATATTCCATTATTTAATTGAGAGTTATTTGTAATACTCTGAAGCCAGCTATTCGTAAGGAGTGCTTCTTGCGGAAAATTTGCCGCCCGATAGGAGTTTGCATCGGGGAGAAAATTTTGCGAAAACCATCGACTAAAAAAGAAGGCAATGTAGTTGAACATAATCGTTAGTACCACCTCCGAAACCTGATACTTGCCCCGAAAGAAACCAACAATTCCGCCCCACATCGCGCCAGCAACACCACCTAGAAGCACCGCCAAAATCGCGGTTAATCCCATCATAGGAGGCAAGACAAAAGCAAAGTATTGCGCAAACGTGAGCCCCATAATGAATTGCCCCTCAGCACCGATATTAAAAAATCCGCTGCGAAAGGCGAAATTCAACGACAATCCCGTTAAGACCAATGGCATACTCAACATTAGCCAATTGCCAATATAACGCGCATTAAAGCGATGCCTTGTCAAATCATATCCTGTAATATTTTGAAAAATCGCATTATACATCACCATCGGTGACTTACCCACCATCAGTAAAAGAAGCGTAGAGAGCAAAAAGCCAATCGCCACCACATATAGACTCATTAAAAGCTTATTCTTCAACGAAATATCAACAAAACGCATTAAAAGCGTAGAGCGTGTTTTATCCATGTTATATCCTCTTTAATCGTTAACGAGTCGTAGCCATCATCTGACCAACAGCCTGCTTGGTTGCATCCTTGGCATCGAGAACACCGACAATCTTTCCGTGTGAAATCGCCGCAATGCGATCGCAAAGATTGAGGATCTCATCCAGCTCAAAACTAATCAGCAAGATCGCTTTTCCCTGATCGCGGTGTTCAATAATGCGTCGATGGATATACTCAATCGAGCCCACATCCAGACCGCGAGTAGGTTGGGAGACGACCAAAAGCTTATCCGCCAGAGCAATTTCTCGCGCTACAATTAACTTTTGACGATTACCTCCAGAGAGATCGCCCAACATCGATCGCCACCCATCCGCCGATCGTACATCGAAATTTTCCAATTGAACCTGCGCGTCATCGATCATTCGCTTTTTATTAAGCCAGCCAAAACGATTAGAATAGGGCTCTTTATAGTAAGATTTCAGCACATAATTTTCGGCTAAATTAAAGTCGCCTACACCACCTTGCGTCTCACGATTCTCTGGGGTTAAACCAAAGCCCATCTCCACGCGTTGGCGCACGCTCTTTTGGTTGATGCACTCCTTACCAATAAAAATTTTGCCCGACTCCGGCCGTAAAACCCCCGCCAAAGCCAGCGTAAGTTCACTCTGTCCATTGCCATCCACCCCAGCAATACCCACAATCTCTCCGGCATGCACATTCAACGTAAGCCCCTCAACGGCCAATGCGCCGAGGGGAGATCGTACCGATAAGTCCTCAATGCGTAAGACCGCACCCCCCACTTGCGCCTTCTTCTTAGGCGTAGTAAAGGAGACCTCATGCCCCACCATCATCCGCGCCAACTCAGCCTCGCTACAATCAGAAACCAAAGCCGAGCCCACCATCTGCCCACGACGCAACACCGTAACCTGATCAGCACAAGTCTTAATCTCTTTAAGCTTATGGCTAATAAAGATAATCGTTCTGCCTTGGCTCTTTAGGCGAAGAATAATCTGCATCAACTCATCAATCTCTTGAGGCGTCAACACCGCGGTGGGTTCGTCTAACACAATAATCTGTGCTTGGCGATAGAGCGTCTTTAGAATCTCTACCCGTTGCTGCATGCCCACATTGATATCACGAATTTTGGCATCGGGGTCAACATCTAAGCCAAATTGTGTTGACAGCTCCTTAATTTTGCTACGCGCCCCCGCATAGTCCAGATGGCCAAACCGATTCCTTGGCTCCATTCCCAGTACGATATTCTCCACGACGGTATAGCTTGGCACCAACTTAAAGTGTTGATGTACCATACCAATGCCCAATGCATTAGCGTCGTTGGGATTTTGAATATTCACTGGCTTGCCATAAATCAAAATCTCACCAGCATCTGCCTGAATGAGCCCAAATAAAATGGAAGTAATGGTCGATTTCCCCGCGCCATTCTCTCCCAGTAATGCATGAACCTCACCCTTTTTAATGCGCCAAGAGACATCATTATTGGCAAGCAACGAACCAAAACGTTTAGTAATTCCCTTAAATTCTATTGCATACTCTTCACTCATAGTACCATTATACAATCAATACTTCGTTGCTGTCTAGTAAAAAAAAAGGAAAAAAAACACTAGCTTTACGCGATAAATCTAAGTAAAAGAACTTCTTAGGCGATTCCCTTATTTATTCATTTTTGATAAATATGAGGATATGATATTGTTATTGATTTTTATAACCACTAATTCGGGGCGATTATAGATGCGTGGACGCTCTTTGTACACCGCAAGTCCACGGCTGACAATGTGCACCACAGCCCCATGCTCATACCGACCACCGGTATAGCTGGGGAAGAGACCTTGATTAGGCGCATACAACCCGTTGGACGCAAGCAAAGGAATACGCACTTGCCCGCCATGGGCGTGCCCCGATATCACGAGATCAAAGGGATAGCCTAGATAAGTCTCAATCCACTCGGGGCGATGCGCAAGCAGAATTTTAAGTGTATCATCCTCGCGCAAAGGGCTAAACGCTCGCTCCATGCTCCCCACATAATCGTACAAGGGCATCTCATAGCGACGCTTCGCAGGATCTTCTACGCCCGCAAGTAAAATCTCCTGTCCATGTACGCGAATGATTTCGTAGTTGTCCGATAAAATTGTAACACCATAAGAAGTTACCATCTCGCGCAAGCGATCGATTTCCCCACTCCAATACTCATGATTACCCGTAACATAATATGCCGGAGCTATCTCTTTAATTCCCTGAAAAAAGAGATGTGCGCCTGCTTCTGGAATGATATCATCGATAATATCACCGACTAAAAAGATGAGATCAGGATTTTGTTGCTTAATGTAATTAATAGTGATTGATTCTCCCCATGCATTGTGCTGTGCAAATCGCTAGCCACCACGATGGTCAAACCTTGCGATCCCTGCCACTTTTCGCTGGCTATCCGATACTCCGTAATCTCCAGCTCCTCGCTCCAGCCCACCCAAAAAAATGCTATCAAAAGCACCACGCCCAGCACCAGCCAACGGGTAATTTTTCCTAATTTTTTATCATCTTGTCTCATTTTTACATATTAATAAATTCCAAAAAATAATGCAAGAGAGCGCCCTTGTCAAAGATTACGTTTTAGGATATAATTCTTTCTTGAGCTATGAAAAATAACGAATCTAAACCCCTTATTGTCCAAAGCGATGGCACGCTTATCCTCGATACCCACGAGCCTCTCTTTGAAGAAGCGCGTAGCGCCATCAGTCTCTTTGCTGACCTAGAGAAGAGTCCAGAACATTTCCATCAGTACCGCATCAACGACCTCTCCCTCTGGAATGCCTGTGCCATGGATATCACCCTTGCCCACATCGAGACCACACTCAAGCAATACTCGCGCTACCCGATTCCGCCTAGCCTCATGGCAAAGGTAGAGCAACGCTACGATCGCTATGGGCACCTCAAGCTCGAGAGCCACCCCACCGATGAGACGCAACTCATCATGAAGGTGCTAAACAAGCCACACCTCATGCGTGAGTTGCAGAGCCAACCCAAATTACGCAAGCTCATCATCACCGAAGAGACCGACACCTTTCGCCTCAACGCCCTCGATCGCGGATTACTCAAGCACGAACTGATTAAGCTGGGCTGGCCCGTAACCGATCTCGCCCCACTCACCCAAGGCGATCCGCTCGCTATCGATCTCTTGCCCTCCACCCAACTACGCCCCTACCAACAATCGGCCGTTACCGCCTTTCTTGGCGACAAACAGCTTGGGCGTGGTTTTGGCACGGTGATTCTGCCCTGTGGCGCCGGTAAGACGCTCGTGGGAATTGGTACCATGCAGGCGCTTCAATGTGAAACCCTCATCCTCGCTGCCAACATCGCCGCAGCCAGACAGTGGATCCGTGAAATCGTTACCCGCACCACCCTCACCGAAGATCAAGTCTCCGAATATTCAGGACAGAGCAAAGTCATTGCCCCAGTAACCGTCGCTACCTATCAGATCCTCGTCTGGCGCAAGGCAAAAACCGAGCCATTTCTCCACTTTAACCTCTTTAAAGAGCGTAAATGGGGACTGATCATTTATGATGAAGCGCACCTTTTACCCGCGCCTGTCTTCCGTATTACCAGTGAGATCCAGAGTGTCAGACGTTTAGGACTCACTGCGACCTTAGTCCGCGAAGATAATGCCGAAGCCGAAGTCTTTACCTTGATTGGCCCAAAACGCTTTGATGCGCCATGGAAAGAATTAGAGCATCAAGGGTGGATTGCTACAGCACAATGTGTGGAGGTCAAGTGCGATCTCAACGAAAAAGAGCATCTTGAGTACGCCATCGCCCCCAATCGATCTAAAATTCGTATTGCTAGCGAGGCCGTGAGTAAGATTACTCTCGTTAAAGCGATTCTTGCTCTGCACCAAGGCAAACCCACCATCATTATTGGGCAATATCTCAGCCAGCTTCAAGCCATCGCAAAAGAACTCAACTTGCCCATTATCACCGGAAAGACTCCCCAAGATCTCCGCGATGACCTTTACAATCAATTTAGAAATAAGACGATTCAAACCCTCATTTTATCCAAAGTAGCCAACTTCTCCATCGATCTCCCCGATGCCACGATTGCTATCCAACTTTCAGGCAGCTTTGGCAGTCGCCAAGAAGAGGCACAGCGCCTTGGGCGTATTTTGCGCCCTAAAGAAGAGATGAGCTACTTTTATAGCTTAGTCAGTCGCTTTACCCTCGAGGAAGAATTCGCCATCAACCGAATGCGCTTCTTAACCGAACAGGGTTATACCTATCAAATTCTTAGTCAAGAAGATTTTTTTGACGATTAGGAGATGCCATGCAATCACGAGCATTAGTCGAAGCCTATTTTCTACAACTCACCGATATTCAATTGCGTAATCTCGCGCGCCACTACCTCTATACGGAGGACAAAATCCTTCCTAATCAAGAAATTGCCCGTAAACTGATCGCTTGGCTCCTCGATGAGCAACATCAACGTCAGTTAGTTGCCTTACTCGATGACCAAGATCGCTTTGTGCTCCAAGCGCTAGAAACACTTCATCAACTGCCTCTGGAGTATCAGCAAAATCAACATCTCCTCAAAGCACTCCTCTATCCCTTAAAACGACAGACAATTGCCTTTGCTCTACAAAATCTTCGCGAACGGCTATGGATTATCGACCCAGAATATTGTACCTATCCTCTCATCAATCCGCTACTCAAGCCAATCATCTTGCCCGATCTTGAGCAATCAACACTATTTACAACCCTTCCACACCAAGAAGAGAACCTTACTCCGCAATTTACCCCAGCCCTGATTCACGCCATTCTCACCATCTACAATCAGCCAGATAAAGAAAAAATTACCGAAGAATTACAGGCACACTTTTCCTCGAGCCTCCAGCGCCCACTCATTGATCTTCTCCTGCAACTATGTTACACAACCAACCTTATAAATCCCGATCATAGCCTCAACCTACCCAAACTTATCGCGATCTCTCACCTTGATTTGCTCCAACAAACCGCTCTTTTTTACGCACATCTACTCTACGACTACGCCCCAGAACTCGATCGCCTAGCCCTGCAACGCCTCCTCTTACTGCTCTTTCAAGAGAAAAACTTACTGCATCACGAAAGTTTCATTCGACTTTATGCAATGCATCTGGAGTATTTTAAAGTAAAAGAGATGCAAGCCCTTATACCAGCACTAGAACACTTTTTCCTGATTCGTAAATCGGAAACCCACCCTCACTACTACCAATCTCTAAATCTAAACAATAGTTACACACCGATTAGAATAGAAGGGAATCTTACCTTTTTTTACTCTTTTGAGCAACCGCTACAATGGCAATTGATCCTCACATCAACCCTCATCCATTACGATATTTTTAGCACCTATGCCCTCGATAAAGATCGCTTTATTCAAGCGAATCAGCAACAACATGATCCTCAAGCACTCTTTAACTTCTTTGCGGACGCGACACAAACTCCAGAAAATTTCAAACAGACGCTCCACTTTTGGCTCGAAGAGAGTACATCGCTACAGCTTTATCATGGATATCTGCTACAACTCCATAAATCCCTCAGTCACTTACTCCAAAATCAACTCTTCCTCCAACGCTTCGTCAACAAGGTGATATCGGAAGAATTTATCCTTTTAAAAGATGCGCCATGCAAAGAATTTTACCACTTCATCCACACCTTAGGACTACCCAAGCCCACCCTCATTCAAGGCGAAACGCACCCTCACATCATCCAAACACCAGCACCAGCGGAGCAATCCATCTTGCCAACCCATCTCTTAAAATCGCTTATCAGCCACACCTCTGACCTACCCCAGAGAGTAGAGCCTATATCTAAATCTAAAAATAAAAAAGATTCTATTAATATCCCCGTACACCATGCAGATAATCCTATCCAACAGCTTTATATCGAACGAAAATTAATTATTAGTGCAGAACAACTTATGCGCCTCTCAACATTTCGTCAACAGGCATCGGGCATCGACTACCACGCGAAAGTTCGCCTTGTCGAGCTAGCCATTAAAGAGGAGCGCGACCTGCTCTTACAAATCAACAACAACGGGGAAATTGTCGAACATTACCTCATGCCCCTTCACTTTGACAAGAAAGCAACGCAACAAATCAAAGCCTATGACTATCGACATAAAGCTAAAATCATCTTCCACATTAACGCCATCACGCACCTAGATGTCGTCGAGCGCTCCCTCCTCACAACAAAATAGAAGGAATGAGCACATGCTGAGCTTGATATCTTTCCCCTATATCTGCTAAAATGAGCCTATGCAAAGCTATTTAGAGCAATTACTAACTCGCCGAAATCCTATCCATATTCGTAAAGAAGAGGCGCGATTTTCAGATATTCTCACCATTTTACAGGATATAAACATTCAAAAACCACGCTATAAAACCATCCATCTTGCTGGAAGTAAAGGGAAAGGGAGCACGGCACATGCAATCACTGCGACGTTATATAGCCTCGGCTATCGGACGCTACTCTTCACCTCGCCTCATCTTATCGATATAAAAGAGCGCTTTTTACTCAATCTCACGCGTATTTCTACCGAACAATTGCATCGCGCGCTTCGTTGGTTACAACACCAAGAAGACGCATATCATATTACCCTGCCCTTCTTCGATGCAATGACGGCGATGCTCTTTTTTCTTGCCGATAGCCTACCCATCGATTTTTTAATCCTAGAAACCGGATTGGGTGGCCGATTAGATGCGACCAATCTCTGTGCAAGCGATATTACCGTTATCACGCCAATCGAGCGCGAGCACACCGCCATTTTAGGTGATACGCTCTTAGCCATCACTCAAGAAAAGGCTGGCATCATCAAGCCAAAGACTCCGCTCTTTATCGCCAAACAAGCTCCTCAAGTAGCACAATGTTTAGAAGAATCCGCGCAAAAACTAGGCGCACCCTACTTCCACTTTAACGCGCTCTTTGCCGCTATCAAGGAGCGCGCGCGTTCTCCTTTTCAACAAGAGATCATCTACAAAGAGAGATCATTTATCGTACAATTCCCCACCCCGATGAAGGTGCTTGCAGAAAATGCACTCTTGGCGCTTGCCGTCGTCGATTATCTCTTTCCTGAACATGATATTATACCAGTTTGGCAAGAGAGTATTCTTAGCCATCAACTGCCCGCACGCTACCAAAAAATAAAAGCAAATATCGTGCTAGACGCAAGCCACACCCCCAGCAGTTTTTGCGCTTTAGTGCAGACATTTTATCAAGAATTTCCTACGCAAGAGAAGATCTTAATTTTTGGCTGTGCTGTCGACAAAGATTTTATCTCTATATCAGAATCATTTTACTATTTTGATAAAATTTATTTTGTTGCGCCCAAGGGCATTCATCAACAGATGGAATTGTTAAGCCAACAATATCCTCAAGCTAACAGCTCTTACCATCCCGATTTAAAAACTCTCTTAGAGACGTTACCCCTCAAAAAAGAGCAAGCGCTCTTGATTACGGGCTCTTTTTATCTAGTAGCCGAAGCTCTCGAACATTTTCATTAATTTACTTAACTAATTAATACCTTAAAGGTAAATATGTTGGGGGATATAAGGAACTTCTCGGGCAAGCATACGTGTTTGCGTATTCTGTTCTAAATAGCGAGGTGCAACCAAATAATAGAGTAATCCTGGGATTTCGCGCAAATAATTGAAGAGGAATTGCCAACCCTTAGCACTAGATGTCGCACCAGAAAAGTAGACTTGCTCATAACCAAGTTGTTCTGCCGTAGATATCGAACGGGCTAGGTGAAAACTTGAGGTAACAATAATGACATCTCTAAAGTTGTATCTATCAATAATTTGCTTACTAAACGAAAGATTTTCCCAAGTACGTCGCGATCGATTCTCAATGAGGATATGCTCTAATGGCACCCCGTGCGCTAATAAATATCGTTGCATCACGCGCGCTTCACTCACCGCCTCGCCTGGCCCAACTCCACCACTCACCAGAATATAGGGCGCATAACCTTGATAGTAAAGCAATAGCGCCTCATTAAGACGCTCGCGCAACATCCCACTAACCTGCCCATTAGGCGCAGCACAGCCCAACACCAAAATAACATCGGCATGGGCAATGTGCTGTCTAACCTGTGATACAGTAACAATATAGATCGACGCCAAAGAAAAAATTCCAACTAGATAAAAAAACCCAAGCCAAACCATCACGCTCACCATACGACCTATACGTCTCTTCTGCTTCAAGGGTTACCAGCCTAAATAGCTCTTGATGTCAGCGACTTTATCCAGTTGCTCCCAACTAAATTCAGCGCGCCCAAAGTGCCCATAACTTGCCGTAGGAAGAAAAACAGGGCGTTTTAAATCGAGCGAACGTACAATATCCGCAGGTTTGAGCGCAAAAATTTCACGCACCATCGCCTCAAGCTTAGCACCGTCCACCGTGCTATTATCGTAAGTCTCCACAAAGATGCTCACCGGTTCGGCAACGCCAATAGCATACGCCAACTCCACTTGAATCTTTGGAGCAACCCCAGCGGCCACTAAATTCTTGGCAATATAACGCGCCATATAGGCAGCCGATCGGTCAACCTTAGAAGGATCTTTCCCACTAAACGCACCACCACCATGCGCAGCCGCTCCGCCGTAAGTATCGACAATAATTTTACGTCCCGTTAAACCAACATCCGCTTGAGGACCACCCATGATAAATCGTCCAGTCGGGTTGATATGATAGGTCGTCTTTTCGTCTAAAAAGTGAGAAGGAATCGCCTTAGCAATGACCTCCTCTTGTAGGAATTTACGTAGTGTGGCATTATCCACCTGCTCGCCGTGTTGATGACTAAGCACCACCGTATCGATATATTTAGGCATACCGTTCTCGTAAACCATGCTCACCTGCGCCTTACAATCAGGGCGCAGAAAATCGACCACGCCACTCTTGCGTACCCGAGCTGCCTCACGGACAATCGCATGCGCATACTCCAATGTTGCGGGCATATAATTTGGCGTATCCGAACATGCATAGCCAAACATAATGCCCTGATCGCCTGCCCCCTGCTCTTTCTGTGCCGATGCGTCTACCCCCATAGCAATGTCTGGTGATTGTGGTTTAATCACCGATAAAACCGCACAATCTTTATAATTAATGCCATATTCACTATGATCATAACCGATATTTTTTAAGACATCGCGCGCGCTCTGCACCACATCGATGTAACAATCGGTAGTAATTTCGCCACCCACAATCACCATGCCCGTGCTAGCATACACCTCGCAAGCCACCCGACTCTCAGGATCAGCACGAAGCGCCTCATCTAGGATAGCATCTGAAATCTGATCGCAAATTTTATCGGGATGCCCCTCACCCACACTCTCGCTGGTAAACGTATAACTCTTTCTTATTGACATATATCTATCTCCCCTTAGTACTAAATATTAAAATATTATACGAAAATTAACTTTTATACAATATCATCAATCAAATGTTGCATAATATAGTCTCGCCGATGCGGGGTATTTTGCCCCATATAAAAGGTAAGAATCTCTTTGTTTTGCTTTAAGCTATCAATCATCACTGGGGTAAGGCGAATTTGTTCACCAATAAACTGCCCAAATTCGTTAGGACTAATCTCACCCAGCCCCTTAAAGCGCGTAACCAATACACCTTTACCTAATTTTTTGAGCAAAGCATCTCGCTCACTCTCACTGTAGCAATAGTGCGCCTCTTTCCCTTTCTTAATGCGAAAGAGAGGCGTCTCTAAAATAAAAATCTTGCCAGCTACCACCAACTCCTCAAAGTAGTGAAGAAAAAACGTTAACAGTAAATTACGGATATGAAAACCATCAAAATCAGCGTCCGTTGCCAAGATGATACGCCCATAGCGTAGCTCTTCGGCGCTATTTTCAATACCCAAGGCCATCATCATATTATAGAGCTCTTCATTGCGATAAATTGCACTTTGGGGCGCACCGTAACTATTCCAAGGCTTGCCTCGTAGTTTAAAGATCGCTTGGGTGTGCACATCGCGTACCGAAGTAAACGATCCGCCAGCAGAGTCGCCCTCAACTAAAAAGATAGACGATCGCTCACCGCCTAGGTCGCCCACATGTAATTTACAATCGATAAGCTTAGGAATCTTCATAGAGATACGCTTAGCCGCAGCGCGCGCCTCTTTTTTCACCTCATTAAGCTCTTTGCGTAAACGCTCATTTGCTAAAATCTTATCTTTAAGGATCTTGGCAGTTGTCGCATTCTTATGGAGATAATCCTCCACTGCACGACTGACATCCGCAACTATCCAGCTACGAATATCACTGTTGCCCAGCTTATTTTTGGTCTGACTCTCAAAAATAGGATCCTTGACCTTAACAGCTACCGCACCAGCGATACCTTCTCGCACATCTTGCGCCGTAAATTTATCATTATAAAAGGCATTGACTCCGCGCAAAATTCCCTCTTTAAAGGCAACTAAATGCGTACCACCGTCGCTGGTAAACTGACCATTAACAAAACTAAAGTAAGTCTCGCCATACCCCTCGGAGGTATGGGTGAAGGCAAACTCTAAATGGGTTGCACGATGGCTAATCATCGGATAACGAATGGCATCTTCAGTCTCTTTTTCGAGATAGTCAAGCAATCCATTCTTACTGATAAATTTTTCCCCATTGAGCACCAATGTAAGCCCGCGATTCAGACACGCATAACTATGCATGCGCTGGGCAAGATACTCCATGTTAAAGCGATATGAGCCAAAAATTTCGACATCAGGGGTAAATTCAACATAAACGCCATTCTTTTCGTGACTTTTGCCCTTATCCTCTGAAAGAAGCTTGCCCTGCGAGAAGGTCGCCTCTTGGTAAATTCCCTCGCGAATGCTACGCACCAAGAAATGGCTAGAGAGTGCATTCACCGCCTTGGTTCCCACGCCGTTGAGACCCACGGAGAATTGAAAGACATCGTCGTTATACTTGGCACCGGTATTAATAATAGAGACACAATCGATCACTTTACCCAAGGGAATTCCCCGCCCCTCATCACGCACCGAAACACGCCCAAGCTCGACATCCACATCGATGACAACCTTCTTACCATGCCCCATGATAAATTCATCGATAGTATTATCCACCACTTCTTTAAGGAGAATATAGATACCGTCGTCAAAGTGGCTACCGTCGCCTAGTCTACCGATATACATACCACTGCGCAGGCGAATGTGCTCTAATGCAGAGAGGGTTTTGATTTTGCTTTCGTCGTACTCTTTTGCCATATCTGGTAATTATAGCCGAAAATCATAAAAAAGTAAAGCGTTCTAGCCATCTATATGCGGGGCTAAGAGTTGGATACGCTCGCCATCCACACGATTAAAGGTGAGAGAAAAGCGTGTACCGTGTCCGCTAGATCCATACTGAAAGATGGGGCTCTCCACGTCGATAAACGCACCATGCTCGCGCAAGATTTTAAAGACAATGGTGAGACCTAGTCCATTACCGTTCTTTTTGGTAGTGAAGTGGGGTTCAAAAATTTTGGCGATGTTTTCATTACTGATACCATCCCCATCATCCTCAAGAATCACTTCAACCCGATCGAGCAAAATATTGATGCGTGTATAAATATGTTTGGCGCCACTTTGCATGGCATTTTTTAGTAAGTTGACAAAACATTGTTTAATCAACCCCCGATCCAAAGAGAGCATTGGTACAGCAGAAGTACGTTCAGCTTGGGCGATGGTGATACCCAATTCCTCTGCTTCTACCTCCATTAAAAGGAGTGATTCTGTTAAAATTTGCGCGATATCCGCACGTTCTAAATGAATCTCTAAGGGTCTGGCGGCATTAAGATAGGCGTGTACCACCTCACCCAGACGTGTAATCTCTTCGCTAATAATTTGATAGGTGCTCTCCATCGACTCCGACCAGTGGACTTGGGTCATCGACTTTTTCAATAGCTGTAAGTGAATGGAGATCGCACCCAGTGGATTTTTGATCTCATGCGCAAGGGTCTGCGCCATCGTGCCAAGCCGTGCCATCGCCTCAATATGACGAATTTTAACCAACTGCGCACGCCTCTCGGTAATGTCTTCAATCCAGATCAGACTCCCCTTAATCTTCCCATGAAAGACCCAAGGTTTAATTTGACAAGAGACTAATCGCCCATGAATCCAAAATTCACTACTGCTGTCTAACGTTTGAATCTGAATGGAGACTTCCAAAAATTCCTTTAAATCGACATGCTCAATGCTAAACCATATCGGGCGCTCTTTCTGGAGATCTTTAATTTGAAAGAGTGTCAATGCTAATTTATTTGAATGCAGATATTTGCCCATCTCATCAACCACAAGAATGCCGTAGTCAATCGAGTTCATGGTAGCGCGTCCCTCTTCCATCTGCTGATTCAACTCATCCACAAATTGCGCCCAAGTCTCCGTCGAAATCTTCGACGCCCGCTCCATCACCTTACGTACCCGTCCAGCCATCTGCCCTCTCCTTAGCGCTCAAAATAGCGAATATATCCCGCAATACCCTCATGCAACGCAACTGCAAGCTCTTCCTGATAGCTCTTACTTGCTAGCAAGCGGGCCTCTGTCTCATTACTCACAAAGCCCAACTCCACCAAGACCGCCACCGTATGCGCCCCACGCACCACAAACCAAGCCTCCTCGCGCAATCCCCGATCTACCGTGCGATCGCTTAACCTACGGGCGAATGATTGCCTCAAAAATTCTGCCAAACGCTGCCCACCGGCAATAATCTCTTGATTGACAAACTCATTAATAAGATCTTGGACAATCGCAGAATTTTCTTCTCCCCGATAAATATCGCGCCGAATTGCCGGTGGTAGGTGCCAAACCTCAAAGCCTCGTGCATGACGATTGAGCGCCGCATTCGCATGAATCGAGATAAAGATTGCCACCTCGCCCTCGGCCAAGGGTAAATTATTCGCCATATCCACCCGCTGTTGTAATGACGGATAAGTATCCGAGGTACGTGTAAGGAGAATTTTTTTCTGCGGATAAGTTGCACGTAACAGTTGCGCTAAACGTAAACTCACCGCCAACGTAACATCTTTCTCTTTCACCACCAGCGATCCGTGACGCCCCACCGCACCACTATCACGTCCGCCGTGTCCAGGATCAATCAAAATAGTAGAAATACGATACGTATCGACAATCTCTCGTGGCGACAAGATCTTTCCCGTACGCAAAAAGTGATTCACCAGTTGGCTACTACGTCCATCAAAAGAGATAATTCCATCCGCATAATAAATCTTCGCAGGAACAACCATCCCGTTGCTAAAAATCAGGTAAGGGTGCTCCACAATAAAGAATACTCGCCGATCTTCATAGATAAGCTCACCGCGTTGCTGCCAACTATGCCAAGCCAATTGTGCTCCACTCTCTTGAAGTAATTGGTTTAATGTTGCCCCATACCCAGAGAGCGTAAAGCCCAAAAAGAGAGTAAGACTAAGCCAGCAACGCCCCAAACGTATCATAATACCAAACTGCCCCCTGCAGGCCACCCTTTTCGATTGCACGCTCAAACTCTAATAACCGATCGGGTTGATAAAGCTTCGGCTGATGCCCAGTAATCGCCTCATAACGAACAAAAATCTCCTCGCGCGTATTCCCATTAAAATCTTTTCCAAGAATAAATGCAGAGGAGAGATGCGTCGATCCACTACCAAACAAAAAATCACGCGTAGCTACATCATCGGCCTTTAAGCGCAAAAAAATCTCTTTTCGCGCTATTTCAGAAAGCGTAATCGCCTCTGCATAGCTATCGGCCACAGCAAGCACATTACCAGCCTTCTCCACGTTATTTTTCGGAAAGTGCACGCGATCGCCATGTTTAACCCTAATGAAGATCTCTTTAACACCCTCCATCTTGCGCGCCGCATCCAAATGGAGAATTTCAGCAATCTCCCCCGGAATCGAGATAAATGCTCGCTCAGCACAGACACTCTTTTGCTCTACCAACACATCTTCTTCCTCAAAAATCGATTGCCCTAAAGCTAGCTTGACCGCAAGCTCGGTAACATTAACCCCACTAGAGAGCGGATACGTCCAGCCCGACATATACCCACCCGACAGACGCCCTGCAATCTCACCAATATAAACGCCATCAGCCGTTAGCTTGATATCGCCTTTAGCAGCCCCATGGTGTAAACCAAGCGCAAAAACTCCCTTGGTAAATTCTTCGATGATCGCTTGCTTCTCTTCATTAGACAAGGAAGAAGGAATCGTGTGCCCCATCTCGATAAAGTATGGGGGATAAAAGATATGACGATCAGCGATACCATGAATATAGACCTTACCATCGGCGACAAGCGCATCCACACTCAACTCAGGGCCATCTAAATAGGCTTCAACAATCACCTTACCACTACGACTATACGCCCGTGCCTCCTCACCGGCATGGAGAATCTCCTTAAGCGTATGCGCACGCACCACACCGCGCGCACCCATCGAATCTACCGGCTTGATCACCACATCCCAAGGCTCGCTCAATTGCGCCTGACGTAACAATCCCTCAAGCGTCGGCTCATTGATCCCCATGGGTAACTCAATAAATGCAGGAACACGCACGCCATGTTGATGCAACATACTACGCATCCTCAACTTATCCGTCGCCGCCATCGCTGCATTTTTGCTATGCGCAGGTAACTGATACCGCTCTGCCAAAGTCGAGACCACATAGGAGAAGTCTGTACCAGCTGTAAAAATCGCAACCAACCTACGCTCTTCAATAAATTCATCCAGATAAATCATCAAAGCCGAAATATCCTTAAGATCGATCAGCGCTCGCTCATCGGCTAAGCTCATCAACGGCGCATGCGCATTGCCATCCACCACCAAGCTCGCATAACCTAAAGTCTCAATTGCTTTGAGTGCGGGTAATTGCATCATCGATGCTCCCAGCAATAGAATAAATTCTTGTTCATTATTCGTCATCTAAATCCCTCTTTTTTCTTGCATAAATCTCAAAGGTATCGCCTAATCCGCGAAGAGTAAAAAGACGCTTAAGAAGTCGCTCCTGCCACGATCCCAATACAATCTTCGCATATTTACGTTGAACATGCACGCCTGTCGTCTCAATGTGCAGTAGCTCCAAACCATAGCGTTGCAACAAGGCGCGTAAGCCCACCTTACGAAAGATCGTATAATGATCGTCTGGACTTGCTTCTAAAAATGCCGATAAATCCTTTTTCGCACTCAAGCCATCACCTTTGGGCGTGGAAAAAGCAAAAATCCCACCCACATTAAGGTAACGATTCACTTGACGCATCACCACATCTAACTGCTCAAAATGTTCAATCACATACCACATCGTAACAAAGTCAAAACGCTGATGCGCATAAGGAAGCTCTTGCGGAAAATTTGCCACTTGCGCACTAAATCCCAGCTCATTTACCACATAATCCACCACCTCTTTCGCCGTATCCACGCCATAAACCTGCAAACCCGCATCCGCCCCCGCCTGTAAAAAAGGACCATACGCACAGCCAATATCTAGCAAGCTCATCTGACTTTCGCCTCGCACTGAATGATAACGCATCACCCGTTTAAGCCTGAGCATTCCCATCTTTTTGATATATTCAAAATCCTCCAAATAACTCTTGCCATACTGCTTGCGGTAGCTATCATCAAAATAAGTAGCATCATAGGTTACCGCTTTGCGTACAAAAAGCATCAAATAGAGCATACCACATCCAGCACATTCAGCATAGCTTTTACGTTGCGTACGATAGAGAATGCTTGAGACCTTGTTGCTGTCACAAACGGGACAGGCATGTTTATACGCGGTCAACTCCATCAGCCGAACGGCTAACGATCGTGGGGGCATCAAACGTGCAGAGACAGGCATTGCTTGCATCACTTGCGTATAGGAATTACTCTGCAGACAACGCTTCAGCCAAGGGTGTCGTTTTTTGGAGATCTCCTTGACCCCTAAAGAAAAAAAGCCCTCTTGCGTTGCTAAATCTTCATGATACTGTGTAGGATTGAGTAAAATAGGCCAACATCCGGCAGCAAGCGCCTCGTAAGCCGTAATGCCAAAGTGCGTAAAGACAATATCAAAATCTTGATAAATCTCTGCCATATCCACATGCTCCATCACTTTAACCCCAGGCCACGCAATTGTTCGCTTAAAAAGTGGTCCTTTGACAACACTCCACTGTTTACTAGGAAAGTTGATCGATGCCAAAAAATTCCCCACCACTTCAGTCATTTTCGCCTGATCACTTCCACCAAATGTTAATAAAATACGTAGCTCGCCGTCGCTATGGTGCGTCTTTCGCCTAATGTGGTTAAGGCGAAGATAACCCCTCTCATCTTCATTTGCCAGCGAATGACTCTTACACCGTGGCAAAATATCAATAAGGTAAGGATAAATTGTCCGACCTGCCCCCCCCTCATCCAGCGCAACAACCAAGCCATGCTCACGCCATTGATGCGCAAAGGAAGCATCGCTTTGAAAATAATCCAAGACAATCAACGACCAGCGCTTCTCTTTGGGTACCTGATGCAACAACTGTTCCATCAAAATATGTTGCGCAATCTCTGCTCCCAACTCTTGATAAAAATACTCTTTTTCGATATAAATAAATGTTTTTACACGAAAAAATTGCTCCATATCTCGCATTAACGCTAAAATACGGCGCAAATGACCAAAGCCTAAGTTCGCCCTTACCTGCGGAACAAATAGTATCTCTATAAACTCATTTGATAAAGATTGCTCCTCATCCATGCAATATACTCCTCAATTATCGTTTGGCTGGGAAAGGCTCGATGTGTAAAAAATTCCACTAATCGTGTATAGTCTTCTGGTGTATCTAACGTACTGCGAAGATCAGGGGCAAAAAAACGACTCTCCACCACAGGCTTGATCACCTTATAGCGTTGCGGATGCCCATAAATATATGGCGTAACATGCTCCCGCTCAAAAGGGCTAGATGCGTTGGCATAGGCATCCAATAAAACCGTACGCCGAATCACCTCCACACCACTGCCGTGCGCAGTGGCCTCAAAACAGAAATAATCAGCATCACTGTCGATAGCGCCATCCAATGCTAACCTCACTAACTCTTGCCCCACAATTAAATTATCCGCAGTAGCACGAATCACATAATCCACCTTATACTCTTTTGCCACATGTGCAAAACGCGCGAGAACATCATCGGCATCGCCCGCCATAATCGCAAAGCCTGCCTCTTGGGCAATGGGTTCAAAGGAGGAAAAACTTGCAACATCACACGCCAACACATGCGCATCCGCCACGCCATAGACCCCTTGCATTGCGTATAAAAGCGAAGGTTTACCCGCATAAATCGGTAAAAGTGCCTTCTGCGCCAGACGACTAGAAGCTAAGCGCGCCTGCATAATCAACAAAGACGAAGCCATCGCTTATCCTTGTGGCTGAGCGGTATAGGGAAAGACCGTAACACTAGCGCCCCAATCATCAGGATTATTGGCCCCAGGGATTGGCATTAAACTGATATACCCAATCTCCTCTCCATCGTGCAAGACGCGCCATAAGAGATTATCGCCTTGAAAGACTTCCTCGCCAAACTCCTCACCTCGAGAGAAGGGCTTCCCATAGAGAACGCTCAACTCACCGACCAATGCTGGCATATCGCCCTGTTTAATTTGAAAGACAACATATTTAAAACGATCATCCTTAAAGTGAAAGCCCGCCTCCACGGCTTGACCAAAAAGTTTGCCTTCGTACGTTGCAAAAGAGTCAATAAGAAGGAAAATTTCTTGATCAGCAGTGATTTTCTCCTCATAAATAAACCGAAATCCACGCTCGCGCAACATCTGCTTCGTTGCTAAAACACTCATCTCAAAGGGAAATCCATCCACCGTAAATGTCTGCATCTGCATCGTTGCAGGCTTACTATCCTGTGTAATCTTATCCTGACAGCTCACCAGTAACATCGCCAAGAGAGCCCATCCTATCCATCTCTTCATCTCGTTTTCCTTGTTTTAAAATCTTGCTCCCAAAGAAGATACCAAATATGCCGATCGGTTTGTATGGTTATAGTAGAGACCGATATCAAAGTAACCAAACCCTAAATTCGCCACAATTTTGGCACCTGCACTCTGGTAAAAATTCTCCTTGGAAAAAGGATTAGCTACCTCCTCCTCAAGCAAGTAGCCGTACCACTCTAAGGCTATCATAAATCGTAAAAAAAAGCTATACTGCAATGCCGTTCTAAATCCCACCATCGTACGCCCCGTTAGCGCGCCAACCGCGTAGCCTGGGAGAGGATAGGTCTCGCGCTCGCCGAGCATGCCACCCAGTAATGCATATCGATAGAGATTAGGATTTTCACCAAACAATAAATTCCCATTGCTAGCAAAAAGCCAAGAGAGGCCATGAGGCATGGGTTGAATATAGCGAAGATCGAAGGCTAATCGATGATAAACGCCCTGATCTTGCGCATTTTTTTGGAAACCCACGTCGTAGTAGGCGGCAGCCTTGTACCCACGATTGGCATAGTACTGCTCATTAAGTTGATCGGCAACTAATGCAAACCGCCCCTCAATGTAATTTTGCCCATAATAGGTAAGAAAATGCTCATTATGTACATTAGCCGAGCTCCAGTTACCCACCTCCGTCCCTAATTGGGCGTAAAAATAGTTCTCATAAGCAAACTGTACACCCACTTGTGCGTGATAATGTCCCGGTAAGGATCGCTCTGTATTCAAAATATTAAAATTGGGAATCAAGCTCGCGTAAGTATTCGAATCGAAAATACTCAACTTTGCGTAGGTATTGAGCCAGTAGAGATCGCCTGGAAAGAAATCGATATAGAGCAATCCCTCCACTCCATGCTGGTAACCAAAGTAGATATTCGCATCGATTGCGCCAAAATTTTCAATGGAGGTAACCTCAATAGCCGTGCCCACCCGTAGACCAAAGTCACTACTTAATTGTAAAACTCCCGAAAACGTCAAAAACGGCTCTTCTTGCGCGTACAAATAGAGCGTCTGCTCATGCACCCAATAGCGCACCCGCTGATAGAAATTTTTATTAGCAGCGCGAGTAACCTCCATCGCCACCCAATCAGGGGAGGCACTCTGCCCTAAATCAATACGCAACTGACTCAACAAGCGCTGTTCGGCGCGCTCGTTACTCTCTAATCCCAAAACCTTAATCTCATTAATTAAGAGATTCTCCTCAACCTGTGCGGTAATTGGCACGATATTTTCCGTAGCAAAACGTTGCGCAAGCAGACGCAGAGACTCCTCCATAGCTAGGGCGGCAGTACGGCCACGCTCTTTAAGTCCGACATAATCACCAAACGAGGCGGGGGTAAAGCCATCTAATTCTGGCTTAATATGAATATCCACTAAAGGCATCACCGCCTGATCCGCTTCACGCCCTCTAAGCATTAAAATGGAGAGCAGACCACTTAGTGTCGTAATCGGTTGATCGGCAACGTTATCATCATAATCACTTAAATCGACAAGAATAATAATGTCCGCACCCAAGTCAATCGCCTCTTGGATTAAAAAGTTCCCAGAGACACCACCATCGACAACCAGATCCCCATCATCCATCAACGCAGGCGTAAAGACCCCCGGTACCGCAATACTCGCGCGCACCGCACGGCCAAGCGATCCGTCTGTATAAACGACACGCTCACCGGTATTAAGACTTGTCCCCGATGTGGCAAAGGCACGAGGGAAGGCACGAAAATTCTCATAAAATCCTGACTGCCAATAAATACGATCCAAAAAGTGCTCTACACTATAGGCACCAGATACGCCACTAGCTTCAGGCGCCGAGAAGTCCTTACGAAAACGTACATCTACCACCGTGCGCCAGTCATGACTGCGCCGAATGGGGTTGTGGTAAGGTCGACGATTCGCATCATCAAGCACCTCAAAAATATCCATACTACGCGTAATTTCATCTAAAGCAGCCGCATCAAAGCCTAGCGCGTAATATGCTCCCACCATCGACCCAATGCTTACCCCCGTTACGATATCGACAGGAATACCCATCTCCTCAAGCACCTCGATGACCCCCACATGCGCCAACCCCAGCGCTCCACCACCGCCTAAAACCAAGCCCACCTTAGGACGGGCAACCAAGGAAAATGTTACCATCATGCCCCAAAAAAATCCTATGCTCCACTTTGATAATTGCCTCACGCACCCTCCCCGTTGCCTGCTAAGTCGTTCAAAAGTTATGAAAAAATAGCTCCACCCTTATCAAGCGGAACTATATCATAGCTATAACATCAAGTTGAAAAACTTAAATCCTAATACTCTCGACGCACTGGTCTTGGTCGATCTTCGGCCTCTTTCACACGAAGCTGACGACCGTCAATCTCCTGTCCATCCAATGCCGCAATTGCTCTAGATGCCTCATCACTATTGCTCATCTCTACGAAAGCAAATCCTCTAAAACGACCACTCTCGCGATCTTTTGCTAAATGAACAGACTCCACGTTGCCGTACTCGGAAAATAACTGGCGAAGCGCCTGATCTGATGTGCGGTAATTAATGTTACCGACATAAACTTTAGAACTCATGATACTAAACCTTATAAAACGTAAATTTGGCACCTAAAAAAAGGACCGGCATTCAATCTCTACCGGAAAACTAACTTAACAAAAATCAATCAAACCAATAAGACAATGCTTCCTCAAGCATAAACTGCTTATCAACTTTTGTCAAGCCTCTTTGGCCGATCCTCTCTAATTTTTTAGCTCAACGTTGCCTGCCATAGGCCGTGGAGGTTGCAATACTCGCGCGCAACCACACTCTTACCGTGTGCAACATTGAAGATAGCTTCTGGGCTGGCAACAGGTTGTAGCATTTGCGAATAGTGGTTACCATCAACAATCAACTCGATAAACGAAATGTAGTGCTCTTGGGTCATCGGGTGAGCGACCGAGCCGACAGTAACCTTATAGCCGGTATCAATCTTTTCGATCACAGGTACGTGTTTTTCAGTAGATCCGTCAATCTCACCCCCCTTAAGTACTTGCATCTCATGTCCACAGCAAGTAAGCCCGCCGTGCCCTGCCTCTACTACATAAACCACGCGCCCACAATGCGGGCAACGATAAATGTCACTTCTATTCATCTTTATCTCCTTACATATAATATGATATAAACAGGATCTCTCATAACAATTTTTTACAAAAGATCTACAATAATTATACACTGTCCCATAAGAAAAATCAAGGATTTTTGAAGAAAATCATCAGACATAAAAAAAGATTGAGTTATTCCTTGTACTAGCCGATAATCTTAAAGAGAAAATTGTATTAAAAAAGGAGCAACCATGAGTGTATTTAAAGCCTATGATATTCGAGGCATTTATAATAAAGAGTATGACAAAGATGTTGTCTATAAAATTGGATTTTTCCTGCCCAGGCTCTTGCAGGTTAATGAAATTTATATCGGTAGAGATGATCGTATCAGTTCACCGGAGATCTTTAAGTACCTAAGCCAAGGTATCACGGACGCAGGGGCTAATGTTGTCGATTTAGGACAAACCACTACACCGGCTGTCTACTTTGCTACCGCACACTTTAACGCACAAGCCAGCGTACAAATTACTGCTAGCCACAATCCCAAAGAGTATAATGGACTCAAAATCTCGCGTGCTAAGGCGATTCCTGTAGGTGGTGAGACCGGTCTCAAAGAGCTAGAACAACTCGTACTCACCCAAGAAGTTACCCCCGTTACTGATACAAATAAAGGGAAAATTATCGCCAAGGATATCAAGAACGATTACATTCAATTTCTCCAAAAATTTGTTCCCACTCTCCACGGCTTACGTATCGGTATCGACTACAGCAACGGCATGGCAAGTCTCTATGTCCCAGAGCTACTCAAGGAGCGTGGCGCAGAAATTCATGCTATCAACCAGACCATCGACGGCTCTTTCCCTAGCCATGAGCCCAACCCACTAGAAGAGAAGAACTTAGTGCAAATTATCGATCTGGTAAAGCGTGAAAAGCTCGATCTAGGTATCATTTATGACGGCGATGCCGATCGTGCGATGTTTATCGATGAAAAAGGACAATTCATCCGCCCCGACATCATCACTGCCGTACTTGCCAATGCATTAGGCGTATCCAGTGGGGAGAATGTTCTTGTCGATATTCGTACCAGCCGTGGAGTCAGCGAGTATCTACAAAATCAACGTAAAGCTAATGTAAATATGTGGAAAGTCGGACATGCATTTGCCAAGCTCAAGCTGAAAGAGATTAATGCCGTAGTTGGGGGTGAGCTTGCGGGACACTATTACTTCCGCGATTTCTTCAACTGTGATTCGGGTATCTTAGCTTCGTTGCTCGTGCTCAAAAATGCACAACAGGTCAAAACAAACGAGCATCAACCCATCTCTGCCATCATCCAAAATATCGACATTTATGCAAACTCTGGGGAAATTAACTTTGTCATCAACGCCAAAACTGATGCTATCGCAGCCCTCAAAGCGTACGCAACCGCCATCAGCGACCTCCAAGCTACCCTCGACTTTGACGGCTATCGCTTTGAGTACCCAAATTGGTGGTTCAATGTTCGTAGCTCCAACACCGAACCCTACTTACGCATCGTCATGGAGGCTAACGATCAGGCAACACTGAGCAAACATCTCGACGAAGTAAAAGCCATTCTAGGCAAATTTAGCTAGAAAAGCGAGGAAAATAACGGTGCAAGAGTACGATTTAGACGATTTTGAAGACGACCTAGACGAGGAATTCATGCCTCAAGAAGAAGATTGGCAAGAATTTGACGATGAAGATTTTGACGAGGATTATAATGATGAAGAATTTGATGAATTTAACGACTAACCCCCGCCGATCGCTTGGCGTCGCCTTGGCACTAAGTCTCTTTTTGCTTGCACCGTTTGCCTATGCTCAACCCCAAAAGATCCTTAGTGATCCTTTGGTACGAGCGCTAGCCTATACATACAATGTACAACAAGAGAAGAATGTATCCCATTTGTCGCAAGAGCCACTCGACGGACACTTGCTACACGTGCGCGAGCAAAATAGCTGGCAAGGCATGATTCATCTTTATGATATTCAAGAGGTGAATGGGCAACGCCAGCAAAACCTTTTACTCTCCTTTTCCTATGACCTTAGCACCCCCACCCTGATTACCGCTACACAGCACCGGAGCATTCCGCCAGCGCACTTTTGGGGGCAGATGGGACCAGCATTAATCCTCTATGAGCCAATAAGTACGCCAGCTTCTATTCTCTGGCTAGAGCAGGGTAAGGAGACGCTTATTCTTGACAATGTAGCGAGTTCTACGATGATTAGCTACTTGGGCGGTGAACAATACCATATCGAACAGCGCCCCGATAACTTTCCCGCAATGAACCACCTCTTCGATGCAACCACAAAAAAGGTTTCGCAAAATTTCCCCTATCTGATTAGCCTACATCAAGCGACGCAACAAGTGCTCTACAGCCCAGATGGAATCCATCTTTATCTCCATGACACGCTCACCAACCGATCGCGCAAGCTAGATACAGAAGGCTTCACACTCTCGGATGCAGAGATAGCGAGCCCTTATCGTTCTATCAGCCAACGCATTACGAAGGTGGAGTGGCGAGTCGACGCAGATGCCGACTGGGGGCATCTCGTGCTGGAATTTACCATGGACAATGGCGGGCGCTCGCGTGCCTTCTACCATACAGTTACGGGCATGCGTATCTACTTTTAAGAGGGGATAGGTCGTTGATACTTAAAGAGATCGACGCGCGGTATCACCCCGGTATCTAGTGCGTCGCTGGTTTTTCCCCTTTCTAAAAAGAGCTCTTTACCATAATAGGCAATCATCTGCCCGTTGTCGCCACAGAGCTTAGAGGGGAGCGAAAAAAACTTCAAATGTGTATAACTTTGTATCATCGCTCGCAATGCCGAATTGGCCGCTACGCCACCGCCTATCACCACCTGATGCAGAGAGAAATCATTGCTAGCCTTCAAGATAATCTTAACCAGCTGGCGCACCGCTACATATTGGAAGCTCGCCATGATATTTTCTAAACTATCTTCTGCATCGGCGCGTAAAAACTGCTCTTTTTGATTGATGACCGCATTTTTGAGTCCACTATAAGAGCAATCGTACGCACCGGCATAACGTGGATTGAGCTTAGGATAAGGAAACGCATATGCTTGCGCATCGCCTGTTTGTGCTAACTTATCGACATGAACACCCGCCGGATAAGGCAAGCCATACGCCTTGCCCACTTTGTCAAAACACTCACCAATCGCATCATCTAGCGTCGTGCCGAGCACCTTCACCTGATCTTCTTGGTATCCCTCCACCACCGCAATCACCGTATGCCCGCCCGAGGCAATCACCCCTAAAAAGGGGAATGTCAATGTAGGATGCTCCTGTTTTGCCACAAAAAGATGCGCCAAAAGATGGTTCACCGCGATAAACGGTTTTCCAAGCGCCCATGCAAAATGTTTGGCAAACGTCGCCCCCACCAACAAACTCCCCATCAGCCCAGGACGATTGGTGTAGGCAACGAGATCGATATCTTCTGGATGGTAGGGCGACTGAGTGAAAAGCTGATCGACCACCGTCGAAATTTGCTCGATATGCAGACGGCTAGCCACCTCTGGCGCCACGCCACCATAACATTGATGCGCCTCAATCTGCGAGGCGATGACCTGATGCACCACCTCATCGCCTGCCAACAGCGCCACCGCACACTCATCGCAACTGCTCTCAATTCCCAAAACTATCATCATAAAATGGAGTATACCTCCTTTTTCTCGATTAGTAAAGACGCTTTTTATGCAAATATCGTCAAAATCGGCTCTATACCTTTTGACAGAAATAACTTTTTCGGCTATACTAGCCTCTAGGATAAAGAGAGAATGTTAGAACGATTACAAGATTCATTTGCAAAGATTACCAAAACCCTCGTCGGCAAGAGCAAAATTACCGACAAAAATATCGAAGATGCGATCGAAGAGATCAAAACTGCCCTCCTCGAGGCCGACGTCAACCTACGTGTCGCTCGTCGCTTCATTAATGCCACTGCCGAAGAGGCGCGCGGAGAGAAAGTTCTCAAAGCCGTCGACCCTGGGCAGCAGTTTGTCAAGATCATCTACGACAAAATGGTCGCCCTCCTCGGCGATGAGCGCAGTAACCTCAACCTACGTGGTCCTGATGTCGTTAGTACCATCCTCTTCTTAGGTCTGCAGGGAGCGGGTAAGACCACCAACGCCGCTAAGCTGGCACTTCACCTAAAAAATGAAGGTCGACGTGTCTTGCTCTGTGCTGCTGATTTGAGTCGCCCTGCCGCCGTAAAACAGCTTGAAATTTTAGGCGAACAGATCGGTGTGCCTGTCTTTACGGGTAGCGAACAAGATCCCGTCGCTCGATCCAAGGCTGCGCTGGAAGAAGCAAAAAAGCATCAATATAATGTATTGATTGTCGATACTGCCGGTCGTATGCAGGTCGACGTGGAGCTGATGAACGAAATTTCGGCCATCAGTAAAGCGCTTAACCCAGACGAAAAGATCCTCGTTGCCGATGCGATGATTGGTCAAAATGCAGTTGATGTCGCCAAGGCTTTCGACGAGCAATTGGGCGTTACGGGCTTCATTTTGAGTAAATTCGACTCCGACACCCGTGGTGGTGCTGCCCTAAGCCTCAAGAGTATTACAGGAAAACCAATCAAATTTATTGGTGTAGGCGAAAAGGTCGAAGCCCTTGAAATCTTCCACCCCGAGCGTATCGCTAGCCGTATTTTAGGCATGGGTGATATTGTCTCTCTGGTAGAAAAGGCGCAGGAAAAATTTGACGAAGAAGAGGCGTTGCGCATGCAACAAAAGCTCTTCTCCCCCGACTTTTCCCTCGAGGACTATCTCGAACAGATTAAGATGGTAAAAAAAATGGGTAAAGCCGGTGAACTTGCCAAGCTCCTACCTGGGGTATCGGCCAAAGATATCGAAGAGAAACTTGACGAACAACAGATGGTACGTGAAGAGGCAATCATCTTGAGTATGACCAAAAAGGAGCGTAAAAATCTCCTCATCTTCAACCCATCCCGACGTAAGCGCGTCGCAAAAGGTGCCGGTGTTACCGTGGTTGAGGTCAACCGCTTCATCAATCGCTTTGAAAAGATGAAGGTGCAAATGAAAAAAGTTATGAAAAATAAAGCCTATCAAGCGCAACTAGCAAAGAGCTTGAAAGGGTAGAATAGGAGAAAGTTGTGGTAAAAATTCGCTTAAAGAAATTTGGGGCTCCCAAGCGCCCTTATTACAGAATCGTTGCGGTGGACTCTCGCAAACCTCGCGATGGCAAGACGCTTGAAGAGCTTGGATTTTATCGTCCCGTAGAGAGCGATCAATTCAAAGTTGATCAGGAACGCGTGCAGTATTGGATCAAAAATGGAGCTCAAGCTACCGACACGGTGCGCGATCTCTTTAGAAAGTATAAAATTGCTTTAAACTAAAAGTGAGGAAGGATCATTGTGGAAAAAGAGTTAGTAAAGCATATCGTTGAGTCTCTCGTGGAATACCCTGATCAGATCGATATTCATGTTATCGAGGGAGAGAAATCGACTATTTTAGAGCTACGGGTCGCCGAAAGCGATCTGGGAAAAGTTATTGGTAAGCACGGCCGTATTGCAAAGGCTATTCGTGCTTTATTGTCTGCAAGTGCCAGTCGCACAGGTCGTCGCGTCTCTTTAGAAATCCTTGATTAATAAAGACGCGTACTTGGCTATTGGTAAACTCCACGCCCCCTTTGCACTCAAGGGGGGGGTGAAGTTTTTATCGTATTCTGAAGATGTTAAAGCTCTGCGTAAACTGATCGGGAAACCACTTCTTTTTCTTCGTGCGCAAGAGAAATTTACCATTCATATTGAACGCGTCGAAATTAAAGGAGATAGCCTCATTCTCTTTCTTGCTGGTTATGATAATCCAGAAATGGTAAAAGAGGCGCTCAAAGGCGGAGAACTCTACGCACCAAGATCGCTTGCCAGCACCTTAGCACGCGATGAATTTTATCTAAGCGATCTTATTGGATTGGAAATTATCTATGAGGGTAATGTGATTGGTCAATGCGTTAGCTACTTTGAGGCAGCACATACCGTTGTTGAGGTACGCATGCAATCGGGCGAATTGCGCTATTTTCCTTTTATTAAGGAGTATTTTGATATGCCTAATTTTACCAAAAAAGCGGTCGTTTTACTACGGGGAGATCTGCTAGAGTGAAATTCTCTATCCTCTCGCTCTTTCCTGAATTTATCGACGCATATTTTAAAAATTCGATCGCACATATTGCGGTGCATCGCAAGCAATTAATTGATATAGAAAATCTCAATATACGCGACTTCACCGAGGACAAACACAAAAAAGTTGACGATATCCCCTATGGTGGTGGTGCAGGCATGGTCATGACGCCACAACCGCTAGCCTCTGCTTTGCGCTACTGTATAACTCCTTCTAGCTATGTAATTTATGCCACACCAAGTGGCAAAGTCTTTACCCATCAAAAAGCCAAAGAACTTGCGCAAAAAGAGCATATCATCTTCATCGCTGGACGTTATGAGGGTATCGATCAGCGTATTATTGACTGCTTTGTCGACGAAGAGCTAAGCATTGGCGACTACGTCCTCTCCAACGGTGAACTAAGCTCCCTCGTCATGCTCGATGCCATCATGCGTCAAGTTCCCGGCGTCATCAAATCCGAGAGCCTCACCGAAGAGAGCTTCGAAGATAACCTCCTCGAGTACCCCCTCTACACCCGCCCCGAGATCTTTGAAGGACTCCCCGTTCCCAGCGTTCTCCTCAGCGGACACCATGTTGAAATAAAAAAGTGGAAATTTGCAAAAAAAATCGAAAAAACCCTTGCCAATCGTCCCGATTTAATGCATAATAGTAACCATAATCAAGACGATATACCACGAGACGATGACTCATGAATAAACCCATCCAAGGTTTATTCCGCTAAGCACGTATTGGGCGTATGAAAACCTAATGGAGGAAATTGTGGATCTGATTAAACATGTTGAATCGGCACAAATGAAAGAGAATGCTGAAGGCTTTAGCATTGGAGATACGGTACGGGTACACTTCAAAATTGTTGAAGGGAAAAACGAGCGCGTACAGATTTTTGAGGGCACTGTCATCGCCAAAAACAATGGCGGACTTCGCCGTAGCTTCACCGTGCGCAAACTCTCTTTTAATATCGGCGTGGAAAAGGTTTTTCCTCTACACAGCCCTCGCTTAGAGCGTGTAGAACTCGTACAGGCTGGTCGTATTCGCCGTGCAAAACTTTACTATCTACGCGATCGTGTCGGTAAAGCCACCAAGGTACGCCAACTCATCACGAAGAAAAGTACCAAAAAGTCGTAGTTTTTGCGATATAAACACTGTCCAAACCCTCGCGAGGACAGTGTTTGCGTGAGTCTATCATGGCATCAAATATCAGCAAACAACGAGGCTATGCCGGAGAGGATCTCGCCACTCAATTTTTAGAAAATTTAGGAGTAAAAATCTTAAAAAGAAACTTCAAGAGTGAGTATGGAGAGGTCGATATTATAGGAGAGGATAACGAAAATACTCTTGCCTTTGTCGAGGTAAAAAGCTGGAAAAAATATGATTTTACCGATCTAGAATTTTCCATCTCTAAAACAAAGCGAAAACGTATTATTCAAACATCCCTCATCTATTTGCTAGAACATCCTGAGTTTGATAACCATCAAATTCGATACGATATTCTATTTTTAGCGTGGAGGTCCAAGCAGTTGAATTACATAACAAACGCTTTTGAAGGAGACGGAACTCCCCTATGATTCGTATCGCAAAACCATCCGACCCACAAAAAATTCAGGAACTCAAGAAAAAAATCTATCAAGAAAGCTACCTAGAAGTCGCCATCCTCGGGATTGCAACCATCCTTACCGGTGGACTTTTAGAATGGAATGGAGTAGAACTTGTCGACGATGAATCAGTCCCCACAACCAAGAAAAAGAAACAACTCTAGACAGAATTCGCAACATCCTACTGCTAAACATGGTGGAAGGCGTGGGCGTAACCAGTCATCACAGCAAAAAAAAGAGTTGCTTCCTCCTGCTGATCGTGGCATTCAACGTATTCAAAAAAAACCCACCTTCAAAAGACGCGATTATCCTAAAAATAATATTCCACAAAAACAAGATCTTCAAGATCCTTGCCCCCTCTGCCAAAAGATAATTGGAAAAGAAGCAACGGCTATTAAGTTCGGAAAAGATTCTCATCCAGCTCACTTTCTCTGTGTAATTCGCTGGTTAGAAGAGAACAATCCTATTCAACCCAATGAAAAAATCGCTTATATTGGTGGTGGTAAGTTTGCTGTTGTCGCGCAATCTCCAGAGAAAAAAGCGCCTTTTGAAATTATTCGCTATCTTGATTTCACAGAAGAAGATTTACCGTCAGAACCCTTATGGCGTAGAAAATTTGCCATCACCCCAGAAATGCTCATCTCTATCGAAAAAAAGAGCGATCCCTCCTAATCTTACATTCTATATTCATTTTTTTCGCCCTTTTTTTATCCTTTTTTTCTCAAATGTATCCATATGCCCTTTTTCTTGAAGAGAGTAATACCTATCCTCTGTAAAAATAATATGATCGTATAAAGGAATTCCGATAATTATCCCAGCTCGCCATAATCTCTCCGTAGAAGTAATATCACCCTCAGAGGGATGAACACTACCGCTAGGATGATTATGCATCAAAACAATACTGACAGCGTTATCTGTTACCGCTAACTTAAAAATTTCGCGAGGATGCATCTCTACTCGTGTTAATGATCCGCGGGCGATAAAATGTTTAGCTAAAACTTCTTGACCAGCGTTTAATGAAATGAGAAATAAGTTCTCTTCAGTTCGCTCACCGTGATGATGCATCATTCGATGCAAATCTCCAGCATTGCGAATAACCGTTTTTGCTGGATATAATAATCTACGAAAAAATTCCTGTGACACCTGTAAATACTCTAAATGAGCTTGGCTTAAACCTAAATCGAGTAGTTTAGATTCCTCATGAGTAACCGGAGCATCTCTTGCTCGAAGCTCTAAATAATGAACGATCGCATCGCAAAGCTCATGAGAAAGAAGCTCTTTGCTTGAATCATTTTGACCTAACATCACACGCACTAACTCTATATTAGTCATCCACTTAGGATCTTTCATTATTGAAAAAAATTCCACAGTCCCCTACTCTAGGAGAGATGTTCACTCACCTTATGTCTCTTTGATCTACTTCTGAGGTTGCATTATAGCATACAATGACAGCTCTGACAAGCGCCCATAAAAAAGTGAGAGCAATACCGACATTGCGATATTGCTCATTTTTTAGACTAAAGCTTTCTAAATTCAGCTTTCGATACGCCACAAACTGGGCAGTACCAGTCTTCTGGAATATCCTCAAACGCAGTGCCTGGGGCGATTCCGCTATCTGGATCCCCTTCAGCGGGATCATAGATATATCCACATGGCTCACAAATATACTTGTCCATTACAACTCCTTCATACTAGAAAATCTAGCATAGATTTATTTTTAACTAAAATTAGGTCTACTCCCTAACTCTTTATCCAACAAATAAATAGCAGCGCCACTCTTGGTCTCGTGATTGATGCCAGCTAAGGCAAATTTGTCCAAGATCGTCTGCAAACTCATCTCCTCTTCCTCTTGTTCAGTAACATACCAATTTAGGAAGATAGCTGCACCCTCGTCCTGATGCTTAAGGGCAAGTTCACGCAACGACAAAATAACTTTCGCCACACGCCCTTCGGCCTTATAAACCTCTTCAAAGACCTCTAGCGCCGAGCTAAATTCGCTACGTGGTTGAGCAATCGCGGACAACGCAACCTTCGCTCCGCGAATTTCCAAATACTCGCGCATTTTCTGTGCGTGTGCTCGCTCTTCCTCTACCTGCAACTGCACCCACTGTGCCATTCCATCCAGACTATTATAGCGTAACCACAATGCCATTGCCTCGTAGTCATAAGCGGTCTGCAGCTCACCATGTAGTGCTTGATTAAAAGCGATTAAAATTTCTTCTTTCATTTTCATAATTGAAAACTCCTTTGTTTTATTTTAGCAAAATTTTACACAAATTGCAATACTTTTGGAAAAATTCTACCTAAATTGACTCCCACTAATCGGAAATTGCGCGCTTAGTGCCCGACTTCGTAGTTTAATATCCTGTAACATGGCGTCATTATCAATGGCTTTTAGGGTATCTACGATGAGCGTAGCTAACTCTTGCATTTGCGGTTCTTTCATGCCACGGGTGGTGAGAACCGGCGTGCCAAGACGGATACCCGATGTCTCCCGTGCAGGGGCTGGGTCGAAGGGGATGGCATTTTTGTTGCAGGTGATGCCCACCCGATCGAGAAGTTTTTCCGCGACATTACCCGAGACTTTCAGTGGGCGTAAATCGACAAGAACTAAGTGATTATCCGTACCACCGCTCACAATTCTTAACCCAAGATCTTGTAGGGATGTCGCTAAGACCTTGGCATTTTTTATCACTTGTTGTTGGTAGTTTTTAAAGCTTGGGCGAAGCGCCTCACCAAAAGCCACCGCCTTACCAGCAATCACATGCATCAACGGGCCGCCTTGACTAGCAGGAAAGATGGCGCTATCAACCAACTCGCTAAAGAGCTTGGTGCGTCCGCTCTTTGCCATCACAATGCCTCGATCATTTTCTCGATCTTTCCCCATCAAGATAAGCCCACCACGTGGTCCACGCAAAGTTTTATGCGTTGTCGATGTGATAAAATCGGCATGCTCCATAGGCGAAGGGTGATCGCCTGTCGCCACCATACCCGCAATATGCGCCATATCCACCATTAAATACGCGCCCACCTCCTTTGCGATAGCAGCGAATTGCGCAAAATCGATAAAACGCGCATAGGCCGAAGCTCCGGCAACAATCATTTTGGGGCGATGCTCTTTGGCAAGGCGCATGACCTCATCATAATCGATGCGCTCACTCTCTGGATGCACGCCATAACCAACCGCCCTATATAATTGACCCGAAAAACTAACCGGCGCCCCATGGGTAAGATGCCCACCCGCGCTCAAATCCATCCCCAAAATCGTATCATAGGGGTTGAGCGTCGCCATATAAACGGCCATATTCGCCTGCGAACCCGAATGCGGTTGCACATTGGCATACACCGCCCCGAAAAGTTCTTTTGCTCGATCGATAGCCAGCTGTTCTACCTTGTCGACCACCTCACACCCACCATAGTAACGCGCGTTGACATAGCCTTCGGCATACTTGTTGGTCAAAATCGATCCAACCGCCGATAAAACATTCGGACTAACAATATTTTCGCTGGCAATCAGCTCCAAATTCTCCTCTTGACGTAACGCCTCTTGCTCAATAATTGCCTCGACCATCTCATCCTTTATCACTATTTTACTCCTTTACGTGCCACGTCGTTCCCGAGGGCTCATCTACTAATATGATATCCATCGCCAAAAGTTCATCGCGCACCCTATCTGCAGACACAAAATCACGTTTTTCTCGGGCAATAGCACGTTCCTTTATTTTTTGTTCGATAAATTTAAGTAAATCCTCATCCACTTGCGGGCTAACGGTTTCCGCCACGGAAAAAAGATCTAAAGCAAGAATCTTCTCCAGTTCGAGAGCAATCTTCAACTTTTCCCCATTGTTCAACGTTTCGCTCTTCATGACTTGCCATAAAATCGACAAAAGTTCAGGTGTGCCCAAGTCATCAAGTAGTGCTTCCCAAGCGCGCGACAACCATGTTTGGGTTGCATCCGAATGAGTCGGTTCAACATGCGCAAGCTCTCTGATGCGCGCGCGTAGACGATGAAGCGCCTGTTGCGCGCCCTTGAGCGCCTCAAGGCTGAAGGTCAACTGCTTGCGATAGTGCGTCTGCAAGAGAAAGTAACGATAGGCTAAGGGATCAATCCCGAGCTCTTCGAGTCTATTCAATGTATAGAATTCCCCTGAGGATTTACTCATCTTTTGCGCGTTGCCCATCAAGAGAAACTCACCATGCACCCAATAATTGGCGCCTACGGATCCACAATGACCAAAATTTTGCGCCATCTCATTGGTGTGATGGGTAGCGATATGATCAACACCACCGCAGTGAATATCAAAATGCACACCTAAATACTCATGACTCAAGACACTGCACTCTAAGTGCCACCCCGGATAGCCCACCCCCCACGGACTAGGCCACACCATCGCCTGATCAGGGAACTTACTTTGGGTAAACCATAGGACAAAATCGCCACTCGATCGCTTCGCATCAGCTTGAACCACCCGCGCATGGGCATCTACCACCTCGCGATAACCGCGCAACGCACCGTACTCGGGATCTTTACTGGAATCAAAATAAAGATTTCCCCCCGCTTGATAGGTAAAGCCTTTTTGCTCTAAAATTTCGATAAACGTAATCATCGAGGCAATATACGCAGTTGCTCGCGGGTAGTGATGCGCAGGCTTAATGTTGAGCAACGCACAATCTTGTAAAAAAGCTTGCGTAAAAAATTCAGCAATTTCATGCACCCCCATGCCCTTAGCACGCGCACTCTGAAGCACCTTATCCTCACCCTCATCGCCATCACCACTCAAATGCCCCACATCGGTAATATTGACCACATGCATGACCTCATAATCGAGTAACTCTAGCGTGCGCCTTAGAATATCCTCAAAAAGATAGGTACGCAAATTGCCAATATGCGCGTAATTGTACACGGTAGGACCACAGCAGTAGAGCGAAACCTTATCTGCATGAATCGGTTTAAAAAGCTCTTTTTCTCGGCTTAATGTATTATAAATATAAAGTGATCCCTTCATGGTTCCCCCGATACGGTTACTTGCGTGCAAACTCTCTCTAACAGTATAATCAAAAATCGACAATTGAACAAGCCTTTTTACGAGGGATTGTGTAGCAGTTTTTTAGGAGAATTCATAATTTCTTCACATTCTTAGACTATATTCTAATCTAAAATAAGAACGAGTAAGGGAGAAGATCCCTCGCTAACGGAGGATGCGCCATTGCACAAGAGACTCTTTTTGATCATTATCACGTTGCATGCTATCTATTTGAGCTCAATCCATGCCCAGATGATGGGAGGTGGTCGACAATCGGCCATGCAAATCGAGAGACTGCAAGTACGTGAACTCTTCAATCGTAGCCTCTATGGCGGGCGATTTGAACCGATACAGACGTATCCCCAGCCATCGTTGGTTAGTGGAGTTATCCGTGCTATGCATGTTCGCCCTGGTGATTATGTACGCACAGGGCAACTGCTCTACACCGTGCAACAGACCGTGGTGGCGCAAAATTACCTACCCACGCCCATCTATGCCCAAAACAGTGGTATGGTGGTGCATATCGACCTCAATGTTGGGGAGCGCGTGCAAGCAAACACCTCGGTGATTACCCTTGCTAAAACCGATAAGATTAAAATTAGACTAGCAATTAGCGAGAAAGATTTCCACCAACTCTCCCTTGGCGACAGCGTCTACTTACCGGGGCGCATCGAGAGCGCCAATGCCCTCATCGAGGCGACCCAAGAGCGGATTCGGCGCTCTGAAGATCCACAATTTAAAGAGAGCATGCGCGAGATTATCCGCCAACAACGTCAAATTATTACCCAAAGCCAAGGCACTATCACCTACCTACCCATTATCCCCAATTATCAAACTGGTCTCTTTACCATCGAGGTTACCTTCGATTACGCCCCCGATCTCTTCTTTGGTAAATTTGAACGCGTCGAACTACGCACCAATCGCACCCACAGTATTGCAGTCCGTCAATCAGCGATTCTGGTACGCTATGGGCGAAGCCACGTCTTGCAAGTCGACGAAAATAATATCGTCTCTTATCGGCAAGTAGAGCTCGGCGAGGCTTTTGGCGACTATGTAGTCATCCTCACCGGGATTGAGGCGGGCGAAGAGATCATTCGCGAGCTTCCTGGACGTATCCCACAGTCAGGTGATACCGTACGCGTATCTCGGCCTAATCAACAGCCAGAGAATACCCAACAACAAGGCAATAATCAAACCCAAAACAACCAACAACAAGGTAATAACCCATCGCCAACCCTACCCCGCAATTAAGGAGACATCATGAAGCGCTTTATTGAACTTCTTATTAATAATCGGCGGGCAGGGTTTCTCATTCTCGCGCTCTTGCTGGTTGCAGGCATTATCTTCATTGGACAAACCCCCGTCAGCTTTTATCCACGTACCCAAAAACCTGCCTTTTTCGTACAAGTCTCTGCCACCGGCGTAGCTGCCGAAGACATGTATAATGACTATAATGCAAAAATCCAATCGGCCATTCTTGCTATTGCCGATCTAGAATCAAGCTCTGTTACCTACTTCACCGGACGTGGCGGTTTTATCGCCATTAACCTCGAATTCCCTTGGCGCATGAGCATTGCAGAGGCAGAGCTGGCGACACAAAGTTTTGTCAGTCAACTCACATCCATTCTTCCCAATTCCTTCAACAAGCCTCTCTTTGGTGCGCGTAGTGACGGCGGTGCCTCAGGAGAACTCTCGATAGCCCTCTACAGCTCCATGCTCACCAATGAAGAGATCTACATGGAGGCACTTACCCTCTTTGAAGATGACATCAATAACCTCTCCGAGGTCGATATCCTCGACATTAGTCCCATCCAGCAACTCAAAGCCGAGGTAACCTTCCATCCAGACACGCTTCTTAGCTATGGGTTTACGGTAGACAGTATTTTAAATCGCGTTAGCAGTGAGTATCGCACCGTGAGCATGGGTAACTTTCAAGATGGACGTAAGAGCTTTACTGTGCGTAGTTTAAGCTCAATTAGTAATATTTTCGATCTGGAAAAGATTCCAGTAGGTACCGTGGGCAAGCAGACGATCCTTCTTGGGAATGTTGCCGAGGTCAAAGTCTTTTATGATCTTCCGCGTAATGTCTATCGTGTCGATGGCGAGCCTGCTATCGTCATCAACGTTACCCCCAAACAAGGAGAGAGTGTCAAAGTGATGGCGGAAAAAGTTCTCGCCATCATCAACGAAAAGATGCCACTCTTCTCCCAAACCGTAGAGGCCGATGTCTTGCTCAACCCCGCCCAATTCATCGATGTCGCCATCAATAATGTGCTCAACTCCGCTATCATCGGCGCTATTCTCGCGATGATCGTAACCCTCCTCTTTCTTGGTGTCTTTCGCAACACCTTTATCGTCGTCTCGGCGATTCCTATCTCTATCATCTATGCCTTCATTTTTTTATATAACTTTGATATTTCGATTAATCTTATCTCTTTATCTGGATTAGCCTTAGCGGTAGGTATGTCGCTCGATGCTGCCATCGTTGTGATGGAGAATATCCATCGTCATCGTCTCGAAAATGCAAGGCTCCCCAACCCCTTGCCCATCAAAGAAGTCATCACCAAAGCCACCGCCGAAGTTGCCCAACCCGTCTTTATGAGCGCACTCACCACCATTGCTGTCTTCCTTCCCCTTAGATACACCTCTCCCCTCGCCGCGGCTATCCTTGGCGACCTTGCGCTTGCCATTATCTTCACCCTCATCACGAGTGTCTTTGTCTCCTTCACCGTCTTGCCACTCTTAGCCTACTACTTTTTTCGACCCTCCAAAAATGCAAAAAACATCCCACAAGAGAGAGAACCCCAACCCGATAGTTGGATGTTACGTCTTTCCCACGCGGTCATGGGATTTCTTCTCAAGCTCTATAAAGGCGGACTTAGCTTCTTTTTAGGCTCTAAATTACGTGGCATCATCCTACTAAGTAGCTCTGTGGTGCTCTTTGCTCTCTCTTTGCTTATCGTTACCACAGGGCAAATCCCTTTCCTTATTATGGAGGAGCCTAACAGTGCCAATCTCAATATTAAATTAACACACAGCGATGTCGATAATATCAACGACTTTATCCTCGAGGTCGAGCCCATCGAAGATCAAATCATGGATCTCATCGGAAAGCATTTAAGCACCCGCCTGCTTAAAACATCTGGCACGAACCAAGGCACACTCTCTCTCGGATTTACCAGTGCCAAGCATGCCGAAGAAGCTTTAGAAATTCTCCAAAGTCATCTTATCTCTGATAATACGTGGACATTTGTCGTATCCCAATATAACCCCGCGGCCATGCCTCTGCCAGATACTTTTGCCGTACAAGTAGCCGTTAGCGGAGCCTCACAGGAGAAGATTTTTCACTATTTAGAGCAAATCGTTGACCTTACCTTACGTGTACAAAATGCAGAAGGCACCCGTGCCTATACGAGTATTTTCAGCATTCCTAGCACTACCCCCACCAGCGAGCTTATCTTTCGTGCCAGAGACGAAGTCTTTATCGATCTCCCTGAATACACCAAAGCGCGCCTCACCTCGCTGATTACCACCTATCTTAATGGGAGTAGACCAGTAACCTTCCTCCTAGATGATGGACAGGAGATGCGTCCGCTCTTTCGTTTTCCTGCCCTCTCTAGTAAAGAAGATGTCGGTAATATTTTGATTCCTTACAACAATATGGCACTTCCTGTGAGCCACTTTTTTACCATCGAGGAGGATCAAGGGCTTAGCATGATTTCCATCACCGATCAAATTACCCTCACCGAAATACGTGGACGCACGCCCAAAAATACGCTACCTGCCGATCTGGTACGCTATGAACGGGAACTTGAAGATCTTATCAAAGAACATATCACCTTCGATGCGGGTTACTCCTATCGCATGCTCGATGCCAGAGCCATCACCAATGATGCCATTCGCTCCTTAGCTGTCGCCCTCGTGATTAGTGTCCTCCTCGTATTTCTCGTACTGACCATTCAATTCAACTCCTTTAAACTCTCCCTTATAATCCTACTTGCTATCCCCTTAGGTATCATCGGCGCTATCTTTTCCCTCGATGCAACCAACCTTAGTATATCGATTAACTCTATGCTTGGTATGATTTTACTGGGAGGAATTGCCATCAATAACTCACTCTTAATTGTCGATTTTTATATCCATGATACCCAAAGCAGATCAAAAAAAGAGGCCATCATCCATGCTTGTATGCTCCGTTTTCCAGCCATCCTCAGCACCACGGTTACCACCCTCTTAGCAATGCTTCCACTGGCTATCGCTATCGGTGATGGAGCAAACGTCATTCAATCGCTAGGTGTCGCGGTGAGTGGCGGACTGCTCTTATCGACCTTCTTCACATTATTTGTCATTCCCGTTACCCTCTTCCTATTTAGTAAAGAGAGAAACGTGCAAAATTACTAAATAAAGATTACAAAGAGAGAATAAAAAAGTAGATGTAAAGACATCTACTTTTTGTTATCAACATAAAAAATGATTATTGAATCCAAACAGCAAAACGCTCCATAGCACTGGCATTCATCGAGTAGAAACTGGGAACAAACCAGCTCTCCTCGGCCTCGACCCCAAAGACATCAGAGGCAAAACGCACAATACCAGAGACCAAAAAGCTCTTAATCATACTATCATCAGAGCTGTGGATAATGACATATTGATTCTTCTCCACATGTAAAACAAAGCTATCTTTACCTAATAATTCATAAAGCATATCGCTCCACTGCTGGAGAATTTCACTCTCTTGCACAGGATCATCAGATTGTTTGGTCAACTCATCAAGCAACGTCTCCGTGTTTAGCTCCAATACGTAGACACGACGATCGGCATCTTCCATCTGTTCGACATACTTCTGTAATTTATTTTCTGTAACATGCGCCGTACTATCTGCGCTCATCATAATGGGTTGATACTCCCGTCTTCGGCGCTCTGCAATAACCGATTCGGCTCTAGCTAACAACCCCATTATCTTTTAACCCCCAACTCTTTGTAGAGCTTTTTATAAAGCTTAAACGCCGGACTTTCGGCAAATTCAACCACCTTATCCTCTGGCAGATCCTTAAGAAAATCATCAAAGTACGCCAACATGGCGCGCATCTCTCCCTTTAAATCTGAACTAAGTTCATATGCCATCTCTTCATTCTCCTCGTCTTCATCTATTTTATTCAACCACTCATCTAATAAGCAAAAAGATTCTGCTTTATCCAAGGACGCATGCTCTTCGTGCTGAAGCTCATGATGCAACTCCATATACTCCACTGGCTCATCCTTAATAGCCAAGACAATGTCTCGCACTTGTTGAAAATCCAACTCTTGTACATTAAAATTTTCAAGAACTCTACTCATAGTATCGGGTGATTTCTTCTTTTCAATGAGATCTCTTTGCGAAAAATCATACGGATCTTCCTCTGAGGGAGAGATCTCTTCTTCTGATGGTGCAAGCAACAAAAATTCTTGCTCGCCATCTTGCACGATATACGAATCACTCTCCTCTATTTCAATAAGATCATCCTCATCCTCAAAAAAACTCTTCTCGGCTTCGGCAATTTCCAGCTCCTCTAACACTGCAGAAGAGAGCGATTCCTCCATACTTTGATCGATAAAATCATCATCCATATCAAAAGAGTCATAATCGAGTAGCGCATCATTATGGAGCTTTTTTTTCTCCACAACCCCTGTATCTTCTAGCAAATTGAGCCTATCCCCTTTCAACGCGTCTAACTCCAAGGGTGCTAACTCTACCTCATCACTCTCTAGATCTTTCTTAATAAAAGATAGATTCATTGTTTCATCCGAAGCAGGCTCAATGAATTGCTCAACGGTACTCAGAGGCGCGAGATTCTCCTCATCAGGCACAATAATCTCTACAGAATCCTCTGTTGGTACGATAGCAAGGGATGGCGCAGTCTCGTCAAAAAGGAAGAGATCCGAAGCAACAGCTATCTCCTTTTTATTAATTACCACGACTTCGCGTTCTAAAAAGGCTTGAATCGCTTCGGGTTCGCTAGGCAAGAGAGGTACTTGCTGAATCGACGCCAAAAGCTCGCGCAAATCGTCATTCACCACTAAACTCTCAGGCGAAGAGGCATCCATCGCCTCTGTCGGAACTTCTACCTGTATTAAGCCCTGCGCAAGCGGATTAAACTCCTCACAAGGTTCCCCAGTATTGGGAAGATCAAAGTGCGACAATAATGAGTTGCTAGAAGCAGAAGTCGGCAATGGAACAGCCGTATCCGTCTGTTCTTGAAGTTGATCCAACCGCTCGCGTACCAAATGAAGCTCTTGCAGTACCGATTGTAAAATCTCTTTATTGGGTTCATCCTGATGTTGCTGTTGTGCAATTTGTGCTAAACTCTCACGAATATTTAACCATTGACCATATGAATCAAGCTCTATTTTATCAAAATTGTCCACTCCACCTACTCCTCTATCTGCTTGTTGCTAAAAAATCTAAGATTATTGCCTCATTAATCTCTTGAGAAAAAGTCAGGATCGATACGCTTCTGTCGTGATTGCTCGTCAGCTTCTCGAGAGAAATAATACGCCATGTGGCGCGGAGTAGCTAGACACTCTTCTACAATACGATTGAAGAGACGAAATCCGCGCTCCACCTCCTCGCGCGTGGGCGGATGCTGTAAAGTAATTTGCATGCTATCATTACGCTTATCCTCAAAAATATAGTAGCTGCGCACCTCTTGCCAGAGCTCCCACGAGCCTAGCTCCACCTCCTGCCAGCGCACCACATCCTCAAGCATCACAGAGGCACGACCGTTCATGTAACAGAAGAGTTGATAAATCGCCTGTTGTATGTAGCCATAACTCAAGGAGACGTCGTATTTGAGCGCCATCATTGCCTGGAGATACGCAGGCTTTAAACTCTCAGGAGTAAGATAATGAAGAGGTAGGGTCATCTCGATAGGTGGCTCAATGATTTCATGATTGTGCCAGAGCATCGTAGCCTGGCACTTTTGACAGGTTGAGAGAGAGATCCTAGCGCTATTCTTGGTGTAGAGAATTTGCCACTGTTGTTCGGAATAAACACCACACAGCGGACAGATAAAGGCTTTGGCATATAAAGTAGGATAACTTTCTTCTCTCATAACATCTTTATGATACTCCAAAATGGAATAAAGTGCAAGTTCATTTTGGAGTATCTCTCCTATTTTACGCTTGAATTTCTCCTAACTTTTTAATGAGAACAGGAGCAACCTCATGGAAATTGGCAACAACACCCAAATCGGCAACTTGAAAAATCGGGGCTTCCTTATCGGTGTTGATAGCGATGGTAAGCTCAGAATTCTCCATACCAATAACGTGTTGAATTGCACCAGAGATGCCAGCTGCAATATAGAGGTCGGGTTTAACGGTCTTGCCCGTCTGCCCTACTTGACGCGAACTCTCAACCATTCCCTCTTCAACAAGGGCGCGCGTACCAGCAAGCTCGCCATGAAGCGACTGTGCAAGATTGATTAAGAGAGGCATACCTTCCTTACCGACACCGCGACCACCTGCTACCAACACCTTGGCTTCGGTAATGTCGATCTTTTTAGATTTATCCACCACCTTGTCGATGAAACGCACCTTAAATTTACTCTTATCAAAGGTGATCTGTTCCTCAATGACATCGGCTTTACGGCTGGTATCTTTAGCCAATTTAGCCATCACGCCGGGGCGCACACTCGACATTTGTGGACGATGGTCGGGGCAGACAATCGTCGCCAATAAGTTACCACCAAAGGTTGGGCGTGTCGACCACAACTCGCGCGTTGCCTCATCAATCGAGAGCTCGGTACAGTCAGCAGTAAGACCAGTGCGTAAGCGACCCGATAGCCGCGGAGCCAAATCACGCCCCAATGTCGTAGCGCCCACCAAAAAGATTTCAGGTTTGTACTTATTGACCACCGCGGTTACAGCTTGGGTATAAGCTTCGGTATCGTAATGAGATAGCACCGCATCATCAACAATAATTACGCGATCAGCACCATAGCTTGCCAACTCCGTAGCCAAGCTTTTAATGTTGGATCCCACCAAAACCGCCGTTACACTCTCTTTTAAATGCGCAGCCAAACGACTCGCCTCACCAATGAGCTCTAAACCAACGCTCTCTAAAACCCCATCGCGCTGTTCGGCAAAAACCATCACACCTTTATATTCTGCAATATTCATGTTAGCCTCCTTTAAATAATGAAGAGCTCTTTGAGCTTCTCCACAATAAGATCAGCCGCCTCTTCTGCATTAGCAGGCTGTACGATTTTACCCGATTGCTTGACACCCTTGGTATAAGACTTCTTCACCTTAGTAGGCGATCCAGCGAGACCAATTTGGCTCTCATCTGGTTGAATTTTGGCAAAATCCCAAATCTCTACCTCTTTCTTAAAGACCTCTACTAAGTGATTCACATGCATATAGCGCGGTTTATTGGCCTCGGTAAGCACGGTGATAAGACAAGGCAGATCCACCTCTAGCAGATAGTGTCCATCCTCAATTGCCCGCTCAATTTTAAGCGTCTTTTTGCCATCAAATTGAAGCTTTTTTACATACGATACTTGAGGCAAATCGAGCATCTCAGCCACCTGAGGCCCTACTTGCGCGGTATCCCCATCAATCGCTTGACGGCCTGCAATAATCAAATCGCTAGACAATTGCTTTAAGGCGGCAACTAATGTCGTACTGGTAGCAAGGGTATCTGCGCCACCAAATTTACGATCGCTCACTAAAATCGCCCGATCTGCACCCATCGCCATCGCCTCGCGCAGAGCAATCTCTGCCTGTGGTGGCCCCATGCTAAGCACCGTAACAGTTGCACCAAATTGCTCTTTTAGGCGTAACGCCTCTTCCAATCCAGCCTTATCGTCAGGATTAATAATGCTCGGCACACCGTCTCGAATCAACGTATTCTTTACAGGATCAATGCGAATCTCGGCAGTGTTGGGCACCTGCTTAACCAATACAGTAATATTCATTCTCAATCTCTCCTCTCTTTAACGCAACACCGCGCCAGCAATAACCATGCGCTGAACCTCAGAGGTTCCTTCGTAAATTTCTGTAATCTTGGCATCACGCATCATACGCTCCACAGGATACTCGCGCGAATAACCATAGCCACCATACAGTTGCACCGCCTTCGTGGTTACCTCCATAGCAACCTCCGACCCAAAGAGTTTAGCCATCGCCGCATCAGTGCTATAAGGGGCTTTGGCTTGCTTTTTCATGCTAGCACGATAGAGCAAAAGTTGGGCAGCCTCCACCTTAGTATACATGTCGGCCAATTGAAACTGTGTATTTTGGAACTGTGCAATCGAACGCCCGAACTGCTTGCGCCCCTTAACATACTCCACAGTAGACTCAAGCGCACCTGCAGCCAACCCAACCGCCTGCGCAGCCACTCCGATACGCCCGCCATCGAGGGTCATCATGGCAACTTTAAAGCCCATCCCCTCTTTGCCCAAAAGATTACCAGCAGGAATACGCACGTTTTGTAAGATCAACTCAGCCGTCGCACTTCCGCGGATACCCATCTTCTTCTCTTTAGGACCTACCGAAAATCCTGCGCGATCCGCCTCGACAATAAAGGCGGTAATACCCTTCGTTCCCTTACTCTTATCGGTCATTGCAAAAATAATATAGATATGTGCCTGACCAGCATTGGTAATAAATAACTTAGATCCATTAAGCACCCATTCATTGCTCTTCTCATCAAACACCGCTACCGTCTGCTGACCCGCCGCATCGGTACCTGCGCCGGCCTCGGTCAAACCAAAAGCTCCAAGCCACTCACCCGTACACATTTTAGGAAGATACTGCTTCTTTTGCTCCTCGGTACCAAACTCTAAAATCGGCGCCATCCCTAAACTCGTATGTGCCGACAACATAATCGAAGTAGTACCACAAACCTTTGCCAATTCTTCCACCGCGATGGTATACAAGAGCTGATCACCACCAGCACCGCCATACTGAGTAGGCACGTTAATGCCAAAAAATCCACAAGATCGCATCTTCTCTACCGTTTCGATAGGGAAGCGCTCCTCCTCATCGATAGCATGCGCAAGAGGTTTTACCTCATTATTCGCAAAGTCTCGCACCATCTGTTGAAACAACAAATGCGTTGCACTTAAATTAAAATCCATACTCTTTTACTCCCTTTTTTAATCGCGCTTTAAAATGGTTGCCTCGCCCTTAATCACTTCCGTACCATCTTGCTTGGTACAAGTAGTTGATAAAATGACGCGGTGTTTTTCTGGAATCAGCTGGGTAATCTCACACGTTGCCGTTACCGTGTCGCCTAAAAAGACTGGCGCAGTAAATTGCAGGGTTTGTCCCATATAGATACTGCCCTCACCCGGAAGCTTAGTGCCCAAAATCGCCGAGATAAAGCCCGCAGAGAGCATTCCGTGCGCCACACGCTGTTTAAAGACCCCCGATTTTGCCGCCTCTTCGTTCATGTGCGCGGGATTAAAATCCATGCTCAAACCTGCAAACATCGCTACATCAGCCTCGGTTACCGTACGACTCAACGACGCCTTCATGCCTACTTCTAGTTCTGAAAATTTCATTTTCAACCTCCAATACTATATATACACACGCAGTCTTGCCACATTTTCTTAGCGCAAGGAGAGTCCTCAAGCTAAGAAAAATTAAACAATACCAAATGTATTATACACGATAATCATGGTCAGCGAGGCTAAAACCGGCCCCACTACAGTGGTTACTCCCACGTCCAAGTAGCCCTTGCGCGAACTGACCCCACAGACAGCCAAAAGGGTTACCACCGCTCCACAATGAGGTAGACTATCCAAGCCACCAGCGGAGACCAGCATGACACGATGGATTGCTTGCGGATCGATACCCATCGCCAAAAATTCCGATCCCAAGGCCTCCAATGCGATCCCCGCACCGCCCGAAGAAGATCCGGTAATACCTGCAATCGCACTGCTAGCGATCGCTACTTTGTATAAACCGGGAATCGCCAAGCCCATCACTGCATCACGAAAGAGCGCAAAGGCTGCTGTCTGACGCACCACTCCACCAAATCCAATAATCAGTGCCGTGTTAAAGATAGGCGAAAGCGAACTCTCCGCCCCTTGATTGACCAAGTGCAACAGCGCACTTCGTCCACCAATCTCTTTACGATATAAAAATAAGCTCAATAAAATTCCCACCAATAAGGCTAAAATCAGCGACCAAGTATTATTGACTCCACCAAAAGGGGCAAAGTAAGCAACAACGCTCGCTTGTTTAAAGAGAAAAGTCAACGCTAAATTCACCAAGAAAATCGTCACTAAGGGTAAAATTGCTAACACCACCGACATGCTCTTCTCATTAGGATTCACCGCCAAATTCTCTATCGTCTCCCCATAGCCCTCGCCAAGCTTTTTTGCTTGCCTTACGCGCATGTTCAACCAGAGCATGCCCACCCCAAAGATAATGATTGCCCCGATTGTCCCCAAAATAGGTGCGGCAAAAATCGTGGTGCCTAAAATGTTTGTGGGCAAGGCGTTAATGCTCTGCGGAGTCCCTGGGAGCGCCGTCATGGTAAAGGTAAATGCACCTAATGCAATCGCCCCAGGAATCAATCGTTTAGGGATATCAGCCTCTGCAAAGAGCGCTTTCGCCAAAGGAAAGATCGCAAAAACCGCCACAAATAACGAGACTCCACCGTAAGTAAGCACCGCCGTAGCCAAAACCACTGCTAACATCGCACGTTCTTTACCCAATTTTTGCGCAATAAAGAGCGCTAAACTTCGAGCCGCACCAGTTTGACCCATAATCTTGCCAAAGAGCGCGCCACCCAAGAAGATCAAAAAGAAATCGCGCACATAGTTCATTGTCGAGGTCATAAAAGGACCTGTCAATGCCGTTAAAATAGGCATATCTCCAGACAACAACGCTAAGACTGCCACCGTAAACGGCGCAACAATCAACATGGAAATACCACTAAAAGAGAGTATCACCAAAATACCTAGTGCAATCAACAATGCCATCACTTCCATCTTCACCCATCTCCCTAGTTACAATTATGATGCTAATTAAAAGGACAAGTTCATCACTTGTTCTACAAAAATTCTGGCGTCCATCTCGCGCAAATTCTCGCTAATCAACGGGACAAACTCCATCTGATCGAGAATATCACGCTGTAAGTCGACCCCTGGAGCAATCTCGGTGAGCATAAACCCTTGCTCATTAAGCATAAAAACCGCACGCTCGGTAATATAGGTTACAGGCTTTTTCGCCTTTACCGCCTCTTTCCCCGAGAAGGTAATTTGCTCGACATGTTGTACAAATTTCTTATGTTTACCCTCTTCAAGAATGTTAAGTTTGCCATTATCAACCGCAATTTTTAAGCCGCCTGCCGTAAACGTGCCACAAAAGACTACCTCTTTGGCGTTTTGCGTGATATTAATAAAGCCTCCACAGCCTGCAAACTTAGGGCCAAAGCGCGAGACGTTAATATTACCAAACTGATCACACTGGGCTAGCCCTAAAAAGGCATGATCCAGTCCGCCACCGTCGTAAAAGTCAAACATATAGGGTTGATCGATGATTGCCCATGGATAGACCGATGCACCAAAATCAAGCCCGCCAGCAGGTGTTCCCCCCACAATTCCCGGCTCTACGGTAGGGATAAAGGCATCAATAAGCCCTTCTTCGCGAAGCACCTGAGGGATTCCTTCGGGCATGCCAATGCCATAATTGAGCATCACTTTATGCTTGTCTAGTGTTAAAGCACTGCGTCTAGCGATAATTTTTCGCTCATCTAACGGTAAGGCATCGACAGAATCGCTCGCCATATCTTGAGGCTCTTCCATGACAAAGGCCTCATTAAATTGTGTGCCGAAGGTCTGCATATGCATGCTCTTGTCGGAAGATTGCACCACGTAATCGACAAACGATCCAGGAATCACGACATCGTGTGGGTTTATATAAGTATCCTCTAGCACCTCTTCCACCTGCACCACGATCGTCCCACCATTATTACGGGTGGCGATGGCCTGCGCGAGCATTTCGGTGGTGAGTGCCTCGTGTTTCATGCTGATATTGCCATGTTTATCGGCGCAAGTACCGCGCAACAGGGCGAAGGTGGGCTTGGGAAGCGTGAACCAGAGAAATTCTTCATTATCTATCGTAATGAGTTTGACTAAATCTTCGGTAGTTTTGCTATTAACCTTACCGCCAGCGTTGCGCGGGTCAATATAGGTGCCGATTCCCGTGCGCGCGAGGATACCCGGCATGCCCGCCCCAAGTGCGCGCATGGCTTGGGCGATGACGCCTTGAGGAAAGTTGTAAGCCTCGATTTTATTATCCATCGCAAGCTTGCCCATCTTAGGCGTTAATCCCCAATGACCCGCCACCATACGTTTTACCAAGCCTTCTTGTGCAAGGTGATTGATACCACGCTCTTTGCCATCGCCTTGGCCGGCAGCGAAAATAATTGTAAGGTTTTGTGGGCTTTGACTAGCGAAATAGCGCTCTTTTAATACTACCATTAACTCTTCTGGTACTGCTGTACCGATAAATCCACCCGTAGTTACTATGTCATTGTTTTGAATTAAGGCGATAGCCTCTTTTGCCGAAACAAATTGCACCCGTTGCATGATACTCCCCACTCCTTTACTGCTAATCTAGTAATCTTATTGTAGCACATTTATCTAAGTGTGCATAGAGCATTTTTGGAAAATTTAAGAGTTATTTTATTAAATTATGATAAGACATCGCTAGGTTTCAGAATTTATTCTATTGGCATGTTGACAATTTACAAAGTTTGGATATCATATACATTAGTAATATATTTATTTTAAGGAAGGTTTCTATGAAACGTCTGTTTATGTTAATGAGCGCCATCGCTCTGATTAGTTTGAGCTGTACGGATAAATCGCCCAAGCTCACCGTTGACCCACAAGCCATAGAGGGTCGTGATGCCCTTTATGAGCACCTCATGGAGATGCAAGGTTTCTATGAGTCTGCACCGAGCGTTTTCGATGCCGTCCACGAAAACACCACCCCATACCCCAACACCTACAGCGACTACAAGAAACCTAATGCAAAAATCAGCGACAATCTTCTCAAAGAACTCTTTACTCCAGAGCAAATTAAGGCGCTAAAAGATGCCGGCATGCTCGACATCAACACCCCCCTTGGCTTCTACACGGCTATCATTTTAACCACCACCACTGAACTTCCGGAGTACACCGAAGAGAATGAAGAAGAAGTCTTCACCACACATTACCGCGACGTTACGGGCATGTTGTTAGGTAGTAAAGAAATCGCAACCGCTCTCTTTGACGAAGAGAAAATTGGCGAGTATATCAACAGCATTGAGATGGCTATCTTCCAAATTTACATGTCTGGTAGCATGCAGATACCAGGATTAGAAGGCGCTGAATTCTCCTTAGAAGATCTTGACGAAAGTGTTGAGGGAGAGTAAATCTCATTTTAAAGTGTATAAAAAAAGAGTCTGTTGCCAGACTCTTTTTTTCCTTAAAGTAAACGCTACTACTGTAGTAGACGTAATACGTTCTGACTGCTGGAATTCGCTTGAGCGAGCATCGCAACGGCAGTTTGAGAAAGGATTTGGTTGGTGGTGAGCTTCACAGTCTCTTCAGCCATGTTAAGATCGCGGATGCGAGACTCACTAGCTTGGAGGTTCTCAGCACCAATGTCAAGACCCTTGATGGTCATTTCGAGACGATTTTGGTATGCACCCAAATCAGCACGTTGTTTGTTTACCATCTGAAGAGCATTGTCCATTACACCAATTGCGCTGTTAGCACTCTCGGTGGTAAGAGCGTCGATGATGGTACCAGTACCAAACTCTTTCAATCCAAGAGCCGAAGCAGTCATCGTACCGATGTTCACACGAATGCGTTGATCCATGTTCGCACCAACATGAAGCCACATGCTGGCAGTAACTTCGTTACCACCGTTCTCGGCAGCAAAGCGACCAGTCAACAAGTTCATGCCGTTAAATTGAGCATGGCTTGCCACACGATCTACCTCATCAACGAGAGCAGCAATTTCTACCTGAATGTACTGGCGATCTTCATCGGCATACGTACCGTTGGCAGATTGAACAGCCAACTCACGGATACGATGGACAAGATCAGTGGTCTCTTGAAGGTAACCCTCAGTGGTTTGGATCATAGAAACACCATCAGCAGCGTTACGGCTAGCTTGGCGAAGACCACGGATTTGCGCTCTCATCTTTTCAGATACAGCCAATCCAGAGGCGTCATCGCCTGCCTTGGTAATGCGAAGACCGCTAGCGAGTTTGTCCATGTTTCCCTTAAGGTCGCCTTCAACAAGTTTGTTGTTGCGAGCACCATTCATAGCGCTCATGTTGTGATTAATAATCATTCTTTTCCTCCATGATTTGTCTTTGTACAGATCGTATCACCATCTAACATCCCTGTTACCGACGATACCATCCAAGTATGTCTACCTATAACATATTTTTCGTCATCTTTGGCTAAAACATTAAAAGAAATTGCCCAAGATATCGATTTTTTTTCTTTTTTTGAAGAAAATTTTAACAATTCCCCCAGTAATCGGCGTAGAATCGAGCATTCGCTTGCCGATAAATGAGAGGCAAAGAGGCGATTCCTGCGAAGACGTTCTCTTTCTTTTTACATTTAATATTGTAAACGAAACAAAAGAGGTCTATCGATGTCTAAACCGCTCTACATTCTCGACGGCTACGCGCTCATCTATAAATCCTACTACAGCATGGGTAAGCAAGCCCCATTGCGCAATAGTAAAGAGGAAAATATCACCGCAATAGTGGTCTTTTTTCGCTCACTCTTTTCTCTCATAAAAAATTTTGATATCGAACACTTTGTCGTGGCGCTAGATCCTATCGAACCGACCTTCCGACGCAAGCGCTATCCCGAATATAAAGCCCATCGCCCCGCCCCCCCAGACGAACTACGTAGCCAAAGCGATCACATTGAACGCATCTTAACCGAGTGTGGTTTTATCACCTTACGCATTGGGGATAACGAGGCCGATGACATCATCGCCTCGCTGGCTTGGCAACGCCATCAAACCGGATTAGCTACCGTAATTATCTCTGGGGATAAGGATTTAATGCAGTTGCTCAATGAGGAAATCACAATGCTACGTTTCACGACCAAGCGTGAATTTAAAGCAGGGGTCGAACCCATGAGCGCATCCGACGTTCTGCCCAAAATGGGCGTACCGCCTCACCAAATCCACGACTATCTCGCGATTCTGGGAGACGCCAGCGACAATATCCCAGGGGTCGCCGGTATCGGGGAGAAAGGTGCTATCAAGCTCTTAGAGAAGCACCACTCGCTTAAGCGTATCTATGACGAAATCAACCACGTAACCCCCGCCGGCACGCGCGATAAGCTGATCCGTGCCAAAGAGATGGCCTTCTTGAGTTGGGAGCTTGTCGACCTCAAACGCGACATCGACCTACCCAGCATCAACATAGAAGCGTTCCACCTCGCCTCAGTTCACTTTAGTAGGCTCCATCAAGCGTTAGAGGCGCTGGGCATCAAACAAATTTTATCCGATATCCCACCCATTGCCTCGCGTTTTCAGCACCAACTTGAGCTAAACTCCCAGCCCGACAGCCAACCGCAAAAGCTCCCGCTCACCTACGCCCTCATCACCACCATTCCCGAACTTATCAACCTCTTTAAGGAGATCGAACAAGCAGGTATTGTTGCCTACGACAGCGAGACAACTGGCCTCAACCCGCGCCAAGATCAGATCGTGGGGATGAGCTTTAGCCTCGACGGCAAGCACGGTTATTATATCCCCTTCTCTGCACCAAAAGGAGAAGCAACCCTCGCCTTTGACGAAGCGCTACCCCACCTCAAAAAGCTCTTTGCTAGCGGGGTCAAGTTCATCGGGCAAAACCTCAAATTCGATATGCAGTTTCTTTTTCCACTAGACATAATACTCACCCCATACTTCGACACCATGATCGCGGCATGGCTCATCGACAGCCAATCACCGGTCAACCTCGATACCCTCGCCAAGCGCTATCTCAACCACCAAACCATCCATTACAGCGATATTGTCGCCAAAAACCAACGCTTCGATGAGGTCTCCCTCACGCTAAGCACCGAGTACGCCTGCGAAGATGCCAGCCTCGCCTTCGCTCTCTACCAACTCTTTCGCCCACAAATGGAAAGCCTGCAGTTAGATCGACTCTTTTTCGATCTCGAGATGCCCCTTGTCTCGATTCTTGCGAGGATGGAGTGGCGGGGAATCGAGCTGGATGCCCAGGCCTTACGCGACTATGGTCAGCAACTTGAACGTCAAAGCAAGGAGCTAGAGGCGCAAATCATCGATCTCGTGGGGCATTCTTTTAATGTCCAATCACCAAAACAGCTCGCTCAAGTGCTCTTCGAGGAGTTAGGCTTTACCGACCTCAAAAAAGGCTCCACCGATGTCCACATTTTGCGCGAACTGCAACGCCTCCACCCAGAAGATCTCCTCATTCCAGCGGTTTTAGAGTACCGCAAAGTCGCAAAACTCAAATCCACCTACGTCGAAGGACTACTCAAAGAGATCACGCCCGAAAACGCCATCCACACCAGCTTTTTACAGAGTGGAACCGCCAGCGGTCGCTTGAGTAGCATTAATCCTAATCTCCAAAACATCCCCATCAAAAATGAAGAAGGGCGCAAAATCCGCCAAGCGTTTCAATCGCGCGAGGGCTACCAACTGATCAGTGCTGACTATAGTCAAATCGAACTGGTCGTGCTTGCTCACCTTGCCCAAGATCCCATCATGCTCGAGACCTTTGCCAATGGGCGCGATCTCCATCGAGAGACAGCAAGCTTCCTCTTTCAACTCCCACAAGAGCAGGTCTCCAGCGAACAGCGACGCATTGGCAAGACTATCAACTTTGGGGTGATCTACGGGATGTCGGCTTTTCGCCTTAGCAACGAGCTTAAAATTCCCCGCGCTTTAGCCACTAAATTTATCGACTCCTACTTTGCTCGCTATGCAAAAGTCCGAGAGTTCGTACAAAAGAGTGTCGCCTACGCCAACGAGCATGGCGAGGTGCGTACCGTCCTCCAGCGCCGTCGCCTCATCCACCAAATCAACAGTAAAAATCACAACGAACGCCTTGCCAGCGAACGCATCGCCCTTAATACCGTCATCCAAGGTAGTGCTGCCGATATCGTCAAGCTGGCCATGTTGCGTGTCAATACCCTCCTCCAAGAGTACCAACTCAATGCACACCTCTTGCTCCAAGTCCACGACGAACTCATCCTCGAAGTCCATCACGATCATCTCGATATCGCCAAGACTCTCCTCACCCAAGCCATGCAAGAGGCCGGAAAGAGTCTGCCTGCGCCAATTCCTCTTACCATCAACCTCGAAAGCGGAAAAAAGTGGGGAGAATTCCATTAATCGACTTTTCCAACGAAATTTAGTTGCATTTTTCGCGCACTAAGGATATACTATAAGAGACGTATAAGTAAAATTTACAATCTAATAGGAGGTTGAACATGCAACAGCATAATCCCTTAGCCATTATCCTTGGTGGTGGGCAAGGCAGTCGGCTCTATCCACTCACCGAGCAACGCTCAAAACCCGCCGTTACCTTCGGCGGTAAGTATCGATTGGTGGACATCCCCATCTCTAATTGTATCAACGCTGGATTCAATCATATCTTTGTCTTGACACAATTTAACTCAGCCAGTCTTCATACACACATCAACTCTGCTTATAAATTTGATCAATTTAGTGGTGGATTTGTCGAAATTCTCGCTGCCGAACAGACCCCCAGTAGCACCAGTTGGTTCAATGGTACAGCCGATGCAGTGCGTAAAAATATCACACACTATCATCCTTTTAATCCTAGTCACTATATCATTTTATCGGGTGATCAACTCTATCAGATGGATCTCAAAGATTTCCTTGCGCGCCACCAAGAGCAACAGGCCGAAGTTTCCATTGCCACCACCTGCGTAACCCGCGAGGCTGCCAACGAGTTAGGTATCCTCAAAATTGATGAACACGGACAAATCATCGACTTTTTAGAAAAGCCCGGTGCCGATAAAGATATCTCTGACATGGCTATCCCCGAGGCGTATCGCCAAAAATACAATATCGATCCAGCACATAACTACTTAGCTAGCATGGGAATGTATATCTTTAATCGGGGAACACTTGAAAGTTCTCTGGATAACGAAATGCTCGACTTCGGTAAAGAAGTTATCCCGCATGCCATCAAAAATCTAAAAGTCAACGCCTATCTTTACCGTGGATACTGGGAAGACATCGGCACCATTAAATCCTTCTATGAGGCAAACATCAATCTCGCCTCCAACCTCCCGTCCTTCAATATGTACGACTCACTCAATCCCCTTTACACTCGAATGCTCAACCTTGGTCCCACGAAATTTAATAACAGCGAAATCATAAATACGCTTATTTGTGAGGGCTCGATTATTTCGCAAAGCCACATCGAACAATCTGTGATTGGCGTGCGCTCCATGATCGCCGATCATGTGCATCTCTCTGGCGTACTGATGATGGGTGCCGATTTTTACGAAACCGAAGAACAAAAGAGCGCCAATCAAAAAAATGGTATCCCCAATGTTGGAATCGGCTCGAACACCCAGATTCATCGCTGTATTATCGACAAAAATGCACGTATTGGCAATAACTGTAAAATCGGTCTCTCGCCCAACTCCCTCAAGGATGGCGACTACAATGCCTATATCATTCGTGATAACATTATCATTATTCGTAAAAATGCCGTTATTGCCGATAATACGCTCATCTAGTTATTGACTTTATCCCTTAAATTGGCTAGAATTAGAGT